>JAJRZC010000026.1 GCA_024275435.1 Alphaproteobacteria bacterium
AACCAACCCACTGCCAGTAACCTGGCGTGCCGATCCAGTAGTAATGGTGGCCCGTACCCAGAATTCCAGTAAACAGCGCCGTGGCCACAATGACGTAAAGCCATTTTTCGACAATCTCCCGGTCAACACCGGTCAATTTCAACATTAAGTAGGCGAGGATCGAGGCCATGATCAGCTCCCACACCCCTTCAACCCAAAGGTGGATAACATACCACCAGAACATTTTGTCGAGGCTCAAGTTTGAAGGATTGTAGAAAGCGAACAGGAATAAAAGCACCAGTCCCCAAAGCCCGATCAGTAGAACGTTGGTAATAGCCGTTTTCTTTCCCGCCAGAACAGTCATGGTGACGTTATAGAGAAAGATCACCGCAGCAACAGCAATGCCAAGCTTGACCCATAAGGGTTGCTCGAGAAACTCACGCCCCTCCTTGCCCAGAAGGATATTTCCTTCAAACAGGTTGAACGTGTACGTAACCACGACACCTGCTGTGCCCAGAACCAGAATCGCAAGCTGGACATAGGCAAGCATGGGAGAGTAGATTTCACGTTCGGCCTCTTCGGGTATCAAGAAGTAGGCCGCTCCAAAAAATCCCAACAACAACCAGACAACGAGCGAATTGGTATGCAACATCCGAACGATGTTAAAGGGAAGTGTTTCTGAAAGTGTATTTGGTGAGATATAGATCCAGCCAGCAAGTAAGCCACCGGACACCTGCACCGCAAATAGAATAAGCGCCACAACAAAGTATGCGTAAGCGATTTTCTGAGTTTGATATTTCATTGTGAGTTCTCCGCGCCAGGCCAACGACTAACCGGCATCATTTGGGGGCCAGTTCTGTGTATCGGTCTTATCGACCCAGATCAGGAATGAAGTGAGATCTTGGATCTGCTCATCAGTCAGGTTGAACTGAGGCATTTGCCGGCGCCCCGGTGTTCCCGACGGCTGGCTGTTCATCCAGTTTTTCATTGTATCAAAGGCCGCTTTGGGGTCATCAAGGACACCCCACCTTGTCATCACGTTACCCACTTCAGGAGCATAGTAAGCGCCCTCGCCATGTATCGTGTGGCAATTAATGCAGGCCTTGACTTCCCAAATTCGTTTTCCTCGAACGACGGATTCTGTCAGCGCCTTCGCATCAGTAGAAACGTTAACAATGTACCAGTAACTGTGAACTGTCATCCCAAGGAAGATGACGATAAAAAAGATAGACCCACCATAAAAAATATTGCGGGCCATGGATTTCGTCATGACTTCGCGCATATTGCTCTCCCTTGCCCAGACTTTTCTAGTCAGTCGCAGGATTGCCCATCGCTTGAGAAACGCCTTAACAAAAGGCAAGTCTCAAAAGGAAAGAAGAGAAAAGAGGCGTTAGGTCGCGGAAAAATAAAAATAAGGAACTTATCGGGTGCAGCGCAGTGAAACTTTTCCAGTCAAACAGCATAATAACCTTGAAAACTAGCAGTGACACGTCGTCTCGCTAGCAATAAAATTTTCCACCTTCATTTCCCGTCTTTATTGAGGTTGGTCAAAAAGAGATTTTGACAAATTGATCTAACTCAAAGCCAGGGTGCTGCAATCAAAGTTTCCCTTAACATATGTCAATGATCGGCTATTCCAAACACGCAACTTTTCCCAGGACTCACGCGCGCCAAGGGAGGTAGTTTGGTATGAGCACGAATAGATTTAAGCAAAAACTGAAAGCAGCATTAGCTGGCTTTGTGGCACTGCCTATGGCCCTATCAATGGGTTCCATAGCAAACGCTGAAACGACAATTCCAACACTTGGTCAACTCAAACTGGAGATTCCCGGACGTAAAGCTGATGATTCCGTCATGACCGCTGAGGAATTCAACACAGGGCGTGAGATCTTCTTTCAACGTTGTGCCGGATGTCACGGTGTTTTACGCAAAGGGGCCACTGGAAAAGCGCTCACCACCGACCTAACCCGCAAGAAAGGTTATAAATATCTAAGTGATTTTATCACCTACGGTTCTCCTGCAGGTATGCCGAACTGGGGAACTTCGGGCGAATTGAGCAAAGAAGAAATCGATGTAATGGCCCGATATCTGTTGATCGAGCCTCCGCAGCCTCCTGAATTTGGAATGGCTGAAATGCGCAAGACCTGGAAAGTAATTGTCCCGGTTGACAAGCGCCCCACAAAGAAGATGAACGACCTCGACATTGATAATCTGTTCTCTGTCACGCTGCGCGATTCTGGCGAAGTGGCCTTGATCGACGGCAAATCCAAAAAGATCGTGACTATTGTCAAGACCGGTTATGCCGTTCATATCAGCCGTATTTCCGCATCAGGACGTTACCTGTTCGTTATCGGACGCGATGCCAGGGTCAACATGATCGACCTTTGGATGAAAGTGCCCAGTAACGTTGCGGAGATTAAAATTGGAGCAGAAGCACGTTCCATTGAGACATCAAAATACAAGGGATGGGAAGACAAGTTTGCCATTGCAGGTGCCTACTGGCCACCGCAATTCGTGATCATGGATGGCGCCACGCTGGAGCCTAAAAAAATCGTTTCCACGCGTGGTATGACCGTTGATACGCAAGAATATCATCCAGAACCGCGTGTTGCAGCCATCGTTGCCTCTCATTACCGTCCTGAATTCATCGTCAACGTTAAAGAAACCGGTCAGATTCTTCTGGTGGACTACACCGACATCAAGAACTTGAAGGTCACCTCCATTGAGGCTGAAAGATTCCTGCACGATGGCGGTTTCGACAGCACAAAACGCTACTTCCTGACGGCCGCCAACGCGCGAGGAAAAATAGTGGTGGTCGACACCAAGAAGAACGTTCTTTCTGCCATCGTGACCACAGGTGGCGACACGCCCCATCCAGGACGCGGTGCCAATCTGAAACATCCCGTTCACGGTCCTGTTTGGGCAACCTCGCATCTTGGTGATGAAACCGTAGCACTTATCGGCACGGATCCGGTGGGTCATCCCGACAAGGCCTGGAAAGTGGTGCAAACCCTTGAGGCGCTGGGTGGCGGATCGTTGTTCGTCAAGTCTCATCCAAAGTCCGACCATCTCTACGTTGACGCAACCCTCAACCCGGATGCCGAAACCTCTGCATCTGTCGCGGTGTTTAAAGTCAGCGAGCTGAACGTTGAAGAGCCTGAATATATAACCCTGCCAATCGGCAAGTGGGCCAACATAACCGGCGGCGGCCAGCCACGTGTCGTCCAAGGTGAGTTCAACACGGCAGGTGATGAGATATGGTTCTCAGTATGGAACGCAAAGGACAAGCAATCGGCGCTTGTTGTAATCGACGACAAGACGCTGAAGCTGAAAGCAGTGATTAAAGACAAGAGACTGATCACGCCAACAGGCAAATTCAATGTCTTCAATACGCGTTCAGACGTCTACTAGGTGGCCATTGAGGGAGGCAAGAAAATAGTTTTGCCTCCCTCAGCCCAATAGTCTCAATCCTTGCCCTGAACCAACGAGGTTATTATGAAAAACCCGGGACGTGTTTTCCTGGTTGGTGCCGGGCCCGGTGACCCGGATCTGCTTACGGTTAAGGCCGTTCGAATTCTCAACCAGGCAGATGTGGTTGTCTATGACCGCCTAGTATCCACCGAGATACGAAAGCTTATTCCAGAAACGACACGCTTGATCCCAGTGGGGAAAGCGCCCAATTGTCATCCCGTTCCACAACATGAAATCAATCGCATTTTAATCCATGAAGCCTTGCAAGGTCACACAGTTGCCAGACTGAAAGGCGGAGATCCATTTGTTTTTGGACGTGGGGCCGAAGAGGCACTTGACCTTGCCTGTGCGGGTTTGAGCGTCGAGGTGGTGCCGGGTATCTCTGCGGCGCAAGGGTGCTCGGCGACAACAGGTGTACCTCTAACCCATAGAGGTTTGGCAAGCGGTGTACGCTTTGTCACGGGACATTCTCGTGAAGGCCGTCCACTTGAGCTTGATTGGGATGGTTTGGCCGATCCCGATACAACACTGGTTATCTACATGGGTACCACAAACATCAAAAATATATCGGCACAATTGATCGCCTCAGGTTTGTCACGTCGAACACCCGTATTGGCAATCAACAATGGCACCACACCAAGCGAACGCCGCTTAAAAACCGATCTTAATTCGATTGCTGAAAATTTGGATCGGGAACAGTTTTCAGGGCCCGTTTTGTTTATTATCGGACGCGTCGTGAACCTGTTAGGCTCATTAAATGACCACCGTAGACGAACCCCATTTGTTCAGCCATCCACACCACAGGTTGACATCTATGTCTAGGAACGAGGTGTTTGCGATGATTGCCACAACGATCATTGCATCACTAGTTTCATTAGTTTCACAAACTTATGCAGATGAACCAATGAAACCGCAGCGAGCTGAAGAACTGGAGCGATTGATCCGTCATGATTGCGGTTCCTGCCATGGCATGACCTTAAAAGGAGGACTAGGGCCGGACATTCGCGCACAGACACTGGAGGGGCGTTCAGCTGACTCCATTGCTGAAATCATTCTTGAAGGCGTGCCAGGAACCCCGATGCCACCCTGGCGCCCTCTGCTTTCGCAACAAGATGCCATTTGGATTGCAAATTACCTCTTGCGAGGTGAAAAACCATGACCCGATACGCTTCTTTGATTTCCAGTGTCATGGCCGTCATATTTCTTGCTGGACTAGCAGTGACCAGTCCTGCGCAGGAAAATCGAAGAGGAACAGGAAATCTAGGCGTCGTGATCGAGCGCGCCACTGGTTCCGTGTTGATCATAGATACAACCAAACGTAAGTCCTTGGCGCGGGTCGATGGATTAGGAGACTTGTCTCACGCTTCCGTAGTGTTTTCACCGGATCAAAAATTTGCCTTCGTCTTTGGTCGCGACGGCGGACTAACAAAAATCGACATCCTGAACGCAACGGTATCGCATCGCATTATGCAGGCCGGAAATTCAATTGGTGGAGCCATCTCAGATGACGGCTCGCTCATTGCTGTTTCTAATTATGAGCCCGGCGGTGTGCGGGTTTTCGATGCTTTCTCGCTAAAGTTGGTCGCCGATATTCCTGCAAAATGGACAGGCGGTCTTTCCAAAACCATCGGACTTGTCGATGCGCCAGGCAAACGTTTCATTTTTTCATTATGGGACGCGGGAGAAACCTGGATTGTAGATTTTTCATCGGGCCCATCTCCAGAAATCACCAAAATAAAGGGTGTCGGAAAACGGCCTTACGATGCTTTGATCACCCCTGATGGGCGTTACTACCTCGTCGGATTATTTGGTGAGGACGGCATGACAATGTTCGATCTCTGGCAATCCCCAATAGCGGGGCGCACGATTCTTTCTGGTTATGGTCGTGGTGAAAAAAAACTGCCCGTCTACAAGATGCCTCATCTGGAAGGGTGGGCCCTCGCCGGACACCGCTTTGCCCTGCCTGCCATTGGCCGACATGAAATACTGTGGGTTGATACCCGTAGCTTCAAGGAAGTCGCCAGGACAAAGGTACATGGCCAACCTGTCTTTGCCGTGGCCCGCCCAGATGGTCGCCATGTCTGGGTGAACTTTGCTCATCCTCGCAACGACACCATCCAGGTGATCGATACCCTGACAGCTAAAATCGTGCACGAATTAAAGCCCGGACCGGGTGTCCTGCATATGGAATTCTTACCCCGTGGTAACGAGGTCTGGCTATCCGTGCGAGATTCAAACGTGGTTCAGGTTTATGACACCAAAAGCTTTGCAAAGATCGCAGAAATTCCAGCGAAGAGTCCAAGCGGTATTTTTCTGACGGCCCGCGCCAACAAGATAGGGCTTTGAAAGTGACAGATTTGAAAATCGATAAGTTAGATAAGGGCTTGCTGGGTAAGTGGCAACGCGATCTGCCGTTGGTTTCAAGGCCTTTTGCCGTATTGGCCAAAAGTCTGGGTATTTCCCAAGCAGATGTTATCGCGCGCCTGGAAAGGTTGTGTGAAATAGGTGCCATTTCTCGCGTGGGCGCCATTGTGCGCCCCAATATTATTGGGGCAAGTACACTGGCAGCCATGTCTGTGCCGGAAAAGGAAATTGAAGAATGTGCAGACATCATCAGTAAAGAACGAGGCGTGAACCATTCATATCTTCGCGAAAACAAAATGAATTTCTGGTTTGTCGCAACAGGTCCTGACCGTAATCACGTCACTCGTTCCCTCGCAAAGATAGAAAAGAGTACAGGTAAACGCGTCTTGGATTTACCACTAGAGCGATCCTATCATATTGATTTGGGTTTTCCTCTTGATGACTATGGCTTGAAATTTCGCGAATCCACAGACGCTCAGTCCCGAAGCGCATCCTTTCAACTTCTCCCCGGTGATAACCAACTCGTACAGACATTGACTCAGGGCTTGCCGCTGGCTGAACAGCCTTTCCATTTGATCGCCAAAGATCTCTTGAAAACGGAAAAAGAAGTCATCTCCCGCTTGAAGCAGCTCTGTGATGCACAAATCATAAAACGTATCGGTGTCATTGTTCGACATCGTGCGCTTGGTTGGCGTTCAAATGCCATGGTCGTATGGGATGTGCCCACCGATGAAATTGATTACGCGGGGGCAGCTCTCGCATCGGTTCCTGGCATAAATTTATGCTATCGACGCACGCGACTTGAAAGAGACTGGCCCTACAACCTCTATTGCATGGTCCATGCGAAAAAGCGCGCAGAAGCACTCGAGATAATCAATAAAGCCGTCCAGACCGCGAACTTGTTTAATTTTGAGCGTCAGATTCTATTTAGCACGCGCTGTTTCAAACAAATTGGCGCCCTGGTCGCAACTCCTTTGGAGGCAGCATAATGAGTCTTAAAGCCCCCAAAAATATCATTCTGGACAGCACTGATGCGGCCTTGATCAATCACCTGCAAGATGGTTTCCCGCTTGTTTCTCGCCCATTTTGTGAAGTCGCCAATCAGCTTGGCATCAGCGAAAAAGATTGTATCGCGCGGGTGAACCGGTTGCGAGGTAGCGGTATTCTAACGCGTTTTGGACCCTTTTATGATGCGCAAGCCATGGGTGGGGCCTTCTGCCTGTGTGCCATGTCGGTGCCAGAAGAGCGCTTTGAAGAAGTGGCTGAAATGGTCAACGCCCACCTGGAAGTGGCGCACAATTATGAGCGGTCTCATACCTTGAACATGTGGTTCGTGCTTGCAACCCAAACAGTTGAGCAGATCGACAGAGTTGCACGCGAAATCGCAGAAGAAACCGGACTTGAAGTTCTGCTTTTTCCCAAACTGAAAGAGTTCTTCATTGGCTTCAAGGTGGCCGCATGAGCAACCTGGATACATATGATTTGAAATTGATCGAGGCCACTCAGGCGGGCCTTCCCATCGTTGAAAAGCCTTATGAGGCCATTGCATCTCAAACGGGTTTAAGCGAACAGGACGTAATCGACCGCCTGTCACGGCTGTTAAAGCAAGGTATCATTCGAAAGATTGCCGCCGCTCCAAACCACTATGCACTAGGGTTATGCGCCAATGGCATGACCGTGTGGGATGTCGATGACCGGTTTGCAAATGAAAAGGGGCAATTGGTTGGCGCACTTGATTTTGTCAGTCACTGCTACTTGCGCCCGCGTGCTCTTCCCCACTGGCCCTACAACTTGTTTGCCATGGTTCATGGCCGCTCACGCGAAGAAGTGGAAAGCAAACGCAAACAGATATCAAAATTGTTAGGGGACGCCTGCACCAGCGACGATATCTTGTATTCAAAACGAATTCTCAAGAAAACGGGACTGAGAGTGTCCCCAAAGGGAGCTTAGCCCCATGTTCCGTCTCACCCATTATATGAAACAACTTATTGATCCAACTCCGGTGCGGCGAAGGCGCAGGGGCAAGGTCAGACCCGTTGTGATTTGGAACTTGACCCGGCGCTGTAATTTGAAATGCAGGCATTGTTACGCCGTCGCAGCGGATCATCACTTTCCCGGCGAGTTGACAACCACCGAGGCCATGGCCGTTCTGGACGACCTTGCCGCCTATGGAATTCCAGCCTTGATTTTGTCCGGCGGCGAACCTCTCTCGCGTGCCGATACGCTCGATATAGCACGACGTTCAAAAAGCCTGGGGCTTTATACGGCACTCTCTACCAACGGAACACCCATTGTCGGCAAAGTTGCCGATGAGGTTGCAGATATCGGGTTTGATTACGTCGGTATCAGTCTTGATGGTATCGGAAAAACAAATGATTGGTTTCGCGGCAAGGAAGGTGCCTTCGATGAAGCCCTTGCCGGTGTGCGCGCCTGCAAACAACGAGGCATCAAGGTTGGTTTGCGCTTTACGCTAACCAGCGACAATGCAAGCGAACTTCCCCAACTTTTGTCTTTGGCCGAAAGCGAAGGCGTTGAGAAATTCTATTTGTCGCATCTCGTATATGCCGGGCGCGGCAACAAGCATCGTGGAGAAGATACTGACTGGTCAATGACACGCACATCTGTAAACATGCTGATGGAGCGCGCGTGGAATGCAATCAACCGAGGTGATCCTTTGGAAATCGTCACCGGGAACAATGACGCGGACGCCGTAATCTTCCTGCGTTGGGCTTCAACAATAGCCTGTCCTGAAAAAGTTTCTCATGTGCGAGATCACCTGGAAGCCTGGGGCGGAAATTCCTCAGGGCTGGGTGTTGCAAACATTGACACGCAAGGGGTTGTTCATCCCGACACCTATTGGTCCGATTATTCAATCGACTCCGTGCGAAAGCGTCCCTTTAGCCAGATTTGGGACGATGTTTCCGATCCAATGTTGGCGGCACTGCGAACAAGGCCACGTCCCTTGAAGGGGCGCTGCGGTGTTTGCGCATATAAAGCCGTGTGCGGTGGCAACACGCGTATTCGCGCCTTGCAACTCACCGGTGACCCGTGGGCCGAAGATCCCGCCTGTTACCTCGATGATCATGAGATCGGTCTTGATTTGCCAGCCAAGAAAACTGATCGGCTCAATGTGTCACCATTTAAGGGCAAGAGCCATGATCCTGCGCATCGCTTTCTTTAGCCTCTGGCTGATAATCTCAACTACTGCATTTGCTGAAACTGAAGCGGATGTATCGAAAGTCGAAGGCGTAGCTACAATCTATGAGAAGAACTGTGCGCAGTGTCATGGCAAAGACCGCCTGGGAGGGATGGGCCCGGCTCTCATTCCCCAAACCCTGAAACGAATGCGCGGTCCCAAGGTTGGATCAGTCATTACCAAAGGCAGGGTGGCCACTCAGATGCCAGCCTTTGCGAAACGATTGTCTGATGAGCAAATAGAAGATCTTGTAAAGTATCTGAAAACCCCACTTGCCCAAGTACCCACTTGGAGCGCAGCGGATATTGCCGCGAGTAAAAAGATGGTGCCGGGATATATGCCCGCAAACAAACCGGTCTTTAATGCGGATCCACTCAACCTGTTTCTCATAGTAGAAACCGCAGATCACCATGTCAGCGTCATAGATGGAGATAATTTCAGAACCCTTGATCGTTTTGCGACGCCCTTTGCCGTCCATGGAGGACCAAAGTTCACGCCGGATGGGCGTTTTGTGTTCATCATGTCGCGCGATGGATGGGTCCAGAAATACGATCTTTGGAGCCTTTCAGAAGTGGGCCGTATCCGCGCTGGTCTCAACGCGCGCAACATCGCCATTTCGAAAGACGGCCGCTGGTTGGCTGTTGCCAATTACCTGCCAAATACCTTGACGATACTTTCTACAGATGATTTCTCGGTGGCGCGTATATTCAATGTCACGGATCAAAAGGGCACACCTTCACGCGTCTCGGCCGTCTACCAGGCCCCAACCCGTGATAGTTTCATACTCGCTTTAAAGGACATTGCGCAGATATGGGAAGTAGCGACCAACCCTGATGCAGAACCGGTTTACGAAGGCTTTGTTCATAGCCATGAAAAAGGGATGGTCGAAGCGCTTGCATCATCGCAAGGATTGTTTGCTCTTCGTCGAATCAAGCTTTCCCAACCAATTGACGACTTCTTTTTTGATCCTGAATATCGCAATCTTGTTGGGGCAGCACGCGATGGAAAACATGCTGTTGTGGTGAATTTGACCGTTGGCCGTGAGATTGCGCAGCTACCATTGGCCGGCATGCCTCATCTGGGTTCAGGTATAAGTTGGTTGCGAAACGGGCGGCGTGTCATGGCCACACCGCATCTGCGCGAAGGCAAGTTAAGCGTTATTGATGTCACGGATTGGTCCATTGTGGACACTATCAAGACCGGCGGTCCTGGTTTCTTTTTGCGAAGCCATGAAAAGACTCCCTATGTTTGGGCAGATGTGTTCTTCGGACCAAACAAGGACCTGATGCACATCATCGATAAACAAACACTCAAAATTATCAAAACACTCCGCCCGGTTCCAGGTGCAACCGTCGCTCACGTCGAGTTCGATAGGTATGGCAAGTACGCCCTTGTCTCGGTGTGGGAAGATGAGGGGGCGGTCATTGTCTATGATGCACAGACCCTGAAAGAAATAAAACGACTGCCCATGCGCAAACCTTCAGGAAAATACAATGTCTTTAACAAGATCACATTTTCTGACGGAACCAGCCACTAAGTCCACACGCGATCCAATAAGCTCGGATGGCTTTGGCTTGATCGTAGCACATGGATCGCCAAGCGATCCAGATATGCTGAGAGACACCTTCTGTCATCTGGCCAAGGGCGTTCAAAAACATGCTTCACGCTGGCAGATCCAAACGGCTTCGCTCGGCGAACCTGGCACGCTAAAAGCCGCCATTTCTGCATTCCCCCCAGGTGAACCCATTAAAGTTTATCCGTTTTTCATGAGCGATGGTTGGTTCGCTTCAGAAGAACTTCCCCGGCGACTTGAAAACATCACCCAAGGGGTTATCCGTTATCTGACTCCCCTTGGGCTTGATCCTCAATTGCCGAACGTATGTGTTGGTCAGGCGCTGCAAGCAGCGAAAAAGATGGGCCAAAGCAGTCAAGATTGCACCCTGATATTGGCTGCGCACGGATCACCAAACACATGCAAACCCGCACGAGCTGCGAAACGTATTCGCAGCCAGATCCATGATAGAGGACTATTTCATGATGTCCGGCTCGGCTTTATAGAAGAACGGCCATCTCTTGCCGAGGTCGCTATTTGCTCCAACCCGTCAATCTGCCTACCACTGTTTGCAACCAGTGCCGCTCATGTGAAATTTGATATCCCCAAAGTTTTGAATTCCGCAGGCTTCACCGGAAAAATACTTCCCCCAATTGGTGAAGCTCGCGAAATTTTAAGACTCATTGCAAATGCATTTCGCCGAGCGCATTTGGACAAATCCTGACGCAAGCATGCAAGGAGTGTGGCAACACAGCATCATTCCTGTTGGCAATGAACACCTTGCTGTTCAACGTCAGGAAACAATGGTGTTTTTTGCCTCTTGTGAAGTATCCAGAATTGTTTCGAGATTATAAAGTTATGACGAGATAAGCGACTCGGTTCTATGGCTTCCTAAGCAGAATCGCCTACCTCGCTAAAAACGGATCGAACGGTCTTTCGGCGCCTCAAAAAGTGCGACGACCATGGATAATTAGGAAGAAAGCAGACTTTTACGATGAGCAAATATCACGCACTGGCATCAAAAGCCCTTCGAGCCTCGGTAAATTCCATTTTCTGCGTCAGCTTCGCTCTTCTTGTTTCAGCGAGTATAGGCGGCTCAGTGGCCAGCGCCGGTGATGAAAATATCTCAGATGACCAAAGGACATTTGGTGGCCCCAACACGGGTTTCTTTAATGGTAAATTCTGGCTCACGTCCCGTTACAGATACGAGCACGTCAATCAGTTTGGTTTCGCAGACCCAGCACGAGCCTCAACGCTCCGGTGGCGTCCCGGGCTCGAGTCCGGCTTCTTTTATGGGTTTAGAGCCGGCATCGAGGGCGACTTCATCATGGAGGTTGGCCCGGATGACTTCAACAACACCTTTAACGGCAAAACACAGTACCCCATCGTTGTCGATGTCGAGTCTGCCGAAGTCAATCAAGCCTACATCGAATCCCATCACATTCCCGGTGTTGTTCTCAAAGGCGGCCGCTATCGGGTGAACCTCGACAACCAGCGCTTTATCGGATCGATTCCTTGGCGTCAGAATGACCAGACATTTGACGGTGCCACAGCGACCATTACCGCGATTCCAGGTCTGAATATCTTTTATGGCTACGCCGGGAACGTAAACCGCATCTTCTCAAGTCGGGCTCCTGATGGAGGGCTCAACGACGGCGATCTCACGTCCAACATTCATCTTGTCAACGTAAAAACCGATCCACTGCCTTATGATCTCGGCAATCTGACGGGCTACGTCTACCTGATGGATATGATGGATATTGATGCCTTTTCCAACGCCACATACGGTGGGTTTTGGAAGGGCAAACAGAAAATCATCGACGGCCTGACATTCAAATATCACTTCGAGTACGCATTTCAGACCGATTATGGCGATCATCCGGTGGACTTTAACGCCAGCTACGTACACATCGCCCCGGCTTTGTCGGCCTTCGGTTTCACGGCGACCGTGGCCTATGAACAGCTAGGCAGTGACGGAGGCCGCGCAGCATTCCAGACTCCCTTGGCTACAGGGCATAAGTTCAACGGCTTTGCCGACTTGTTTCTGATCACGCCTGCTGCAGGCCTAAGGGACTACTACGTCGATCTCACCTACAAGGTCAAAGGAGCGCCTCAAGGTTTAAGCTTCTTCAATGGTCTTTTAGTCAAGGCTCAATACCATGAATTCCGGTCACATTTCGGCGACGTGGACTACGGTAGCGAATTCGATCTCTATGTGAAGCAACCCATCTACAAGGGCCTGTTTGCAGACTTCAAGTACGCCAACTACTCGGCGGAAAACTTCGGCACCGACCGCGAAAAATTCAGCTTTGGACTTGTTTATAATTACTAAAAGAGCAGTCCTTTGATGGGGGATTCCTTTCCGTCAGGAATCCCCCGCCTCTTGTGATCTTGTTTGTCCGCCAAGGGTATATTGGCGCGCCTTAAGACCCTAAAAATAGAACCTCTACAAATTCTGGTTTCTTGGATTGAATTGCTCTGAACGCTCAAGGGCTGTTCAATACTTCAAAAAAACCGGAAAACGGGCTCATTCGACGCATTTCCACTTGACCTAGATCAAAGGAGCCGCGTCAGAAAACCTCCAAAAATTAAAAACTTCAGGAATCGGAAGTACTTGCGTTCTTGCAGGCAGCGACCTGTCAGTAGGCATCATGACCTTCCGGTTCATATTAGGCATGTAAGCGTTTTCAGTCATTCAACGCTTTTTTTGCCCTGTAGCCTTTAAGGTCTATGTGACCAGATCAGAGGTAGTCTCGTGGGTGTACACATCAACGCATGCAACAAATGCGAAATTCGAGACACTGCGCTGTGCAGCGCCCTTCCGGAGGTAGAAGCCGACCGCTTGCACAAGATCGCATATCGTCGACACTACCCACAGGGCAAGGTGATCTTTGATGGTGGAGAGGAGCCTGAATCTTTTGCCATCGTGATTTCAGGCGTTGTCAAGCTCGTGCGCACCAAACGTGATGGACGACAACAGATTGTCGGTTTGCAGTTTTCGTCAGATTTTGTCGGGCGCCCTTTTGGGGATCTGGGTTCATTAATGGTAGAGGCGGCCACTGATATTGAACTGTGCTGCTTGACTCGCAAGCCGTTCGAGAACCTTCTGCAGCAACACCCCATCCTGGAACGTGTTCTGTTACAACGCACGTTTGATGAACTGGACGCCGCGCGCCAGTGGATGTTTGTACTTGGAAGGCTGTCAGCCCGCGCGAAGGTCGCTTCTTTTCTTCAACATGTTGTCGAGCGATCCCATCGTGTAGTTGGCAAAGATCCCGTAACAGTTTGTCCTCAACAGCAATTCGAGTTGCCCTTATCACGGACGGAAACGGGAGATTATCTAGGCCTCGCAATCGAAACAATCAGTCGTCAAATTGCGCAATTAAAAACGGAAGGCATCATAGAAACGGTGGGGTTGCGGGCCATGCGTGTTCTGGATTTTCCGCGTTTGCAAGCTTGGGCAGAAAATGAAGGATGAGCCTAAAGCTTGCGTTCACCCCTCCCCGCCAAATTAAAAAAATTTCATTTTCCGAATCTTAAAGTTTGATTATTGTCAAGTTAGGGGCGGCGATGAAGCGCATAGTTGGTCTTTGATAACACGTCAATTCATTGACCAATTGGAGTTTTAATGTTCGTCAGAGTCCTTGGCGCAGGGGCAGGAGGCGGCTTTCCGCAATGGAACTGTACCTGCCAAAATTGTGTTGCCGCACGTACTGACACACCCGGTTTTCGTCCTCGAACGCAATCTTCACTAGCCGTCAGTGGAGATGGCAGCAACTGGGCACTTCTCAATGCTTCCCCCGACTTGCGTGCTCAGATATCAGCTTCTCCGCAATTAAATCCATTGCCGGGAGGGCGTATGCGCCAAAGTCCCATCAAAGCTGTTGTTCTAACCAATGGTGATGTGGATCACATTTCCGGTTTGATAAACCTGCGCGAAGCTCAGCCCTTCAGTATCTATGGTAGCCAGAGGGTCCTTGGCGTCTTGGCCGAAAATTCCATTTTTAACATCCTCGCTCCAGACATTGTTTCGCGCATTCCCTTGGACCTAGAAAAGCCAATCAAACTTCAAGGTGATGGCGTTGATCTGGGACTTCAAGTGGAGGCGTTCGACGTACCTGGAAAAATTGCACTTTACCTTGAAGATGAATCCGCTGGACCGGATTTTGGGACCCAGATTGGCGATACCATTGGACTGAAGGTTTCAGATACCCAGTCCGGTAAGTCGTTTTTCTATATTCCCGGCTGCGCCACAGTAGATGAAAAACTTTCGAAACGTTTGAAAGGTGCCAGTCATGTGTTCTTCGACGGTACGCTTTTCACCGATGATGAAATGCTGAATCAGGGACTGATGCCTAAGACCGGCTCGCGCATGGGGCACATTTCCATTTCCGGCCCTGACGGTTCCATTAAAGCATTTGAAAATCTCGATGTTGGTCGAAAAATCTACGTCCATATCAACAACTCAAACCCTGTACTCAACGATAACTCGCCTGAGTACGAACAAACGACTGCAGCCGGCTGGGAAGTCGGTTTTGATGGAATGGAGATTGAAATATGAACGAGCATGTAAGAATCTTTGAAGCTGGTGGTCCCGTCATGAGCCCCGATGAGCTGGAGGCTGCAATCCGCGCCGTGGGCACCGAGCGCTATCACGACAAACACGAGTTTCACAAACTCCTCCACAGCGGTAATTTGACCAAAGGTCAGGTGGCAGCATGGGCGCTCAATCGTTACGTCTACCAAGAAGCCATCCCGCGCAAAGATGCAGCATTCATGAGCCGCGTTCACGATCGTGAACTTCGCCGGGAATGGATACACCGTATCCAGGATCACGACGGCCATCCTCCCGAAGAAGAAGGGGGGCTTGAGCGCTGGCTTCGCCTAACAGATGGATTAGGGCTTGACCGCGATTACGTCACCAGCATGGAAGGCGCTTTGCCAGCCACCCGTTATGCTTGCGAAGCATATGTTTATTTCGTTCGTGAGCAGCCACTGGTCGTCGCGGCCGCCTCGTCACTGACAGAACTTTTCGCACCCTCCATTCACCGTGAACGTATTTCCGGCATGCTGGAAAAATATGATTTCATCAACGAGCCAGAGATGGAATATGGCAAGCGACGTCTAAACCAAGCCCCGCGAGATGCCGAGTTTGCATTGCAGTTTGTGAAAGACTTTGCCAAATCACGTTACATTCAGGAAGCCTGCATCAATGCAGTACGTTTCAAGTGCGATGTGCTTTGGGCACAATTGGACGCGCTTCATCTGGCTTATGTTGTGGGAATGATCCCCCCAGGGGCATATCGACCAGAGGCAGATTGATGTCTGATATCTCCATGCCAGAACGGTTCGTCGTATCTGCACAAACCCAACCCCGTCTGCCCAAACATATTAAGCTTAGGCACGATGAGGGGAGGGGGCGATGGTTAATTCTGGCTCCGGAACGGGTATTTAATCCCGACGAAACTGCCGTAGCAGTGCTGAAGCTTTGTGATGGCAATACGTCGGTTAGTAAAATTTCTGAAAGGCTCGCCAAGCTATACCAGGCGCCAGAAGGAGAAATCCTCAGCGACATCATTGCCTTGCTGCAGGAGCTTTCCGACAAGGGAGTTGTGACCAGATGAGTGAAACTCTCAGCACATTAGTTTCAAAACCTGGCGCTGTCACCTCAAACCAGGTTGATGCACCTCTGGGCATGTTGTGTGAGCTGACCTACCGTTGTCCTTTGCAATGCGGTTATTGCTCAAACCCGCTTGATATCAGTCGCGGTGAATCTGAACTCAGCACTAAGGAATGGCAAAGTGTCATGCGCCAAGCGGCGAAGCTGGGAGTTCTGCAAATTCATCTTTCGGGTGGTGAGCCATGTGTGCGTGCCGATCTTGAGGAGATTTTGAAGACAGCCGTCGATGTTGGGTTATATACAAACCTCATTACCTCGGGCGTAACCTTGAAGCGAAAACGCTTGGAGGAATTGGTGAAAATCGGCCTCGATCACGTCCAGTTGTCATTCCAGGACGTTGATCCCAAAAATGCGCAGTTCATCTCCAACTATAAAGGTGGTGTCGAAAAAAAACGCGAAGTTGCCCGTTGGGTGAAAGAACTGGGCTTACCACTAACCATGAATGTGGTGATCCACCGACACAATATCGAAAATACTGCTGCCTTGATTGATTATGCCGTGGAAATAGGTGCCGGGCGCATTGAGCTTGCCCATGTCCAATACTATGCCTGGGCCTTGAAAAACCGTGCCGCATTGATCCCAACACGCGAGCAGTTTTATCAATCCGTGAAGGTCTCAAATGAGGCACGCGAACGTCTCAAGGGCGTTCTGGTCTTTGATGTCGTGGCCCACGACCAATACGCTGTGCGACCTAAGGCTTGCATGGGAGGCTGGGGCAAAAGCCTATTTGATATAACACCATCAGGTAAGATGATGCCATGTCAGGCATGCGAGAGCATTCCAGGCATCAAGATTGATAATGTACGCGACACGCCTCTCGCCGACATCTGGTATAAAAGCAACGCCTTTCAGATGTTCCGTGGCACATCATGGATGAAGGAGCCTTGCAAGAGCTGCGATCGTCGTGAGATCGACTGGGGCGGATGCCGCTGTCAGGCGCTTGCAGTCACTGGTGATGCTCGAGCCACCGACCCGGCCTGCCACCTCTCAACGTTCCACGAACAATTTGCCGAAACCGCCGAGCAGGAGTCTCGTCAACCCTCGCCGCCGTTTATCTACAGGCGAATTGGTGGTGTTCCGGAAGTATCGTAGGCTAAAAAAAATACCGTAGCACAAAGAAATAAAGCAAATCACCTAAGCCAAGAAAACAATCTTGACCATTGGTTTTTCTTCTCAAGAAGAAGAAACCGTAACCTGACGAGAGCCTGTCTTTACGGTACTTTTTAGGGGACCTGTCAGCCAAATTTAATCCTTCTGGCGTCGTTCCGCTTTCAAACTGTTTTCAACAGACAATCGGATGAGATCGGCTGTTCGCTCCAAGCCGAGTTTTTCTTTCAGACGAGAGCAGGAATTGGCCACTGTTTTGTAGGCAATGCCAAATGTCTCTGCGATTTGAGTAAAGCTTTTGCCCTCTCCAAGCAGACGTAGAATCTCAATTTCTCGATTTGTCAGGCTATCCATGGGATCCCCTTCGCGGTGTTTGAAAACCGCGAGGTCCTGCGCCAATTCCTGATCAATATAGGTTTGACCGGCCGCAACTGCTTTGATGGCCGTAATCAGCTCGTCAACAGGGGCACTTTTGCTGACATACCCGGAGGCCCCTCCACGCAGTGCGCGCTGCGCATATCCGGCATCGGAATACATCGTAAACATGACCACCCGGGCATTTTTTTGCTCAGACTTTAATCTGGCTAGAAGCTCAAGACCACTGCTGCCGCCAAGGTTGATATCCAAAACTATGACATCGGGGTTTTCGCTGCGAATTAGAACCAGTGCCTCATTGGATGTCGACGCCTGCAAGACAAGCGCGCCTTCAATACCTTCAATCAAGCGCCCAACACCTTCTCGAACAGCTGAATGATCGTCGACGATCAAGACTTTCATACCAGGTTTTCCTCCTCTAGGGGTTTTTCAGCCTTGGGTGCGGTGTCAATTTTTGTACCATCTCTTAAGGGAAGCTTGGCCCGAACCATGACACCGCGCGGGTCCTCGATGTCTTCGACAGTCAAGTTACCACCAAGCAAAACGGCCCGCTCACGCATGCCAATCACACCCAGACCATCTCCACCGCCTGAGGGCGACAGGCCCCCACCATTATCGCAGACTTCCACAATTAAATCCCTGAAATCGTTTTCATAAATAGTGATCCGAATAAGTGTTGGTTTTGAATGCTTCATTGCATTGCTGAGACTCTCACGAACAAGGCTTTGTACCGCGCTGTCAATCTTGACACCCCAACTCGTCTCAGGAACGGAGAGCTTGAATTCAAGGTCTTTGTTACGGGCCTTCCAGAATGTTGTTAGGTCTTCAATGGTGTTCTTCAAGCTGAGTGCATGCAGCCCTGCTGGGCGCAATTGGTTCAAAATCCCCTTCACATTGCGTTTGAGCAAAGACACAGCAGACTTGATAGCCTCGCCCGATGACTTGATCTTGTCCTTGTTTTTAGCGCCACCTTCAGCCAGATGAACCACGTTTGTAGCGTCAACATCCACAGAAAACAAAAGCGGTGAAACTTCATCATGAAGATTGCGCGCCAGTTCAGCGCGTTCCTCTTCCTGTACGGCCTCAAGTTGTTCATGAAGCCGCGCATTGCGATCTTTCATGCCAACCAGCCTGTCGGCCATATCGTTGAATCCCTCGGCCAGCTCAGCAAGTTCAGAAGGACCAGCAACTTGAATGCGTTGCGGACGATCCCCTTTTCCAATTTCACTGAAACCGCGTTGCAGGGCCAAAAGCGGTTTAAGAGCCTGCCCAAGCACCACATACAAGATTGAAAGCAGAGTAAGACAAAAGAAAACAAGAAGCATAAGATAAATCTTAGCGTCTGCCCAAACTTCGGCGATTTCATTGCTGGCGTCGGTTTGTAGGATGATACGCCCAAGCCGTGCGAACTGTGGAGGTAGGCGCAGTATGACCACGCGAGGGGGCGTACTCAAAAGCCTGTCGAGCCACATTGGAGCGGGATGAACCGGAGCTGAAAACTTTGATTGTCTGATGACATTCATATGCGGACCATAGAAGGTCGCGCGAAGGTGGCGGTCACCGTCAAAGTCAGCAACCAGCAACTCGAGTCTCTCACGAGGGTCGTAGACTTCAGCAACATCATGAAGCGCGTTTCGTGCAATACGTCCGCCAACCTCAATAGACGCCTTCATTTCGATCTCTACTTTTCGAACGGAATGCCAATAAACAAGCATACTGCCGAGCAGCAGTGTGCCCAGAAGCACAAACGTAACCGTAAGAATGAGGCGTTGTCTCAATGACACGAGCGCGCGTTCTCCATATCTTTGAAGAAAGAGGTATGATCTATACCAAGACATTAGCCTCAAGAAAGTGGGAAGACTTCCCGCACATGACCTATTCTTCAAGAAAAGCACGATTAAAGTTATCGCTTACCGGCTTGAAAAGGTACGATATCAACGTCCGAGGCCGAGTCTTAATAAAAACCTCAACTGGCATTCCAGGAATCAAAGTTAACCCTTGTAGCTTCCTGGCAGTACCTTTCTCCAGGCCAATACGTGCAACATAGTACGTCGCTCCGGTACGCTGATCCAGCTTGATATCAGGGGAAATACGCAGCACACGCCCATCCACTTCAGGCGTCGTGCGTTGATTAAAGGAAACGAACCTCAGCTTGGCCACCTGACCACGAGAAACTTGATCAATATCTTCTCGCGCAATACGGGCATCAATGCGCAGAGTATCACCTTGAGGCACCACCAGCATAACGGTTTCTGCTGCCTTGATGACGCCACCCACCGTATGAACCCCTAGCTCATGAATGACGCCGTTTTGAGGTGCGATAATATCCACCTTGCGAAGTTGATCTTCAGCAGCAATCCTTCGCTCCTGATATTCTGAAATACGAGCATCCACATCACGAAGTTCTTGTTGTGAATTGGAGCGAGCATCATCATCAAGCGAAAGAATCTTCAATCGCGTCTCATTGATTTGACCAGATAGACTGGCCACCCGTGCGATCAAGGATCCATGTTCTCCTGCAATACGCGTGACATCCCGCTGAATATTCAACAACCGGGTGACGGGAATAAGCTTGCGCTCAAACATTTTCGATATGCGCTTTTCTTCAACTCCAATCAGCTCAAGTTCTCGCGCCTTGGCGTCGCGTTGGGCTTTCAGACCTTCAATTTCACGTTTTAGCTGTTCAATTCTTTCACCAAGTTGCGCTTTGTGTCCTTTCAGAGATGTTACCAAAGCAAGGTAAAGCCTTCGCTCGGCACGCATGATTTTTTCTGCCTCAAAGCCAAGTTGAGAAAAACCAGCTGGAAACTGAACCTCATCAAGCCCATCGCGCGTTGCTTCAAGACGCGCCCGGCGTCCACGTAACTGCATCAGCTGAGATGTGATGATCCCAAGGCCTGCTCTTAACTGTGTGTCGTCCAGTTTCAAGACAACCTGTCCCGCCTCCACCACATCGCCATTGGAAACAAGGATCTTAGTGACAATGCCGCCGTGAGCATGCTGAACACGCTTAACGCTTGAATCAACCACCAAGGTTCCCGATCCCACAACCGCTCCGGAAATTGGAGCCAGGCTGGCCCAACCTCCAACCCCAAAAACCAAGACCACCACGCCCAAAAGACTTATCCAAAGACGGATGTTGAGCTGGGTAACAGTGAGCGCATGTGCTGCTTCCACCTGCACAAGTTTTGAATTATCTTTTTTGGATCTAGACATGAAATTTAGGCTCCCTCACTGGGAACAACAGCCAGTCCGCTTCTGGCTGGTGATTTCTTTAAAACCTCTTTGAGAACCTCGTCTCTGGGCCCAATTGATGCAAGTCTTCCCGCTGCCAGTACACCCACCTTGTTGACCGCGGCCAGCGCGCTGGGTCGATGAGCAATCACAATGACAATCCCATCGCGATCGCGAACCTTTTTGATGGCAAGTGTCAAGGCCTCCTCACCTTGCGCATCAAGATTGGAATTTGGCTCATCCAGAACGATAAGAAAAGGATCCCCATAAAGCGCGCGCGCAAGCGCAATGCGTTGTCGCTGACCTGCAGATAAGGCACGGCCTGTGTTTCCAAGCTCGGTCTCATAACCCTGCGGAAGTTTCAAAATCATATCGTGAACGCCCGCAGCTTTGGCAGCATCGATGATTTTAATACTATCCGGTTCTCTATCCATGCGTGAGATATTATCGGCGATAGTCCCTGGAAACAGCTCAACATCTTGAGGTAGATAACCGATGTGCCGGCCACGCGCTAAAGCAGACCATTGTTCAAGTGCAGCCCCATCAAGTCGAATATGTCCTCTCACACAGGGCCAAATTCCAGTGAGCGCGCGTGCAAGCGTTGATTTTCCAGATGCACTGGGCCCGATAAGACCAAGTGCATCTCCAGCCTCCAGGGTGAAACTTATATTGCTGAGGATAGCATCTTCACTTCCCGGGGCACTGACACTCACGTCCTCCACACTCAGCGTATTCACCGGAGGTTGCAAATGGATGGCTTTGGTTTCAGGAGGAAAATGAGAAAACAGTTCGGATAGTCGATGATAGCTATGCCGCGCATTGATAAAATTCGACCAGTTTGCAATGGCCAGTTCAACGGGAGCAAATGCACGTGATGTGCCAATGGAAGCCGCTATTATAGCGCCTGCCGACAATTGCCCCTGTAGTGTCAGATAAGCTCCCACACCCAGAATGGCAGATTGCAGGATCATCCGAATAACCTTGGATATACCCCCCAGCGTTGAGCCGATATCACTGGTTTTGGAATTATGGTCAAGAAATTTCAAGTTCAGAATTGAAAATCGATGAGATGCATTTTCTGCAAGACCCATTGCCGCAATAACCTCGCAGTTTCGCGCATGGCTTTCCGCCATTGCCGCGCGCTGAGCACCAACAGTTTGCGTTAGCACGCCCGTTTTTCGTGTCAGAGATTCTGTACTCAACGTCAGCACACACAGTAGTAAAAGGCCTATAATGGCCAAGAAGCCAAGAAGCGGGTGCAGGAAGAAAACAAAAGCGATATAGAGCGGCATCCATGGCAGGTCGAGAAAGGCAGTTAAGGCAGGACTTGCTAAAAAACCGCGAACTGATTCAACATCTCGAATAGGTTGAACAGCTTGAGACGTGGAAGCACCCCGCAAAGGCAGTCGCAGCAGGCATTCATGGGCAAGCGTCATGAGACCTAGATCCACCTTGGCCCCAAGGCGAACAAGGATCTGCCCACGTATGATATCAAGAAGACCTTGAAAGAGGTACAGTCCAATTACCAGAATCGAGAGTGCAACAAGCGTTGGCACACTATGAGAACTCAACACGCGATCATAAATCTGCAGCATGTAAAGCGCGCCAGTCAGTGTCAAAAGATTGATGACACCAGAAATGATAAACAGCGCTATGCCGATCTGGCGATTGGTATTGAAGACAATTTCGCGGGGCACGCTGGCATTTTGTTGACCCATGAACACTCCAAGAGCATAAAACTATTCCGCATAATGCTGAGGAGGAGTCAGCTTTTAACGCGTATAATCGGTTAGCTATAACTCGCGATACGGTGGTAAGGCTAGGTGTTTACAATTTATAGTGGTTAACATATATGCGTTATTACACACCAGCCATGGCCAAAACCAAGGCAGACCTAAGAGAAGATGCTAACAAATAGGGGTGCTAAAAATAGCCCCTAAATCACTTAACTCTTTGTTTAGTTGAGAAAAAAAGAATATTTAGGGAAGGGCGGTTACAACTTCAAATGACATTGGCGCAATTCCACAGCTTGCCCGCAACTCTTGCAAGCGACTGCGCCGGATACATCTGTGTGCGGAGCAAAGCTGAAAAGTGACCAGCTCTGACGGCTATTTTTGATACCCGCCATCGAAATCACAGCAGGTTGAGCAGTCTCTTCAAGGGAAACTTCAAAGCTTTTCAAAGATCGCGACAGTCCCTCGCCAAGTGCCTTGATGATAGCTTCCTTGCGGGTCCAACATCGAAAAAAAGCGGCTTTGCGATCATCTACGTCCAGTTTCTGTAAAGCAGCGGCCTCAGCTTGAGAAAAAAAGCGTTCCGCCAGTCCCTCACGCACAGACCGCCATACCTGAACATCAACACCAACTTCAAAATCCTTGGAGACCGCTATTGCCGCAACTGCCCCAGAATGACTGAGATTAAAATATAACGGCTCACGTAACCTGGCTAGGTAAGGCTTTCCATTCGGACCATAAGCAAAACTTAGATCAGCAGGTCGTTGCTTACTGTAAGATGCCAGTACATGGCGCAACATCCCGCGAGCCATAATGAAGCGATCTCCCCCCGAGGGGGAAATCAATTTTGAAGCACGGCGTAATTCGTCACTTGAAAGCACATCGCGCATGGAAACCAGTGGGGCGGATTCGGCATCAAGGTCGAAGACATATAGATCAATGATCGAAGCCAAAGCCAACCTCCAACGCTACACTCGTTGATTGCGACAACTACAAATGTTGCCACCGCAATGAGGAATCACTTTGAACCTACGACCACTCAATCAATCAGAATAGATGCGTTGTTGAAGTGGGTCGAGCGAGGGTTTGAAGCGCAGCGCCCTTTTTTTAACAACAGGTTTCTCACCTTGTATTGCCCCTACCGAGGATCGTTTATGTTTGAACTTTTTCTTGGTCTGTGTATCCAGTCCGGTACCTGTCACAAGCGGATTTCTGTTCGGTAAATAGTCACCAGATCCGGCGGCATTTTCTTTCTGCGCAGAGTGCTGGTTTTCTACTTTTGCAGGAGGTGTAAGAAAAGCCAGAGGAACAGGTGCAGGCAGCCCACCTTGTGATACCGGCCACTTGATAGCGGTTTTTGGGAACGGGCGTTTTTCCCATGATTTTTTGCGTCGATTAAGTTCTTTTAGAGCAATGGTATCATACTTAGGCAGCGTTTTGACAGGCGCCTTGGAAACCACATGAACGACCTTGAAGCCATTCTTTTTCAATTTACGTAAAAGCGCTTTGATACCTTTGGCTGTGGAGGTTTGAATATCGTGAAACAGTAAAATACCCTTACCGTTTCTTTTCAAGCCTTTCAAAGTACGACTGACCATTACGGATCCGCTGCGCGTTCTGAAATCCTTAGAATCAACGTCAATGGAAAAGATAGCAATATCACGGGACTTGAGATAGCTGATCATGGACTTTGGATCAGCCAGATAAGGGAACCGAAAAAACGGAGCAGGTGGTTTCCCCAGTGCCACAGAAATTGCGCTGATGCCAAGCTCAATTTCTTTCTTTGCGCGTTCCTTGGAGCGTGCCTTCAGGTTTGGATGCGACCAAGTATGCGTTGCAATGGTATGACCGCGCCTGTCAATTTCGCGTACCGTGGAAGGATCGGAAACAGCCATTCGACCCACCATGAAGAACATGGCTTTGGTGCATTCTGCCTCTAGCGCATTGAGAACACTTGTCGTATGGCGACGCGAAGGACCATCATCGAATGTCAAGACCACTTCCCCCTCTTTGAGAAAGGAGAAGTCCTTATATTGCATGCGCCCAAAGCGGAGCCCATCGCTCGCATCAACTTCAACCACGCGTGACACTCCCAGCACATCTTTTCGACTGGAACAGTCGGTCGCATTACCTTCAGCAAATGCCGAAGGTGCATACAAGATACTGGCGATTGATACGCTGATAGCACCTAGAAATATCCGCTGAGCAGACCACATCGATATGTAACCCCTAAAAGGCTGAAGATGAAACGCCATTGTCCATAAGCAAGAAAACAGATGGCCACAACCTGGTTAACCAAACCTTCTTTGGCCAAGTTATTCTTGACCACAATCCTTCAAGCTAAGCTTGAAGAACAAAATCTGAGCTTCCAGATCAAAAACCAAGCAACTTGAAACATCAAACAGGAAGCAAGGCAAAGGGACCAAGTTTCCTCTAGCTAACCAAATTGATATAGGCGTTGGCTTCGCGTGTAAAATGTGTCGATCCATGACATGTTGCGTACTTGCATCAGGATGCGAACTCAACACCACCGTGCTAGAGCATGATTCTGTGACAATTTTTCATGTTCTCGGGGCTTTATCGTGCTTGGAAGCCCGTACAGTTCACCAGTATGCATAAGAATAAAAAGAGCACCCAGATCATATGTCTGGCCAATTTCATGAGGGCAAAATGAGCGAAGGTCGCAATGCTGCTGATGAAGCAGAAATGGATACTCAGCCCTCTCGCAAGTTGTTGGATGCGCTGAAAGATGCTCTGGATCAGAATAACCGAGACGAATTAAAGGCGATATACGAGGAACTGCGCACCCCGGAACGGGCCGAAGTCATTGAGCTTTTACCCCATTCAGACCGCCTGAAACTCATTCAAGAGCTCCAAGCCGACTTCGATTATGACGTATTTTCGTCACTCGACGAAACTGTTCGAGATCAACTGTCTGAAGACCTGCCCAAGGAGTTCCTCGCCAAAGCAGCGAGCGAACTCGACAGTGACGATGCCGCATACCTACTGGAAAGTCTGAAGGAGAGTGAGCGCCAGGAGGTTCTCGAAAAACTTCCCTCAACAGACCGCGCTGCTCTGGAAAGAAACTTTGACTACGATGAAGACACAGCCGGCAGACTCATGCAGTCGAACTATGTCTCGGTGCCTCCTTTCTGGGATGTGGGCCGGGCCATTGACTATTTGCGTGATGCCAAAAACCTCCCCGATGTGTTTTCCGAGCTGTTTGTTGTGGACCCAGCACACCGGGTACTTGGTTCCGTAGAGCTCTCCAAACTCGTGCGAACCCGACGCCATGTCCCTGTAACAGAGATTATGAGCCCAGAGCTTCATATTGTGCGCGCCACCGAAGACCAGGAGGTTGTCGCGCGCGAGTTCCAGGACTATGACCTCCTCTCGGCTCCGGTTGTCGATCAACACGACCGTCTCGTTGGGGTGATCACCGTGGACGACGTCGTGGACGTGATCCAGGACGAGGCCGAAGAAGATATGAAGGCCTTAGCAGGCGTTGGCGATGAAACCCTGGCCGATTCGGTTTATTGGACGACACGCTCCCGTGTACCGTGGCTCATAGTCAATCTTGGAACAGCAGTTCTGGCGTCCCTCGTCATTCAGATGTTTGACGCCACCATTGAGCAGATGGTCGCCCTTGCTGTGTTAATGCCCATTGTCGCTTCCATGGGCGGCAACGCTGGCACTCAGACCATGACGGTAACCGTGAGGGCTCTTGCCACCAACAAACTAGGTCGAGTGAACGCACCGCGCGTGATCATGCGTGAAGCAATCGTCGGGTTGCTCAACGGACTCCTGCTTTCGATAATCATGTGTGTGCTGGTTATTTTATGGTTCGGCTCATCTAAATTGGGAGTGGTGATAGGAGCCGCCATGATTGTAAATCTTTTCGTCGCCGGTCTCGCTGGAATTTTAACGCCACTTGCAATGGATCAATTCGGCCTTGATCCTGCCCCCGCCTCGGGCGTGATCGTCACAACAGTCACCGACGTAATTGGTTTTTTTGCTTTTCTGGGACTTGCCGCCATTTGGCTGATTTAAGACCATTGGGTAAGGCCCTAAGCGAATGATCGAAGATCGCCCGAGTGCTTGAAAGCGCAAGGCAGTAATTGGAAGAATCAAGAAGCAACACTCCTAAGAAGTAGGCGTATCGAGTTTGCGAGTAAGGTTCTCGAACTCTCGGCGTAGAGATTCATTCTTGAAAATCTGCTCAAACGTCGGGGATTCAAGTTTTTGTATCGCCTCAAATGACGCCGCGCTGTCCCGCATCAAGGTCCGTAGCTGAAAACTCGCTTCGACGGTCTCAAATGTATTGTCAGCAATCTTCAAATCATGGGTTGCCTTCGAGCGAGCCTGTGCGATTTGTTCGCGCTGCTGCATAAGGTAGCGCCGATAACCCAAAGCTGCGCGACGCGCGATCTTTTGGCTTTCCAGATTAGCCTTGAGGGCGTTGATTTGGTCGGGCCGTTTTGAACTGCGCAACAGTTTCTTGGATTTCTTGCTGGCAGCGGTGATATCCCGGACAATGGCATCAAGCTTTGGCAGGTAGGCTGTGTCGATTTTCTGGATAGTTGCGTCCTGTGCGTGAACAAGCATAGCAAATAGAGCTGCATGCATGGCAAAGTACTTGCGCGCGGCCTTCATATTGTCGCCGGCAGAATTCATACGTGCAGCAAGTTGGCCATCAATGAGCTTGGCAGCATTAAAGACAGCCACCAGGCGAACCAGGTCACCGGAAAGCACACTGTCCAGCAGCAAATCAACTTGACCGTCGTTAAGCTCAATGCCTGACTTCACAAGTGCCGCGTGGATTTCCCGTTTGGCGGCCGCAATTTCCTGACGATTGAGCTCGATGCGGTTTTGCGCATTTTCAATGGCCGTTTGCAGACTACCCACTGTATCCGTCAAGACGCCCGGTAACATCCCATCTTTTGGAGCGCTGAGTTGGCGTTCCTTATAAGAAATGATCTGGTCTTCCAGCTCGCGAATATTGGCACGCAATCCTTCGACTTTCTTCTGAACGTCCACAACAGGAACATCGGTGACAATTGCCAGCGCGGAATCCATTAAAGAACGGACATGGGATTGACGGTCTTCGCGTGTCTCGGTCCATAATGGAGGAACGATAAAATCATTTCGGCTAGGAAGGTCGTTGACTTCACTGCGTTGCTTTGCAGTTTCTTTTAAGATTGAATCAATGGCCTGCATCAATTGCTTGGCCTGCTTGTAGGACAGATCATCTTTGCGCGGGTCAACCACACTCGACGAAGAAGACGACTTTGCCTCAGCGCCAGGCGTGACGCGTTCAATGAGATCTCCAATCCCATCGCGGTCTGCCGTTTGCGCATTGGCACTCATACACGTAGCAGCAAGGGTGCTCCCCGCGATGAGTAAAACCCACAAGACTTGGACATTCGTCCCAGGCATGAAACTGGCCTCCCTTTCTTTCCGCCCACAGAAAGGTCAGAATTTTGAGGCGAATCCATGGTCAAATGGGGTTATCCAGAAGGTTTCAGTTGTCATAATGCCGTAGGAACGGATTTTGAAGCTGAGCATGGCAAAGCCAAGGTCTCTTGGCCCGCGATCCGTGAGAATTCACCCATTAACCAAATCGTGGGCGGATTTGATCACAGCCTTCAACGCAGGATCAATCTGTCGCGCGTCGTCAAGTAAAACCATATGGGTAAGGTTTGTCGGCAGCTTGATAAACGGGCTGGGAGCGCGCGCTTTAATAATCGTTGAGGTGAAAGCTAGGTCACCAAGGTCCAGAAAAAGGCGCAAGCCTCTGGGGCTCATGACCAGCGCGCCAAAAACTAATGGTGCGTGAAATTCTAAAACTTGTCGTTTTGCAATGACCGAAATATCTGTAACAAGCCCGTTCAACTCACTCATGAAATGACGCGCCAACGGTGCAAAAGCTTTGGCTTTGGCAATGGTGTCGTTAACACTCGTATCCAAAGGAACAGATTGGATGCTCATTTCTGATTTGTGAGAGTCCTCTGCGCCACGACCTGCTTCGGGTTCCCTTGAAGGTTTCAAAACTGGAACGGGTTTGATGAGCTTATCGGGTTTAACAGGCTTAATTACGTCTTTGCGAGGAGGGCTTGGTTGAGAGCCTTTAACCGGCCCATCAGGGTTGGAGGCCACGAGCCGCAATGCAGGGCGCGAAGCCTGTGGTAAAGCTGGCTGGCTGGGCGGAAGTTCACTCAAATAAATTGGCCGTCCGCCATTGTGGTATATTCTCTCAAGCCAGGAGGCCCAGGCAAAAATAAACCCCTGATGGCGCAACCAATCGATAATATCGTTTCGTTGAGTAAGGTTTTGGGCGCCAATGGCCGCCATCCATTCTCCAAGATCGCGACCACTATCAGCCTTCAAGCTCTCAAGAAATGCCTTTTCCTTGCTTTTGTAGTCGGTCGTCACGCGTCTGTCCTCGCTTAGATTAAATCCATCGCCTGGATCGTTTTACGTAATCTCGATAAGCGTCCCCGAATTTGTGTTCAAGGTGTTGCTCTTCCGGCAAAATTGCAAGCCATGTCACAAGTGCCACAAAAACCGCTGAAAAAATAACGAACCACAGATTATGGGTGAGCTCGGCCAGCCCGAGAATAATCAAGGCATCACCGAGGTAAATTGGGTTTCGAAAACGAGAATAAGGCCCAACCGTTATGAGCTTGTCAGCGGCCTTGTTGGGCAGAATATTGGTTTTATGCGTATGAAGAGTCCAAAGCGCCCAGGCCATAACGAAAACACCCACCACGCCAAACCCCAGCCCAATGACACGCGCCGCAAGGTCATTGATCCCAGGCCACGCAAGAGGGGCAAGCTGAGCAAGAACAAGCGCGCCAATAATACTGCCAACCAAAAGTATAGGTGGCCACGGCATCCGTGTCGGACGATCCAGTTGTGTTTGCTCAGGTCTCATTTCGGTCTCTATCAATTGTTCTTTACCCGCGCTTACTGTTTATCTTCTTATTTTCGAGCCACATCAGATAAAAAGCCCCAACTTGGAAGGTGCGATTAGGAGCACAAACTCACAAAGGCACGTGCCGCATCAGAGCGGAAAACAGTTGAAGAGTTCCTGATCGAACGTGGCCGTCCAGACTATTCACCCCCTGGGATCCGACCCTCTCTCCTTTTACTTGCCGGTTACAAGATTAAGATGTCAACAACGCATACGAATTAGGCTTTTGCCACATGTTTTATATTCTAGCAAAGATCGCTGCGACGATCATACTACCATC
>JAJRZC010000360.1 GCA_024275435.1 Alphaproteobacteria bacterium
AGTTTTCCAGCCCGACTAACTCATGAGCCGACATGCTCAGGCATGCCCAGGTGGCGGAATTGGTAGACGCGCTGGCTTCAGGTGCCAGTGGCCTTATGGTCGTGGAAGTTCGAGTCTTCTCCTGGGCACCATCCAACTTGAACATAGCTTCTCTTAAGTGTATATAAATATTGAGTTTTTTACCTGTTTCAGGCTATTATCCTGACCATAGTTGAACACTCGATACCCCCAAAAAACATGAATTTGGGGGTATTATTGGGGGTATCGCCCCCCATGCTTAAGATTGATACCCCCAATGGCTCTGACAGACCTGAAAATCAGAAAAGCCAAGGCACGCGAGAAACCTTATAAATTAGCAGATGGCGGCGGGTTGTTTTTACTGATCAAACCCAACGGTTCGAAGCTCTGGCAGCAGAAATATCGTTATCATGGGGCAGAGCGCTTGCTATCGCATGGGCAGTACCCTGATGTGTCCCTGGCGCAAGCCCGGCAGAAACGCGACAAAGCCCGTGCGGTATTAGCCGAGGGGGGCGATCCTTCGGTTCGAAAACGCCTAGATCAGATTGAAGCCGAAACCCAGGCAAGGAATACCTTCCTGCTGGTGGCCGAAGAATACTTGCACATGGCCTATGAGCGGGAACTGGCCGACGCAACCATGCGAAAGAAAATCTGGCAGGTGCATACACTTGCCGCACCGCTTCATCACCGCCCTATCAGAGATATCACCTCTGCCGAAATCCTGCACCTCCTCAAGCGTATCGAGCGAAGTGGCAGACGCGAAACGGCGAAAAAACTGCGCGGTACACTTTCAGGAATTTTCCGTTTGGCTGTTGTCACCATGCGCGCTGACAACGATCCGACCCAGGCTTTGAAAGGGGCACTGCTCCCTGTCAAAACCACCAATCGCGCCGCCATAACCGACGAGAAGCTTTTCGGGCAGTTCCTTTGCGATTTGGACGATTATACCGGAGCCGGAGTGATTAAAGACGCCCTTCTCTTTCAAATTCTGACGATGACCCGTCCGGGCGAAGTGCGAGGTGCCAAACAATATGAGTTTGATCTGGAGGCAAGAACATGGACAATCCCGGCGGAACGCACCAAAATGCGGCGAGATCATATCGTGCCCTTGTCGGATCAAGCGCTGGAACTTATTAAGGCACACTGGATAGACGTTGAAGGCGTTGATCTCATTTTTCCCTCTATCAGCTCGAACCGAAAATGGCTTTCCGAAAACGCGTTCAATTCTGCTATCCGGCGAATGGGTTATTCCAAGGAAGAAGTAACCGCTCATGGCTTTCGCGCGACAGCCAGCACCATATTAAATGATCGGGGTTTTGATGCAGATGTCATCGAAGCGGCATTGGCGCATCAAGACAAAAACACTATTCGCCGTACCTATAATCGGGCGACCTACTGGGAGAAACGGACCGAACTGATGCAAGACTGGGCGAATTTGGTCGATGAATTCCGTACATCCGCTTCTTCCCTCTCAGCTTCACAGCAGCGCAGGACGAACCGCTGAAAGGAAAATAACTTTATATCTCATGTTTTCCCCTTCCCTTGCCCCTACCATTGCCCCTGACATTAGGAAAGCCAGGGGTGAAGTCAGCCCCATTCATTGGAAAATGCCTATAAATCAACGATATGGGAGCCGCCCCCCGTCGGGCTTGACGCCCGACTTCGACCCAATATTGGGTCTTTTCTTGCCTGTCCTTGATGGAAAGGACAGACCGCAACGGCGGCCGGCCAAGCTCGCTCGTATAATGTCCTTGCACAGGAGCCGGCCTTGGTTTCTTCTCTCTATGAGATTGAATGAAAGAAATGTTTCTGACCGGATTTTGATCGATATCGCTCACTATCGGGTCGAAGTCGGCCGTCAAACATTCTTGCAAGAATTTCAGATGACGGAACGGCGAAGTTCTCGTTCTTCAAAAAAGCCGACGGGGGGCGGCGAAAGTTCCAACAATCTCAGATTGATTTCTGTTCA
>JAJRZC010000361.1 GCA_024275435.1 Alphaproteobacteria bacterium
CAATTATTTGCCTTCACTCTGCCACTGATGGCTACTAAAAACACGCCATTGGTTTCAGGGGCCACGTATTTTCAGGAATTTATCCTGTTGCACATTTAACGGCGTGTTCTGATGAGTTGTTTCCCCCTTTGACCTTCCGTCTCTCTCGTGCTGTTTAGTAAAGTATGAGGGGCAATAGTCGTGTGATTTGACGGGACGACAGCCCACAAGAATTTTGGAGGTAAAAATGGTTGCGCAGGTCCCCCAGAACGTCATGTTTCGTTCGCATGACACGATGAGAACTTGCCTTCGTGCTCTGACCTTGATGGTCGTGGCTGTTCCTGTGGCGTTGTTGATTTCTATTGCAACAATTTCCAATGCCCAAGCTGAACAACCTGCGACTTACATGAAGCGGGTCGCCAATGAATTGATGGCAGCACAGAGGTCGGGATCTGCATCAGCGTTTGCGCAGGTTATGAAAGTCCATGCGGACCTTCCTTCAATTGGTCTTTACTCGTTGGGAAGTTATTCGGGCCGCTTGTCTCGTTCTGATCGATCTTCTTATTATTCTGGGATGGTTTCTTTTATTGCGCGCTATGCAGCCAAAGAGTCGGTCAAGTATCCTGTGTCCAAGGTCGTTGTCGTTGGGCAAACGAAAGAAACCAAACGCGGCGTCTATGTGGATACTGTCCTCACTCTGACTTCTGGCACAACATACGATGTGCGCTGGTGGCTTATTCGTAGGGGGTCAAGTTTTAAGGTCGGTGACGCTCAGGTGATTGGATTCTGGGCACGTGATTCCCTAAAGACTTTGTTTGAGAGCTTCATTACCGACAATGGCGGCAATCCAAAGAAACTGGTCATTGCTCTAAACAGGTAAACAAGCAGAGATCTCTCAGAAAACATCAATTGCTTTTTTGAATATCCAAACATGATCTCTAAAGCCCTCGAACAATTGTTTCGGGGCTTTTTCATTTCAATGGTCCATGCATGTTTGATTTTAAAAGCTTTTGGGATGAGTGCCATCACGCGGTAAGATTTATGAAAAGTTTGGGTTGGGTTTTGCGATGGCTTTGTTTCTTTTCGCTCGTGAAAAACCAAGTTCGTGCTCAAGATCCAAAGGTCATTGTTCTCGAAGAAAATAAACATCTAATTTTCTATGGCCTTGTTGCGTCGTCGAACTTCTGTTTCGGCCACAGGTACTGACCAATCAACATTGAAAAGTCGATGCGTTCCGCCAACTAAAAGCAGGTTCAAGCTAAAGAAATTCAATCGCGCCTTGAAGGTAATGGGTTTTGTGCGAGTCTGTAAAAGAGAGTCCATAATTCCCAGGCTTTGGTCCAGGCGTGTGTTTAAGCTCAAGGTGAGAGAAAACTCTCCCTTCTCATTTATGATTTTGTCTTTACTGGTGACTTTTCTATAAAACAAAATCGTTCCGGAATAGTTGCCTCTACCAGGAACTGAAATTGGAGCGAACGGCGCTTTAGGGCGGTTCACTCTTTCGTATGTTCTTGTTTCTGTGTTGAAGCGGGCTGGTTTCACGAAATAGCTACCGTCGACAACATAGGCAGAATAGAATTCTTTCGTTTTACCCCCTGCAACGGACTTGGCGGTTAGATCAATGGATAGAACCGTGCCATCACGCGCTCCGTGATTTGCTATGGTCAGAGGTATCGCAAAAACTTCTACATTTCCTTCCGGGTCCCGCGCGTAGTGAACAACGGGCGAGACGTAGAACTGAAGTTCGGGTTGCTTCAAGACGCTATGGTAGAGACTGATGGCCGAAAAAATCAGAGCGACGGCAGAGGCGAACGCCGTGATCCAATTGCCCAGATGACTTTGGGAATGCGCTTGAGATGTGGCCTGGGTGATACCTAAAGACTCATTGGTCACGACATGGTTCCGGCGCCAGAAACGCATGGCATCCCCTTCCCTAATATTTCGCTAGGTCTTACTTTTTCCTCAGGCTTCTTTCCGTGAACCTATCATAGCTGGGCTGTAATGGGCCAGTGCCTGGCTTCACATCAGAAAGGGCGTTTGCAAATATGCCTTCTAAAGGATTTGAGCATTGAGGTTTGCCGGTGGGTTACAGGCCTTTGTGAAGCCAATCAAAAATTAAACAGCCGCGCAGCTTGCTTAGTGGTTTTTGTATGAGGAGTGTTGTGTTGTTTGAGAAGTAAGTCTGATCCCTATCTTTCAAATTTCTTGTACTTGATGCGGTGGGGCTCTACAGCGGCCTCACCGAGGCGGCGTTTTTTGTCTTCTTCATAAGACTCGAAGTTGCCTTCGAACCATTCAACGTGACTGTCGCCTTCAAAAGCCAGAATATGTGTTGCCAACCGGTCCAGGAAGAAGCGGTCATGGCTGATAACAACGGCGCAACCGGGAAAGTCTTCCAAGGCGGCTTCAAGCCCTGAAATGGTTTCCGTATCAAGATCGTTGGTCGGTTCGTCCAGTAGCAGCAGGTTGCCACCCTTTTTCAAGAGTTTGGCAAGGTGCACACGATTGCGTTCACCACCGGATAGAAGTCCAACCTTCTTTTGCTGGTCAGATCCCTTGAAATTAAACCAGCCACAATAGGCGCGGCTTGGGACTTCTCGTTTTCCCACCATGATTTGGTCAAGGCCGCCGGAGATTTCCTCCCAGACCGTCTTTTCAGCTTCCAGATGATCACGGGTCTGGTCAACGTAAGAAAGCTCAACGGTTTTACCAAGGCGAAGCTCACCTTTGTCGGGCTTTTCCATGCCGGCAATCATCTTAAACAGCGTTGTTTTTCCTGCGCCATTGGGACCAATGACCCCAACGATGCCACCTGGGGGAAGCTTGAAGGAAAGGTCCTCGATCAGAAGCTTGTCACCAAATCCTTTGGTAAGGTTATTGGCTTCGACCACAAGATCTCCCAGTCTTTGACCTGGTGCCAGTTGGATGTTTGCGCGCGACACCTGATCACGCGATGCCTCTTCGGCGAGTTTTTCATAGGCGTTGATACGTGCCTTTGATTTGGCCTGGCGGGCTTTCGGACTTGATCTGATCCATTCTAGTTCACGCTTGAGGGCACGCTGGCGGCTGTCCTCCTGGCCTTTTTCGACGGTGAGGCGCTTGGTTTTCTGCTCCAACCAGCTTGAGTAATTGCCGTGATAGGGAACGCCTTGCCCGCGATCGAGTTCAAGTGTCCACTCGGTGATATTGTCGAGGAAATAACGGTCATGGGTTACAAGAATAACGCAACCGGTGTAGTCCTTGAGAAAGCGTTCCAGCCAGGCAACGCTTTCCGCGTCTAAATGGTTGGTGGGTTCGTCCATGAGCAGGATGTCGGGTTTTGAAAGAAGAAGACGCGTTATGGCAACGCGACGTTTTTCACCGCCTGAGAGGTTGGTAATTTGAGCGTCTGCGGGTGGACAGCGCAGTGCGTCGAGGGCTTGTTCCACTTGTGCATCAAGATCCCAAAGGTCCTGGGCGTCGATCTGATCCTGTAAAGCCGCCATTTCGTCTGCGGTTTCTTCGGAGTAGTTTGTTGCCAGTTCATTATATCGGTCGAGTAAAGCCTTCTTTTCACGCACCCCGTCCATGGCATTGGCGAGCACATCTTTGGTTTCATCTAGCTGTGGCTCTTGAGACAGATAGCCGACCTTGATGCCCTCGGCTGGCTTAGCCTCGCCATTAAAGTCTTCAATCTCACCGGCCATAATTTTCAGGAGCGTGGACTTACCCGAGCCATTGAGACCGACAACACCGATTTTTGCGCCAGGGAGAAAGGACAAGGAGATGTCCTTCAAGACCTGTTTGCCGCCTGGATAGGTCTTGGATAATTTATGACAATGAAAAACGTATTGCGGATTCGCCATGAGTGGGCGCTGCCTCTTGTTAAATCTGTTTCAGGTGATTTGTTGGCCTTCTAACGCGTTCAAGGACTTATCACAACATCATCCAAGAAAGAGCCGCAGGCTTGGCAATTTCAAGCCTGATAGGCAATGAAATAAGAAATTCCGGAATCGTTTCAAGGAAGTGGTTCTTATAGCGGTAGAAAGGTCTGAAGGGTGTCGAGGAATTCCTGGAAGTAGCGCCAAGCGGCCATGTTGGAATGTCCGGTGAAGAAAAAACCACCTAAGCCGACTGTGAAAACAAGCCATCCCCATAATGTGTGTTCGATGAAGACAGCCCAGAGTGATCGCGTTTCGGCATAGCGGTAGGCGAGCAGCATTCCGATCATCGCGGTGCCGACAACGGCGACCCAGTTTCCGAACATGACATGAGCGAAACCAAATAATACGCCGTTCACGACGATCATCAACCAGGGCAGGTCCCGAAACAAGGGACCGTAGCGATGGAAATAGAAGGTGCGGTAAACCAGCTCTTGAACGATGACAGACGCCAAGGGGTAGAGAATCATCACGCGTTGCCAGGTTTCAGGCCGTTGTGTGGGAAAACTCAAAAACTGACGCGGCATTTCCTGTTGGACGAGCGCGGCGATCATTCCTCCGGCAATGATAAAGACAGCTAGGATTGAAAACAGTGTGTAGAGACCAAATCCCTTGATCATCTCTCGACGCAACAAGAAGGTCTTGTCCCATAGCATCACGAGAATAAAGCCAAGAAGAACCGGAGGGAGCAGAATAAACAGGGGCAACTTTTCGCCATGAACCAAATGGAACAAAACGATTGGGATTCCAAGGTAGAGGATGCACAATTCCAGCAATAACCAGACACGGCGCAAGGCTCTCGGTTGCGCATGGTGCTGTTTTCGCGGCAGAGTTCCGCCGGCGGCGAGGTCTTCCTCCCTCGTCTGCTGTGTCATGCAGCTCAAGCCTTCCCGGTTAGTTTTTTGACCGTCGCTGATAGCTTGTGACGAATCCGATGCCAGCCCTTGGATCCTTCACTTGTCATCCAGTTCATTTGCAACGAACGGCGTTGCCCCTCAAAAGGATGGTGCCCGTGCCAGGAATTGTCTGAGCGCTTGAACACCAAGAGTGTGCCATTGTCGGGGGGGACTTCGACAACGAAATCATCGACGTCATGGCCATTTTTTAATATGCGAAGGCGTCCTCCCTCCTGATTCCAGTTTACGTTCAGGTAGAGAAGAACGGTGATGATTTTGTCTTTTGAATCTGTGTGAATGCGTCCATCCTTGGCACGTGTATAGCCGCGAAGAGAATACATTTTTGGACGATCGTTGAGGTCGACATTAAATTTCTCGGAAATGGCTTGTTGGAATTGCGGGCCGTCCAACTCCTCAATGACTTCCTTGATGAACATGTTGTCCTCGAGGCTATCGAGGGGGTATGAGCCGCCCTTTTCAATGTTGGGGTAGGTCCTATTGATTTTAGCGAGTGTTTCATTGGAAAGAAAACCGGGAACGAGCGTGAACATGTAGGGTTCTGTGTGAACCTTTGCTTCGCGAAGTTTGGCTAGGTTGAGATGCGCCATTGGTGGTCCTCGTGGTTTTCGTTTGAGGCGAAAATTTGATACGCCGAAAGTGTGATTTAGCTATTGTGCGACGTCTGGGTATTGAGCTTTGCTTGCTGGGCACTATAGCGAGATATGATTTCGTTCGCGATGGTATCAGAAGAATTTAAGGGTTTGTAGTTCCAAGAAATCAGAGTTTCGAACTTTTCAGGCATTGGGCGTGTGGCGCCATAGGCTGCGAGACCATCGTGGAATCTTTTGAACTTGGGAGAACCGCCCGACGGCGTGAAAATATAAACGGGTTTTCCTGTAGCGCAGGCCTCTCCACACATGTTGACGCTGTCTGCGGTGACAATCAATGCGTCGGCGGCTGCTAAAAACGAAGGGTAGGGGTTTTCCCCGGTACCGTCCCACAAGAGACGTGGTGCGCCCGACGTGGCGCGGTCAGCAGATTTTATAATCCGTTTATGTGAGCGGCGTGAAGGTGTGATCATAAAACTGACGCCGAGATCCTTTAGGGATGCCAGACTGTTTTCGAATCTCAGGTCGTCTTTTTCCGTGAATTTGTAGACGCTGTTCTTGCCACCCAAAATGACGGCTATTCGAGGCTGGGGTAAGCTTGCGATATCCTCTGGGAGATTTGTTCTCAAGTCTTTTAAGCGGGAAGGTGTGAAGCTATGGGGGGCGGTCAAGGTTGTGGTTACGTTGGGGCCACGACGCAGGTCATGGGCTGGAACCCAGATCAAGTCAGCGGATGAAGGGCCTGTTTTGGGATCTTGCAATATGACCGTGTAGGTTTTCACGCCTACTAAGCGTCGAACAGATCGCACGTAAGGAATGGCAGAGCGACCGGTGGCTATGACGAGTTTTGGCCACGGAGGGGCGAACTGCGTTCCAGGTTGGCCAAATTTTTCTTTTGGATTTACAGGGCCCCATGGTGAAAGGTAGCGCCAAATGCCTTCTGGGTTCACCTGCTTGAAAACTGGATTCATTTCAAGCGCTTCTACAATGCCTTTGGCTTGCACCAACATCCCTGCTTTGCCGTCTGTGATTACCCAGGCATTTTCACCCTTTAGCGGGTTTGGGGGCTCATTGGATTCTATGTTGGTACGGTTGCTCATGGGTTGTGATCACTACCTAGCATCAGTTCGTCTGTCGAGGGGCGCTGTTGATGGCGGTTTTTTTGGGTTTCCCATCCTTGTGAGTTTGCCATGTTGTTACACAATATATGCCTCGTTATGGGGATGTTATATTTTTATTTATTGCGCTGATTAGGTTTTCGAAATGTGCTATTTCGCTAGAAGTGGGCGATAGCAATGCCGAGATTGAGTCCACTTGAGGTTTTAATGACAATTCAGCTCGACACAATCGATTGGCGTATCTTGAAGGAGCTTTTAAGTTCTGGGCGCATTACCAATGTGACTTTGGCACAACGGGTCGGGTTATCGGCACCAGCGTGCCTTCGACGTGTCAGGGGCCTGGAAGATGCTGGCCTTATTTGCGGGTACACTGTCTTGTTGGACGAACTGGGTCTAGGGTTTTCACTCACCGGTTTTGCCATGGTTGGTCTTTACAGCCAATCGGAGACAGATCTTCAGGCATTTGAAAACCTTGTTCTGGGTTGGCCCATCGTGCGCGAAGCCTACATGCTTTCTGGGGAAACGGACTTTATTTTGAAATGCGTTTCTGAGGATTTGGGCTCTTTTCAGGACTTTATTTTGAAGGATCTTACCTCAGCGACCAATGTGGCGAGCGTCAAAACATTTCTCACTATCCGTCGTGTGAAGTCCGAGCCTGGTGTTCCCATTCAATTGCCCACCAGGTAAGGATGGTTGGTTACCAGCAAACAATGATCATTGTGACCGCGACATGTGGCGTTGAGAAGAAGCAGATATGACTTCCTGCTGTTTCACATGGCGGGTCCTTGTGATGGCTTTTTCTTCATGGCGGGCCCGAGATGTTTTTCCCGTCTGCTGCGCGCCAAGTCGATTTGTTTTTGACGATCAGCTGCCCGTTTTCGCTGTTGGGGGGTCGCCTCTTTAGCGCAAGTATCGCATTCTTGCGTTGAATAACCGCCGCCATTGCCGGTTTTGTCCAAGATGGGTTGGCGACATATTGCGCAAAGCTGATAAGGGCCTGGCTTCAGGCCATGGCCAACTGAAACCCGACGATCAAATACGAAGCACTCGCCCTCCCAAAGACTTTCTTCTGGATCGACCTCTTCCAGGTATTTCAAGATGCCCCCCTTGAGATGGAAGATATCCTTGTAGCCTAGAGCCTTCATATATGCGGTGGATTTTTCACAACGGATTCCTCCGGTACAGAACATGGCAATTTTCTGGTTATGGTCGCTTGGAAGGTTGTGTTGGGTCCATTGCGGAAACTCACGAAACGAACTGATGTTGGGGTCTTGGGCACCCTTGAATGTACCAATTTTAACTTCGTAGTCATTGCGTGTATCGACGAGGATGACGTCAGGTGAAGAAATCAGTTCATTCCAATCTTTTGGATCAATGTATGTACCAACGCTAGCCAATGGGTCGATATCTGGCTCGCCCATGGTTACGATTTCACGCTTCAAACGCACCTTCATTCGCAGGAATGGTTGTTCTTCTGTGTAGGATTCCTTGTGCTCCAGCGTGGATAATCCTGGAATTGAACGAATGTGGTTAAGAACCTTGTCTATGCCCTCTCGTGAGCCCGCTATGGTGCCGTTGATACCTTCTTTGGCCAACAGAAGCGTTCCGGTTACGCTAGAGCTATCACAGGTGTCTTTGAGGGGTTGGCGGAAACTTTCGAAATTCTCCAAGGGGGTGAATTTGTAAAGGGCGGCAACCACGTATTCTTTCGGCTCATGGCGATGTGTTTCGGTCATTTTGGCAATATTACTCATGGTCTTTAGATTTGATCTTTTGCTGGTTTCTACAGAGTTGATTGCAGATTTAAGGGTTGAACAGCACATTGGCATGCATATAGCTCAATTTATGTTGTAAAAACATATGTTGTCACGTTGTGTGCATTGATTCCTTGGCGTAGCCCCAATGGGCTGCTAATAAGCCCCGCTTAACCCATAAATTCCGGAGATTTACTGCTAATGAACGAGCCTTCGGTTCAGTCTTCCCAAAGGCAAGAAACAGCCAAATTGGTACGTGCTTACCTGGAGGCATTCAACGCCGCTGACAGCGATGGGATGCTGGCATGTTTGTCCGATAACGTTATTCATGATGTCAATCAGGGAGAACGACGTATTGGTCTTGAGAAATTCAAGGCTTTTAATGCGCGGATGGCACACCACTATAAAGAGCAGCTCAAAGATATAACAGTGATGGTTTCAAGGGACGGTCAGCGGGCTGCGGCAGAATTTAATGTTGAAGGCACGTATCTGAATGCAGAAGAAGGCCTGCCTGAAGCAAATGGGCAGACTTATAAACTTCCCGCTGGTACGTTCTTTGCGGTTGAGGGTGGTAAGATTTGTCGCGTGACGACCTATTACAACCTAACGGACTGGATTACGCAGGTAGCTGCCTAAACAATTGGATCCCTTCCGCATAAGAATCGTCTGCTATGAATTTCATTGCCTGAATGGCAGAACAAGAAAGACTTGGAAGTTTCGCTTATGCAATTGACGATGTTGAAATGTAAACTCCATCGCGCCACAGTGACTGAATGCGATCTTTCTTATGAAGGTTCTATCAGCATTGATAGGAAGCTGATCGATGCGTGTGGTCTGCTGCTCAATGAACGCGTGGAGATTTACAACATCGATAATGGCCACCGCCTGGCAACCTATGTCATCGAGGGCAAAAGCGGCAGCGGTGAAATTGGCCTTAACGGTGCTGCTGCGCGGTTGGCCTGTGTTGGTGACAAGCTTATCATTTGTGCTTATGTGGGTATGAGTGAAGAAGAGGCGAAAACACACAAGCCGAAAGTTGTCATCTGCACATCTAAGAATAAAATCCAGCGTTCGAAGTCATGAGCATTGTCGTAAAATCGTTGACAGGAGATGCTTTAATTCAAGTGCTGCCTGAACTGGCACGGTTGAGAATGACCGTTTTTCATGACTGGCCTTATCTTTACGAGGGCTCCTTGGATTATGAAAAAACCTATCTTCAGAAATTTGCTTCCGGTGCCGGTGCGGTATGTGTGATCGCGCAGGATGACGATTTAATTGTTGGTGCGTCGACTGGTGCGCCGATGATTGAACACGCCGAAGAGTTTGGCGAACCCTTCAAGAAAGCGGGATTTGATATCTCGAAAATATTTTATTGCAGTGAATCTGTTCTTCTTAAAAGCCATCGTGGGCACGGCATTGGGCACAAGTTCTTTGACCTGCGAGAACAACGAGCGCGAGAGCTTGGCGGCTTTACGCATTCTACATTCTGCCGTGTGGTGCGGCCGGATGATCACCCCTTAAAACCTGCAGATTACAGACCGCTTGATGAGTTTTGGCGCAAACGCGGCTATGAACCTGTTGAAGGTATAATCGCGACCTATCCTTGGAAGGATATTGACGAAGAGCATGAGAGCGAAAAACCCATGCAGTTTTGGATGAAGGCGCTCTAGCTGTGGCTGCGAAACTGGTCAAGGGAAATTCGAAATTCGTGCGCGTGGCAGCTGCACAGTACCAATTTGATCAATTGGAAACATTGGATGATTGGCGTTTGAAAATCGCTCAATGGGTGAAGGATGCTGCTGATGGTGGCGGCGACCTTTTAATGTTTCCTGAATATGCGGCCATTGAGCAAGCAAGTGCGCTGGGTACGGCTGTTTTTGGAAACCTACAATCGACCTTGCGGGAAGTTTCACGGCTTGAGCAAGAGCGCGTTGATTTTCACAGGGAACTAGCTGTAGAGCACAAGGTTCATATTCTGGTTGGAAGCGGGCCAAGCCTTGGGGAAGATGGCAAGTATTATAACCAGGCTCATCTCATCTCTCCTTCTGGATCTTCGGGTGTTCAATCAAAATTGATGATGACGCCGTTTGAAGTTGAATGGGGTATATGTGCTGGTGATCGTATTCAAGTGTTTGATACGGATCTGGGGCGTCTGGGGATCGCCATCTGCTATGATATCGAGTTTCCCTTGATTGCGCGTGCCATGGCCTGTAGCGGAGTTGAGCTGATCCTTGTGCCTTCATGTACAGAGCGGATATCTGGCTATCACCGCGTTCGCACAGGTGCCATGGCCAGGGCTCTGGAAAATACAATTGCCGTCGTGTCCAGCCCCACTGTAGGTGAGGCTTTGTGGTCGCCGGCAGTGGATATGAATTGTGGGGCTGCGGGTTTTTATGTTCCGGCTGAAGCAGGTGTTTCAGATACGGGTATTCTCATGCAGGGTGAAATGGATAAACCTGGGTGGGTGTTGGGTGAATTTGACCTTGCTGCTCTTGAGAAAACACGAAAAACTGGCGAAATGCGAAATTTTACCGATTGGGTAAGGCAGCCGGGTGAAAGTGACATGTCCCCCTGCCATATTGATGTGATTAATCTGCGAGAATAGAGGATCGTGGTCGTTCAAAATTCTCGGTCGTCTGGTGACTGTCGGAATTGAAAAAAGTTAGTCAAGTTCTTATGGAAGAGGTCTCTTATGACGAAGGTTTTCCTAGCTCTTATTTTAATGTTTGCCAGCACCACGCTTGCGCTTGCAAATACTTGGGCTGAAAAAAAAC
>JAJRZC010000362.1 GCA_024275435.1 Alphaproteobacteria bacterium
CCCCTCCCGATGCGGGCTCTCGACCCGCAACTATTTGTAGTATTTGAAATTTTCGAACTTTCTATTTCAAGATTGCTGGTGGTTCTAAAATTTCACACACTGAACTAATCTGGTTTGGTCGCTTGCCTATTCCTGTTAAGATCTTGGTTTTTGTTACCATTAAAGGCAAGTATAGTAACACAGTCCTTTCATAAGAATGTTATTGGATGTCAGGTTGATGACAGCTTGGTGACAGGTTGGCGGTATCCAACTATGCTTATTTATTTTGACGTTGCTTTCTATCTGAGGGTTTTATCGTTTATATAGTTCGGAATGCGGGGGGGGCTGAACATGTTTTCTCACCCGCGATCGGTATGGATCATAGTCGCGATCGGGATATTTGCGCAGGAACCAACCGATAACTTTGCGGCCGAGATCCATAGCCAGCATCATTAAACGGTACTGAACTTTGACCCCCCAATAAGGGGTCAATTTTGCACGCCGGTTCACAGCAATGGGATACCAACGAGAGTGGATTCTTTACTGATAAAGACGGATATTTGAAGTTTGACCGCTATCGAGCCGATAAGGGCCATACGCCTTGTCAGGCAATTAAACCCTTTCATTTTATTGAGTGCACGACCCGAGAGCTTGGCGACACTTTGTACCAGACACATGGGTGATACTTTTTCCTTTTTCAGAGGAAGTATTGGCGACCGTGTGGTTGTCTGCCAAAATATGATGACTCCGCCCCTTCCGCCGACTTGGCGTCCGGGGGGCATCTGAGCTATGAAGTGCGAGGAACATGCAATAAATGGGAATGTTTTCGGGTGGCCTTGGGCGAAATATCAGCCATTCTTAACGGGCTTGATGCGGCGGTATTTGTTATCGACAAAAACCGGACTGTGCTGCTCGCAAATTCGGCTGCAACAATGCTGTTCGGCAGCTCGCTTGAGGGCGAAAATTTCGTCCGTGCAGTGCGCCATCCCGACTGCCTCAAGGCAATTGAATCGGTGCTGGAGGGTGACGCAAAATCCCAGATATCCATTTCACTTCTTAATCCGGTCAAGACGACTTACCGTGTAACCGTCGCTTCTCTCTTTGCAGAGACAACGCCTGCGCCGGCAGCTGTCATCAGTCTCGAAAATATTTCACATATCGGCGAGGCAGAGCAGATGCGTAGCGATTTCGTTGCCAATGTCAGCCATGAATTGCGCTCTCCATTGACGGCATTGAGCGGTTTTATCGAGACATTGAAAGGTCCGGCCAAAGACGACAAGGCTGCAAGAGAGCGCTTTCTCGACACCATGGACCGGGAAGCACGGCGCATGAACCGGCTGATCGAGGATTTGCTGTCATTGTCGAAAGTCGAAGTCGACGAGCATGTCAGGCCAACCGGCTCGGTCGATATCCTGTCCGTTCTTGAGCAGGTGACAACCGTTCTCTCGCCTTTGCTCGTCAAAGAGAACAAGAAAGTACGGCTGGAAAAAACCGTGCACGTTCCGGTCCTGGTCACAGGTGACGAAGACCAACTTATTGAGGTGTTCCAGAATCTGATTGAGAATGCCCTGAAATACAGCCATGCCGAAACAGATGTCATCGTCACGCTCTCCCAGGTTGAAGGCATGAGCGAAACATCTGAACGCCTGCTTGAG
>JAJRZC010000363.1 GCA_024275435.1 Alphaproteobacteria bacterium
ATTGACGCCGGATGAAGCCTATGAAAGAAAAACAGAACCAACGAGATTGGCAGCTTAAATGAAACCCTGATCCATCTTAAATTGGCTGCTATCTGGTCGAAAATGTAGGACCACCTCTGATGGCCGGGATCGGAACCGGTCCCATTGTCGGACGCATTTTGACAGGGCTGGGCCTGTCACTGGGAAGCGCGTTCATCTTTGCTGCCATGTCTTGTTTGGCGGGTGCTGCGATCTACATAGCGCTTGATAGGGTGCTGCGGCGTTCGGGTAGCACAATCAAGGGCAACAAACTCAGCCTTGCCGCGACGTTCAGTATCCTACGGTCCAAAGCTGTTTTCCCGATTGTCATGGTTGGGCTGGGTGGCGCAGTCTTCGGTGGCCTATCCTCGTTCCAGACGAGCTACGCCGCTGAGCGTGGCCTGGACTACTCCCTGTTTTATTCAGGTTTCGTTGCCGCGGTTATCGTCGGTCGCCTCCTGCTGTCCGGTGCCGTGTTGCGTTGTGAGCCGCATATAACATCGCTTGTGTTAACCTCCTGCGTGAGCGCCGCGATCGTTCTCCTTATGCTCATCGAGACGAACCCTATCGTCTATATTGCTGCTGCAGCACTTCTTGGCGGAGGGTACGGTTTGACCTATTCTGTTATCAACGGTCTCGTCGCGAATGAAGCGCCAACAGGGTTGGTGCCACAGGCATTGCTTTTGTTCAGCCTGTCTTACTTCGTAGGCGTATTTGGTTTTCCGTTGTTCGCAGGTACACTGATCGCTGAGCAGGGTATTCGATCCATGATGTCGGCAACCCTTATAATAGCGTTAATCAACACGACTATCCCGATTTTTCGAATGATCTGCCGTTAGGTTTGGTAAGTACCATGGAAGCAGGCCTTCTCCGCGCCACAGAGAAATGGGTTAAAAGAGCTTGGAGCGGTAATTTGCTCGTGGCTTAGTTTTTACTCTACTAACGATCCGTTAAGCTACTCTATTCTGAAAATCCATCCTGTTATCCAAATCCAGCTCAAACCGCCCATATGGATTAACATGGCTGTAGATCAGCGGGTTCAATCCGCGGTAATCTTCGGGTGTCAAACGGTTGGCCCATCTGGGTTCCGCCAACACCGACTGCATCATCTGCGTGTTTACATAAACCAATGATGCCTGAAGCAAATGCAGCGCATGCACGGATATTTCCTGATCTTCCCGACGGTTTGTCGCAATTTCACCGCCTTTGCCAAAGAACACAAACCCGTTGGCGCTGTTCCAGTTCTCAACCACATTCAAACCTTCATGAATCTCCCTGCGGAACTTTTCCTGCCGTAAATACTTGCATAGAAAAATCGTTTTGATTGCGCGGCCTAATTCGCTGAGAGCTTTGTATGTCGGGTGCATCACATCTGATCGCGCAAACCGCTGTAAGATAGCTTCAGGATCGGCGGTACCGCTTTGCATCGCCGCGGCGTATTTCACCATCTCATCGTATTGTTGTTCAATTTCATCCCAGTTAATAACGCCAGAGAGGATGGGCAGCAGGTTTGACAATTCTGACCGGATACTTGCGCTTGGTATGGCCAGTTTTTGGCGGGCAATAGCTTTCAGCCTTGGGGCAAGCTCAAACCCCAAAAGGTGGCAGAACGCAAATCCGACAACGCTTTGCCCATGACTATCAACATATTGGCGTTGAATTTCCATATCCGTGCAATGGCGCAAAACACCCTCGATCATCGAGGCAACCTCCGACGAGGAACAACGTTTGAGTTGAGAATAGATGCATGTAGATCGCTTTTCTACATGCCAGTAA
>JAJRZC010000364.1 GCA_024275435.1 Alphaproteobacteria bacterium
ACCACTTGACCGGCACCATGACGTCGGGTCGAACCGATTGGCCCGAGCCGGAAAAAGAGCCACGTGATATAAAAAAGATTATTCTCGTCATTGGTTTGGGCACCCTTTCGTGGGCGGCAACCTATGTCGGTATGCTGGAACTCATTCAGGCCAATTTGGGCGTTCTGCCCCTGGAACACAAGATTCTCATCGGCTTTTCCGTGGCGATGCTGATGACCATGATCATCTGGCTTCTGGATCAAATATTCAGTCCCTCCAATTATGGCACCAAGGTTGTCTTCATCCTCGGCTACTTATTTTTAAGCGTAATTTCCGTTGGCTTTGGTTTTGGGTTTTACTGGAAGGTGTTGGAAAGCCGCTCAGAGTCAACTCGTTCCGCAGAATCCGCAATCGGACAGGTTCAAAATTCCCTGCATGCCGGGCTAACTCGTATGCAACAGTTAACCTCGACACTTCAGCAGGTGGAGCAGATTTCAAAAGCAAAGGCCGTAGAAGAGCGGGAAAAAGGAACAAGTTGCCCAAACAGCAGCCCTGGAGACGGGCCCCGTCGAAAGCTCCGTGATGCCGATGCCTCAAGCTTCCTGTTTGCTTCTCAATTCGTCTCGGCCCGGGTGGATTCCGTCAAAAACGATATGGCCGCACTCGACGCCGACATGAAAAAAGTCATGTCCGGCGACAACTCTACAATTGATGCAAAAAGCGGGACGCGAAATGAATTTCTGCGCGATCTCAATCGTCGACTTGACCTCACTGTAACCGGATTCAATGCCTTTAGAACCGATCCGCAGCTTCGCCAAATACGCGCCGAGCTCAATGACCGAGCCAGTAGAACGGTCTTTCCAAACGGCAAGGGCGGTACTTTCATTTGTCCCGACGCCCAGCTCCAAACAGCTCTTCGCGGTGTCGTGCGCGCCATCGATCAATTGCCCGAAATGGGAAAACCCCAGATCGCCGCAGTGGAAGGTTCGGAAGCGACAATCGAGGCGTTCCGTCGTCTCACCGCGTCAATTACCGGTATTTTGACACTAACCCCGCCACTATCTCCAGATGAACTTCGTCAACTCCAGAAGAAAGCCATCCAATCGGTCTCGGATCGCGAAGGCACCCAATTCGCCTCCACCTATACTCAGCCAACGGGCCTGGGTAAGCGCGATTACGTACCTCTCGCCATCGCCATTTTTGTCGATCTGTGCTTGCTGTTGGTGTCCATCGGCCGGCCCATGAACCGGCTCAACAATCTACTTCCCAAAATGCGTGAGGCAGAAAAGGGCCCCGTCATTCAAATTCTCTCACGTTTCAACGAAATTCATCGCGATCCCGAAATCCGAAAGAATTTTGAAGTCTTCCGCCATGTGGTTTTCGACTACCTGGGAGACTATTACGTGGCCGTTCCACTGGATGCGCCCTACAACCACGGAGGTCCCGGAGCCAGTGCGGCCTACGGAACCGAACAGGCGCAGGAACTACAACACGAGGCGCATCTTTTAGCGAACCTGTTTGCAAGCTTTGAGCAGGAAAAAATATTCAAACGCGTCTACTTCATGCCAACGCGCACCGTTCGCACGCGCCTGCAACGCCAAGGCAGCAAATTTGCTGGCTCAAGTGCATATCGCCTTTACAGATTCAAGGAAGGTGCCTGGTCAGACATTATTCTTGGAGCTGTCATGGGTGCAGCAAAAAGAGTGGAAGCGGAAAAAGAGTACCGGCGCTCCGTTGAGGAGCATCAACAAAGAAGTCGTGGTCCCTCCCTCGATGTACCATCAAAAAAGGCTGCGGCCGCAGGTCGAGTGGGTAAGAAAAGCCAAGACATCAATGGCTCGGCTTTCGGCATGAATGGTCGCGGTGAAGCGGGGCCAAGCGGGAAAATTCCACCCTATGTCTTAAACCACACCCCTGGCGCGTCATCGCATTGGGCAAAAAACGGCAGTAGCTTCGCCGCAAATGGTTCTAATGCAGCGTCCGTTGCGCCAAGTTCTAAAACGCCACAAAAAGGTTTTTCAGCAAACGGCCACACAAATGATGAAGGCTTAAATGGAAACGGCCTCTCTAATGGCTATGCATCGGTTGCCCCGGAAACCATTGTCATCGAAGAAGATTTCGACGACGATGAGCTTGATCCGATCACTTCGGAGGACGAAGATCAGATCCGTTCGCGTTACGGAAAATATGCCGAAAAAATTCTGGCTGAGCGGACCCAAACAACACAACGAAAAGCGGCCCTTAGGACACCAAGCCCTTCCAAAGAAAGTAAGACGCACTCTGTTTTGGAAGAAAACGAACACCTGACATCGACGGCAGCAAATTCAAACACCATGCCCTCATCTTTGTCGGAAAATGGAAGCAAGAAGCAAGACCCAGAACCCGTTGTCATTCAGCTTCCTTCAGTGTCCCCCTCATCAAAGACCAAAGAAACCGAAGGTGAGTTCATCATCGAAGGTGAAGACAACCAGTCCCTCACCTTGCAGACAACAGAGGACAAGGGCAGTGAAACCACTGTGACTTTAACACGTGAAACAGCAACTTATACGCTGCCAACCAGTGAAGTTACCGTGCCGCCTGCGCTGAAGCAGGCTGCGAAATTAACCGATGATGCTCCACAGCATAGACAACAGCCTCCCCCACTTCCGAAAATTTCGAAAGCTTCAACCCACCTTGAAACGGATGAAGAGACCGTTGCTACCATTGCGGCTCGTTTGAAACCGGAACTGAAGTCTTAACAAAACCTTTCCGGTGTAGGTTTTACACGAAGCCCAGACGAATTAAAAAAGCACTGCGGCACACCTGCATCATTCGCAAGAAAGCCCAGTGCGTACGGCCTCAAATGCCAAGATAAAAAAATGTTTCGAAAAAGAACAGCAATTCAACAGTTGTTTAACTCAATTGGCCACTAATGGTTCAACAGATCACGTTTCGGCTTTCTGCCCTCGCAGACTGAGCGCCGTAAAACTATGCTTAGGGGACCAACAACAATGCACCTCAAACCTCCCACAGACATAAAGGTCGTCAAGAAAGAGGAAAAGGAAGCGTTTCTCAGAGCGTTTATAATAGCAGACCTGGAAAACCTTACCGCAACAAAGACCCACAATAACCCAACCTATTCGGTCATTGTCCGGTCCACTCAGAGCCCTGTCTTTAAGGCTCTATCATCGCTAAAAACCCAGATCGACCAAGCGGGTGTAACCGTGAAAATGATCATCAGCACCATTGATGACTCATTCCAGGATCACCCCCCACAGGAACAAACCGCAGGCGCAGAAATAGATTCGCCAAATACGCGTCTCGTCAGTGATCATCGACTTTTCGATGCACACGAACAACTGGTCTTGAGCGAAAACCGCGTCTGGATAGGTGACATCATGCGCCGAGAGCCCGCCAAGCGTGATGCATATGAAAACTATAACGAAAACTGCGAGACTTCCACCATTTGGGCAAAGCGGGCATTTGACCGGCTGTGGGAAGTTTCCAAGCCAACCCCAGCCCGGCACTACTCCCAAGCACAGCAACAGGTCGACGAGAGTGAGATAGCCTCCTTCGCGGCAACGGTCGAAAATATTCTCGACTCGGGGGCAACCATCGGCACACGTCACTAAATATTATAAAGCACTAATTTCAAATTATTTTTCAGAACGATTGAAAAAAGGCTGGCTCTTTCGCCGGCCTTTTTTATGTTTTTTCTAACCTTAGGCCCACCAACACTGCCGGTCCCAATGAGTTGTGTGCGATCAGACCGTTAACAGAAAACGTCTCGGTTTCTCCGGGTCTGTTTCTGAATTCGGAACCGACCGGAATTTACCGGAAAATTCCCGCATATCTCGGATACTGCCAAGGATACCAACAACCCTCTTGTTGGCCTTCATATCGTCGTGTCTCTCGCCAATAGTGAGCATATGAGAACGCCTAATGCCCAAGCAGACTTTCCCCCGGGCATTCTAGCGGGCAACACATCAAAGGTCAGCGGTTATGAATATTCTTAAATCTCTTTTCCTGTCAGGACTTA
>JAJRZC010000365.1 GCA_024275435.1 Alphaproteobacteria bacterium
ATCTTGATCTACAACATCAAGGACTACTTCCCGCGGCGCGTGGTACTCGAGCCGGACAACGTTCTTATTCTTGGTCTGATTGTTTTCGTGGTGTGCCTGCTCGCAAGCGGTCTTGGTGTGCGCGCAGCGCTCAAGGTCGATCCCGCAACAGCGTTGGGGGGGTAGAAAAAATGACAGAAAAAACAGACACCCCTCTTGTGCATCTGAACGGGATATCCAAACATTTCGGTGAAGGTGATACCCGTGTCGATGCGCTTCGGGACGTATCTTTGGATATCTTTCCAAAGCAGGTTATTGCGCTACTGGGCCCATCCGGATCGGGCAAGACAACGTTACTCAATGTCATCGGTTGCATACTTATTCCCTCAGCCGGATCCATGGAACTTGACGGAAAAAAAATCGTTCAAGATGGCATCTGGTTACCAGGTGACTTGCGTCGACTGAGGCTCGAAAAAATTGGATTTATCTTCCAGTTCCATAACCTTTTGCCATTCCTTGATGCCACCGACAATGTTGCCCTTGTTCTGAAGTTGGCCGGTGTCGATATTGCCACGGCGCGAAAGCGGGCAATTGAACTACTGGATTATCTGGAGGTGGGGCATAGAAAACATGCAATGCCGGCCAAGCTTTCCGGTGGTGAGGCGCAGCGGGTGGCGATCGCCCGTGCCTTGGCCAATCGTCCCCGGATCATTCTTGCCGACGAGCCTACGGCGGCCCTGGATTCCAAGCGCGCCGGTATCGTAATGGATCTGTTGCGCAAGATTGCCATGGAACAAAACGCGGCAATTATTGCAGTCACTCATGACGAAAAAATATTCGATCGATTTGACCTTATTTTTCATCTGCGCGATGGCAAGTTGGAAAAAGCAATTGCAGGAAATGAATTCACCGCTGAGATAGTATAATCTATATTGACATTTTTTCGCGAACTTAACCCAAGAAAGCCTGCCCGTTCTTTGCGATCCGCAATGTGATATAATAAATTCTAAAACCTCATTGTGACGCTTGTAATTTTTTCAAAGTGATACTGTGGTTTCTTGGTTGTGGAACTGTCTGTTGCAGCAGGAATAGAAACAGCGCAAACGATGGAACAAACAAAGAGAAATAGATAAGCAGGAAGCCGATATTAAACGTCATGTCTCACTCTCCTTAAAGTTTGCATTGACCTTGGTGCCCACGATTTACACCCATAAATAAAAATCAAAAAAATATATCAACCGTACAAACACCTGCGAAAAATCAGCTGAGACGGCCATAGCTATCCACCGGCTCTACCCAATGAGCGAGCCCTACAATTGCGGCTTTCTCGCGAAGGAGTTAAAGCAGCTTCGGCAACCTTGAGCGCGGCAAAACAGTTACCAGGAAACCCCGTTTAACCCGACCCCGCACGAGTTCTGCCGTGTCTGCATTGGCAAAATCATGTCCATGCCCATCAGCCACCCAAGTGGTGAAGCCTGACAGCGGCGGATCGCAATCCAGCAGCAGTTCAACGATCTGATCTTCAGCGCTTACCGGATAGACGAGAGTCAGCTTGCAAACGGATTGGTCCATTGGAGCCTCTTAGTTGTCAAAGCGGTATGTTTCGCATCCAAACCAAAACGACGAAACAGGATCGGAAGCAGCACCAGCGTCAACACTGTGGATGAAATGAGCCCGCCGATCACAACGATTGCAAGTGGCTTTTGGATCTCTGAACCTGGGCCCGATGCAAACAGCAGGGGTATAAGGCCAAAGGCAGCAATACTTGCAGTCATCAGAACAGGACGCAGACGCCTGACAGCACCCTCAAAGACCGCATCATTGATAGTCTTGCCAGCAGAGAGAAGCTGATTGAAGTAGCTAACGAGCACCAAACCGTTCAATACCGCAATACCTAAAAGGGCAATAAAACCAACCGAAGCAGGGACCGACAGGTAACTGCCGGAATACCACAGCGCGATAATGCCCCCAATCATTGCAAATGGTACATTTGCGAGGATCAGAATTGATTGGCGCATTGATCTAAGCGTTGCAAACAGCACTAGAAAAATAAGGCCCAGTGCAATTGGCACAACAATACCCAGACGGGTTGCGGCACGACGTTGATTTTCGAATTCGCCACCCCACACCAAACGGTATCCCAGTGGCAGTTTAACTTGATCTGCCACCGCCTTCTGAGCATCTTCGACAAAGCCAACCAGGTCACGCCCAGATACATAGGCTTGCACAATGGCAAACCTTGAGGCGTTCTCACGATCCACTTTGGCGACCCCCGCCGTCCGTTCCAATCGGGCGATGTCGCCGATACGAACAAGGCTACCGTCGGGTGCCGCCAATTGCGTTTGGGAAAACAACTCGGGCGCTTCTCTTAAAGAACCTAATCCACGTATAATGATGTCCGTACGCATATTGGCTTCTGCAACGATACCCGCTTGTGTCCCATCAAGCAGTGCCCGCAGTTCATCTTGAATACGGGTAACCGATAAGCCTGTGCGTCCGGCCGCCATACGATCAATCACAATCTGCAGATAGTCCACAGTATCATTGGAAGCCGTGAAAACTTCTGAAGCTCCCGGCACCTTGGCGATGACATCATTAATGCGCCCCGCTAGGTCCGCAAGTTTCTCAAGGTCGGGTCCAAAGATCTTGACCGCAAGATCTCCACGCGCGCCAGTCAGCATTTCGGAGGTGCGCATCTCAATGGGCTGGGTAAATGAAAACTCGATGCCGGGGATATCAGCCATCGCCTTCCGCAACTCGCCCACCACCCATTCCTTGTTGGGAACGCGCCATTGTTCTTTGGGTTTTAGGACGATGAAGGCATCAGTTTCGTTGGGGCTCATAGGATCAAGGCCCAATTCATCCGATCCCACACGAGACACCACCTGTGCCACTTCAGGAACCTTTTCCTTTAGCGTGCGCTGAATGAGGAGGTCTTCGTCAATACTGCGTTTGAGGTTGATGGAGGGCAGCTTCGTAGTCTGCATGATGACGGAGCCCTCGTCCATCGTAGGCATGAATGCCTTGCCAATAGAAATATAAGCAAATGCCATCGCCGCGATACCAGCAACTGCCACAATATAGACCGGTGAAGGATGAGCGAGGCAGAACCTTAACAGTGGTCGATACCCATATTCTAAGACGCGCATCAAAAGAGGTTCACCGCCGCCATGGCCTTTCAACAGGTAAGCCGACAGCACAGGGATAAGTGTCAAAGACAAAATGAGAGAACCACTAAGGGCAAAGATGATGGTGAGTGCCACCGGCGAAAACAGTTTTCCTTCGAGCCCTTGCAACGACAGCAGAGGGAGAAACACTAGGCAGATAATGATAATTCCCGAGGAAACCGGCGTCGCCACCTCGGAAGCGGCTTGATAAACCTGGTGCAAAATCGGAATACGATCCGATCCAGAATGACGATTGAGTCGCTCCACTGTGTTTTCAACCACCACAACCGCTGCATCGACAATGAGCCCGATGGCAATAGCCAGACCGCCCAGGCTCATGAGGTTGGCAGACATGCCAAATACATACATAAGAAGAAACGTAATGAGAGCCGACATCGGCAGCGTCACAGCAACGACAAGTGCCGCCCGGAAGCTACCGAGAAAAGCTAGCAAAAGAATAACCACCAGCACCGTGGCCTCTAGGAGAGAATTGGTTACCGTACCCACTGCGCGATGGATTAAATCCGAGCGGTCATAGAAAGGAATAAGTTTCACACCCTCAGGCAAGCTTGGTTTCAATTCTTCCAGCCGGCTACGAACCGCAGCAACAATAGAGCTGGCATCTGCACCGCGAAGAGACAGAACCAGCCCTTGCACGGCTTCGCCAACTCCGTCCTTGGTAACGGCACCAAGCCGTGTCAAACTTCCTATCCTGACGGTGGCAACGTCGCCCAGACGCAAGACAAGTCCTTTTTCGGTTTTAAGGACAATCTGCTTGAGATCCTCCGGTGTGCGAATTGCACCTTCCGAGCGAACCACAAGCGCTTTTTCTGCCTCCTGAAGCCGCCCGGCTCCGTCATTTCGGTTGCTGGCTTCGATGGTTTCCTTGAGATCAGCGATTGTCAGCCCCGCCGCTGCCAGCGCGGCGCCGTTCGGCACCACCTCGAAGACGCGCACATAGCCACCCAGCGAGTTGACATCGGCAACACCAGGGATCGTTCGAAGCGCTGGACGAATAGTCCAGTCGAGCAGACTCCGGCGTTCTTCCAAACTAAGGGATCCGCCCTCAATGGAGAACATATACACGTCCGAAAGCGGTGTTGAAATTGGCGCCAGTCCACCCGATACGCTTGCCGGGATCTGATCACTCACTGCCGCCAGTCTCTCTGCGACCTGTTGGCGAGCCCAGTAAATGTCCGTGCCGTCTTCAAAATCAATTGTGATGTCTGCAATGGCATATTTTGCCGACGAGCGTAGAATTGTCTGCCGTGGTATCCCAAGCAGTTCCAGCTCCAACGGTGTAATGACACGCATTTCCACTTCTTCAGGCGTCATTCCCGGCGCCTTCATGATGATCTTGGCCTGCACTGGCGAGATGCTGGGAAAAGCATCAATCGGTAAACGCGAGAAGGCGTAGCCACCCGCTGCCGCCACAAGCAGCGCGGTCAATAAAATAAACGCACGCTGGGTCAGCGCAAACTCCACTAGACGGCGAAGCATCCTGGATTATTCCTTGGAAATCATGTTTTCGAGAAGAGCAAGGCCGGAAGTTGCAACTTTCTGACCGGGTTTAATATTGCCTTCGATCGTCGCAGACCGAGTAGACTTACCGCGTAATGTAACAGGCTGGAGGGAAAAGCCGACCTTCGTGCGCACAAACACGTTCGGCTCTCCTGTGATGTACACAACGGACTTTGCCGGCACATTCAGACCACCTAATTTAGCTGTTCGTAAAACAGAAATGGTCACAAGTTGTCCCGATACAAATCCAGAGTCAGGCGGCAATTCACCGATCAGCTTTGCCGATCTGGTCATAGGGTCAAGCGCATGCCCGACCGAAAGGACTTTGCCAATTGCACTGTTCGTAGCGCCACTGCTAAAAACTTCAATGGTATCACTAGGACGCACTTTCCCAACAAGTGTGGCCGGCAGTTGGGCCTCAACCCAAAGCGTGTCGTTCGTATCTAAGACAACAGCTGGGGCCATCGCAGTAATACTTGCGCCCGGTTCGAAATGACATTCCACAACACGCCCGGCATTGGTTGCAACAAGCGTATAGTTTCCATCATCATCTATTTTGATGTTTCCAAGCGATAATATATGTTTTTGAGCCTCAACCATGGCCCGCGCATGGGAAACTTGGGCTTCAGCCTCGACAGCACGGTTTTCCGCAGCAATTTTTTTGTCGGCAAGAGAACGATAACGCTTTGCCACAGCCTGGTTTGCTTCAAGATCAGCCTCAGCCTGGAGTAACTTTGATTTGGCTTCGAGAAGTTCGCGACTTGCAACTGTAAGCAAAGCCTGTCCCTTGGTGACCCGTTCGCCTGGAAGAACAGATACGGAAACAACCGTGCCAGAAAATGGCGCAGCAACGGCAGTGCGCCCATTCATCGATGGAACAACAGTTGCCGGAAGCAGCGCAACGGCTTCTTTTTTTGCCACCGTGATATCTTGCAGTTCAATCCCCAGATGTTGGATTTGAGACTGCGTAGCCACCACATCTTCTGTGATTCCAGCTCCGGTCATAGTTACCAGAATAAGTGGTGCCAGCACAAAAGGGGCTGAGTGGGAGTGCAAATATTTGAGAGCACTCTTGTACGATAAGGGGCGGAACATGGGACGAAAACCTCCGTGTATTCGATCAGCCCTCTCAATGACCTCCTAACCTGACAGCAACCTGAACCACCACATGCGGCAGGTTGGCATTTTCTTAGGTGCGCACAGGTGGCCCGCGCTAGAAATCCATAATTAGTTTTTGTGAGAAACAATCGTTTTCATGCTTAAAGACGGGCTTTTTATTCGATTCAGTCATGACCTTGCACAATTTGATTCAGGTGTTTCTTTGTTCAGATTTCCAAAGTTCGTCTCTCTTTATTCTTTGAAGTAAATTTAGTTATCGTATCTATTAGTAGTCCTGATCATGGTTCATCTCAGGCTCTGCGGGCGTTACCAATGTCATAAAAAAATAAGCATGATTTTCTTGAAAATCTTTCTGGGATTCCGTCATACAACAAAGACAAGCTTCACCCCCGCGAGAGAAACACAACTGCTTGCACCTGCTCGACAGAAGCGGAAAAATTCACTGCAAAGCATCAACCATTTGGTCTCCATGGAATAGCAAATTGTGCCTGCAGGAATTATAACGCCCAAGCAATTTGTGCGACATCGTGCCCACACTATCGTTTTCAGCAAAAGAGATATTAAATAACGAAAACATGAGTAATCACGATATAATCATTTGAGTAGAACGATCAGGACATCCCAGGGGTGCACCACTATAAAGATTGGCATATTTAGCGTGACGCCACATCCTTACGAAAGCTCGCTTAAATGGAATTTCGGCGCATAACATTTACCATTGGCGTTCTGCTGTGCGGGCTGGCGATGGCAATGTTACTCCCAGCTAGTATCGATCTCATCGACTCCAATCTTGATTGGCAAGTGTTCGCCTTTGCCTCCGGTGCGACATTCTTCGTTGGTAGTTTGCTGTCACTAACCGCTCCCCTGGATGCGGTTTCCATGGAAGTCGGTGTTAGAGAAGGCTTTCTGCTCACAACTTTAACCTGGATAATCATCAGTGCATTTAGTGCATTACCCTTTGTCGGCTTGGGCATAGGCTATTCAGACGCCTACTTCGAAGCCATGAGCGGTCTGACAACCACAGGGGCGACGGTCCTTGTTCAACTCGATCACCTGCCTCGAGGAATACTGTTATGGCGCTCCATTCTTCAAGGACTGGGCGGACTGGGGATCATCGTGACGGCGATCGTCATGCTGCCGTTTCTTCGTGTTGGTGGTATGCAGTTATTTCAGACCGAAAGTTCTGAGCGGTCCGAAAAAACATTTCCACGCGCAGCCCAGTTGATTTCAGCCACCGCTGGAATTTATGGACTGCTGATTGTAGCTTGTGCCATCACTTACGCAGTACTTGGCATGACGTCCTTTGATGCGTTTTGTCATGCCCTCACAACGCTATCAACCGGGGGGTTTTCAACGCACGACAAGAGTTTCGGTTTCTTTCAATCGACCTCACTAGAATGGGTGTCGATACTTTTCATGGTACTGGGATCTCTTCCCTTTGTGGTTATGATCAAGAGCCTCAATGGCGGACCAACGGTTTTGTGGAAGGACGAACAGGTGCGCGGATTGGTCATTCTGTTGGTCACTGTCTCGCTCCTTCTTGCTATCTGGTTGACGCTGACTCGTGGCACGCCCTTTCTTGAGGCTATTCTAAGTTCTACTTTCAATGTCGTCTCTGTGGTTTCCACCACCGGTTATGTTATCGAAGACTATACGCTGTGGGGTAGCTTCGCTATCGGTATGTTCTTTCTTTTGACATTTATTGGAGGGTGCGCGGGCTCTACCTCAGGCGGCATGAAGATCTACCGTCTCCAAATTGCCAAGTCACTGGTCGGCGATCACTTCGAGCGATTGGTCTCGCCGCATCGTGTTTTGACTTTGCGCTATAATGGTCGACGACTTCCCGCAGATGTTCCGTTCTCAGTTATCGTTTTTCTTGCCATTTACATGGCTTCCATCGGTATCTTTACGGTCCTGCTTTCGGTTCTGGGTCTGGACCTTGTAACCTCGCTTTCCTCTGCCGCCACTTCCCTTGGCAACGTAGGCCCGGGACTTGGAGACATCGTCGGCCCGGCAGGTAATTTTTCAACGCTCCCAAACAGTGCCAAGTGGGTTCTTTCTATGGCAATGCTTTTGGGACGATTAGAACTTTTCACGGTCCTCGTATTGTCAAGACCTGAGTTTTGGCAGGCTTGATGCTCCAGCGTCCGCAGGCGCTTTTCGGTTCAAAACGTGATAAACTTTTGAAATACGCGCTAGCCTCAACCAAGCGGATATTTATCCAATATCAAGATGGGATAATCGGAGCATGACGGACGGTCGAACAACACCGACCCAGGGTGAAAAAGCTAGCTTTGGCCTGCTAGAGCTCATTGCCATGGGTGTGGGCGGTATGATAGGCGGTGGCATTTTTTCTATTCTGGGCCTATCCGTTTCAAGTTCAGGTCACGCGGCTCCAATAGCTTTTGCCATTGGAGCGCTGATCGCCTTAGCAGCCGGGTACTCGTACATCAAATTGGCCCTGGCGTTTCGCAACGATGGTGCAAGCTTCACCTATTTGGATCACGCGTTCCCAAAACATCAGCAAATCGCAAATCTCACCGGTTGGGTCGTAATCACCGGATACGTCGGAACGCTGGCGCTTTATGCCTTCACCTTCGGGGCCTATGGCGCCGACTTACTTGGCAACGGACAAAATGCGTTGCTGCGTATATCGCTCTCAGTTGCAGTCTTGCTTTTCTTCCTGATCGTCAATCTCATTGGAGCGGCCGCAACCGGTAAGGTCGAGGACCTCGTTGTCTACGCTAAAATTCTACTCTTGGCTGTCTTTGCAGTGGCTGGTTTTGCAACCGTTCGACCAGAATATCTGACACCGGTTTTCGATAAAGGCGTGTCATCGGTGTTTATGGCCGGTGCCCTTATTTTTGTAGCCTATGAAGGCTTCCAATTGATTACAAATGCTGTGTGTGAAACCAGAGAACCTGAAAAAAATATTCCACGCGGAATCTACGGGTCAATTTTAATTGTCTCTGTCATATATATCACCCTAGCAATTGTCGGTGTGGGAAACCTGCCGCTTGATGAACTGATCAGGTCAGAAGAGTATGCTCTGGCAGCCGCGGCAAAACCGGTGCTCGGAGAAAGTGGCGTAATCCTTGTCGGGCTTGCGGCACTTCTCGCCACATCATCTGCAATTAATGCAACAGCTTTTGGCGCAGCCCGCATGATGGCCGAAATGGCAGGTCAGGCGCGCATGCCCGGCGCATTCTCATTTCGAAATCGCGCCGAAGTACCGTGGGTGGCTAATGTGGCACTCATGACATTTGCACTCGCTTTCACCGTGTTGGGTGGCCTGGAGGTTATTGCGGCATTTTCGTCTTTAACATTCCTTCTGGTCTCCATCGGTGTTTCGCTCGCCAATCTGAAACTGCGCAAAAAGACCGGCAGTAAGATGTGGCTCGTTGTACTTGGTATAGCGCTTATGGTTGTCACTGTTATTCTTCTCATGATTCATTTGGCATTGGAGAGTCCAACGACTTTGGTGACAATCACTGGCATTTTTGCAGCGGTGTTCGTGGCCGAGTTCATATTTAACCAGCGCAAGATCCTGGTTGCTCGGTTCATAGGCAAGTAATAGCCGTAATCTTTCTAGTGCGTCCTTGTAAAATTGTCTCAACGTTGCGTGCAATTTTCTGAAAGAGGGACCCCCTTGTTATCATCAACGCGTCAATCCGTGATCGCGACATTGGGCTACAAAATGTTTGATGCAAACTAACAAGATGGGTCCTTAAAATGGTGAGGCAAAAAAAGCGGGTCGGATAGCTGGCGTAAACTACGAATTTTCCCGCTCCTGGTTTTCCTCCAGAAGTTTGTAGATGCGCCTTGCCACAGCACCTGTTGGCGTATCGAGACAGCTTTCAGCATCTTTTGCGATCGGAACCCGAACACTTAAAATGCCATCTCCTTCAGAAT
>JAJRZC010000366.1 GCA_024275435.1 Alphaproteobacteria bacterium
GAAGGTGCCGGCTGCTTGTTGTCCTCTGACGGAAGAGCAAAATGTCAGTGCGCTTTGCATTCGCTTCGATTCCAGGTTCGGCTTGCCGGAAAATGATGATCCGTCCGGAGCCGAAAATTTTTGATGGCAGCCATGTCGCGTAATGACGCTGTCTGTAAACTGCCGTGTTCTGTGGCGTGCCTAGCTGCCGTGATTTGTGGCGACGTGGCACGTGCTTAAATTTTGGTACGCTAAGGTCATTAACACAGAAGCGCTAGGATCAGCTAACGGATTATCTGCTTTCGACCGGTTTACTTTAACGATCTCTTCGGCGAGAAGAACCTCATTTTGCCGAAGATTTTGAAGATCTGCACCGCCCTCTTGGTCTTGTCATTTTTTGTTCGTTGTTGCGCCAGACGTTTCTAATCCGGCCGCAGGTTTCTTCACCGCGATGCGCGAGCCTTGCATATTAAGCGCCTTCTGGGCTCAATGCAAAATAGTTTCTCAGGGCGATGACCTGCGCAGTGTAGAAGTTGTAACGTTATCAATCCTTTGTCTTAGTAGACATTTTTCAGGCTGGTGTTGTTTTGCATAGTCAACACACAGACCTTCCCTTCACCACTTTTATTGGTGTTGCATGGCCCTGCGGCCTGAACACGTTAAGAGGGTACGAAAAGAAGGGTACACCTGAAGGGTTAATACCAATGCTGAAGATTACGGTCGGCTTGTAATGAATGCAAGCTTTAGGTGCCCTTCAGCGCGATTTAAAAGGTCGATGTGGCTGCTATTATCTGGTGAGTCGGAAAAAAAGTGGTTAATCCTCCTACAAGTCTTTTTGAGCTGTTTTGCTGATTCACGTGGCAGGCCCAGAAGTTAGCGAAAAATAAATGGGGGGTCGTTTTTGCGTTTTTACGCTCATAGGTTGAATGGAAGTGCTGTTTTCACCTTTCTAGCGCTGTTGGTTGCTGGAAGTTTCCAAGTTCTGGCTGCACCCGGCTTGGATAACTACAAGGATGGGCGAGAAGATGTGCCCCGTTTATCCAAAATGGAACAGCAGGTTTTACGCGTCGCGCAAGCAACTGGCGGGACTACTTCTGTTGCCAAGACAACCTATGATAAGCGAAATGTTGCGGCAAAGGCTTCTTTGCAAGGCGACCAAGCCAGAACTATCTTTCGACTGACTCTCACCCGTGGCGTGCCGGCTGAGGTTTTCACCTTGGCTGATCCCTATCGGGTGATCGTCGATCTGCCTGACGTTGTCTTCACGCTTCCTGCGGATGCCGGCCAAAGTGGCCGGGGGCTTGTTTCAGCCTATCGGTTTGGACATTTCGCCGAGCGCAAGGCACGTGTTGTGCTTGATACAATTTCACCAGTTACAATCCAGAAAGCTACCATGGAGCGTAGTCGCGATGGTGGTTTTGACTTGGAAATCATTCTGGTTGCCACTGACAAAGAAAGCTTTGGGACGGGAACAGGCGAAAAGCGTGCAAAGCCCAAAATGCGACCCTCTATGGGTATTTTGAGCGAACAAGAAAATAAAGCGAAACAGCCGGATTCCATGGGGCAGGAAACCGACAGGGGGGAACAGAAGGTACGCAAAAAGCCAGTTATCGTGATTGATGCAGGGCACGGAGGAATTGACCCGGGAGCCCTGGGGGCGGACAACATCAGCGAGAAGACAATTGTTTTGGCGGTGGCCAAGCGTTTGAAGAAGAAACTTGATGATATGGGCCTATTCAGCGTGTTTATGACGCGAGAAAAGGATGTTTTCTTATCGTTGCGGCAGAGGGTGGAACGCTCGGTGGCGCGGGGAGCAGATCTTTTTATCTCGCTTCATGCGGATTCCATTGCTGATGCGAGATATGCTCGCACAGTAAGTGGTGCTACCGTTTATACGCTGTCTTCTCGCGCTTCTGATGAGCAGGCCCGGCTCATGGCTGAGAAGGAAAACAATGCTGACGCCCTTGCTGGAATCTCCAGTACGCCTTTGGAAGAGGCTGTGGATGTGCGTAATATATTGATTGATCTGTTGAAAAGAGAAACGGCTAATTTTTCGGCAGACTTGTCGCGTGTTCTGGTCCGGAAGTTGAAAAATGCGGTGAGGTTATCGCGACATCCCATACGGTCGGCGGATTTTCGGGTCTTGCGTCAAACCGGTACGCCGTCTGTGTTGATTGAATTGGGGTATATGAGTAACGAGCGGGATATGAGGATGATGGCTGGCGAGAAGTGGCAAAATAAGGCAGCAAATGCCATTGCTTCTGCGATACGCGTCTATTTTAACCGCATTAACAGGTAGGACTGATCCTTGCTGCGATAAGTATTATTGTTGCTGAGAGGTCACCGCTGGGGTGAAGGGTACTCGTTTTTCGTATTTTGAGACTCTTGAAAACCTTGCATTCATATTCATAGATCATCTTGTCACAGGAATTTCGTGGACTTGGGCATTCTAGCGACGCGCTGTTGCCTCAATACGTGGTAACTTGAGACACTGATTGGCGATTGGAGAGTTTTGCCTGCTGGCGTTATAGCTCCCTATCGCGTCGCAACGATTTTGATGATCAGGTAGGCTAAACCGAACTATGAGAGCACCAATTCTCCCACCACCCAGGCCGCCGAAGAAGAAAAGGCGCCGCAGAAAGAGCTTGCTCCTGAGCTTGCTCGGGCTGGGTTTTGCCGGCTTTGTGATTATTGTGGTCGTTGGCTCGGGAATCGTCGGTTTTGTGTTGATGCAGGCATCTCAGGATTTGCCTGACTATGAAAGCCTCGCCAAGTATGAACCCCCGGTGATGACACGTATTCATGCGCATGATGGGGCATTGATTGCTGAGTTTGCGCGAGAGAGACGTATATTCGTTCCGATCAATACGGTGCCCAAGCTTGTTATTGCTGCGTTTCTATCGGCGGAAGACAAACGCTTTTATGAGCATGGCGGGCTAGATTTCAAAGGAATTGCGCGCGCCGTCTATCGAATGGTGGACGCGAAATTGCGTGGTGTGAAGCGGCGTGCCGAGGGTGCTTCGACAATTACCCAGCAAGTTGCAAAGAACTTTCTGTTAACAAGCGAGCGGACCTTTGATCGAAAAATCAAAGAGGCGATCTTGGCGACGCGCATTGAGCAGGCTTTTTCCAAGGATAAAATCCTAGAGCTTTATCTGAATGAGATTTATTTCGGGATCGGTTCTTATGGGGTTGCGGCAGCGAGCCTGAATTATTTTGGTAAGGAACTTCGTGACCTTACTGTTGAGGAAGCCGCCTTTCTGGCGGCTTTGCCGAAAGCTCCAAATAACTACCATCCCTATCGCCATAAAAAAGCTGCCACGGAACGGCGTGACTGGATTCTTGGTCAGATGTACGCCAACAACTACATCTCCAAGGAAGAGGCTGAGAAGGCACGCAAGACGCCGCTTACCGTTAACCTGAGACGGTTTGGAGCGCATATTTTTGCTGCCGAGTATTTTGCGGAGGAAGTCCGGCGGGCGTTGCTGGCTCAATACGGGGAAGAGCGTCTATACGGAGGCGGGTTGTCTGTCAGAACAACTCTTGATCCTCAATTGCAGAGGTATGCCCGAGAAGCTCTTGTTGATGGCCTAGTGAGTTATGATCGCAGAAAGGGCTGGCGCGGTCCCGTCAAGACCATAGATGTGAACGAGGACTGGGGTCTCAAGCTCAGCAAAATCAGCGTGCCATCTGATTTCAAACCTTGGCGGCTTGGGGTCGTTTTAAGTGTTGAGAAGAAAAAAGCTATTGTTGGGTTGAGACCCATAAAGGCTAAGAACGGGAAGATCGAGGACAAGCGAGAAGCGGTTGAACTGTTTCTTGAAGAAGTGCTTTGGGCCAAAGACGTCAAGACTAAGAAGAAACCGAAAGCCGTCACTGATGTTCTGTCAGTTGGGGATGTGATCTATGTGGCACCCAAAGATTACAAGAAGATCGATGGTGCGTGGTCTTTGATGCAGGTGCCTTTGATCGGCGGTGGGATCGTTGCGATGGATCCTCATACCGGACGTGTTCTTGCATTGGTTGGAGGTTTCTCGTTCGGTCTTTCACAATTTGATCGGGTCGTGCAGGCGAAGCGTCAGCCCGGATCCTCGTTTAAGCCGATCGTTTACGCTGCCGCCTTGGATAATGGCTATAAGCCAACCAGTATTATTCTCGATGCACCAATTGAGATCGACCAGGGACCAGGCAAGGATGTTTGGAAGCCTGAGAATTACAGTAAGAAGAAATCTTATGGTCCGACAACGCTGAGGATCGGAATTGAGAAATCCCGCAACCAAATGACGGTGAGATTGGCGCAAGATATGGGTATGCCGTTGATCACGGAGTATGCTCGTCGGTTCGGGGTTTATGATGACCTGTTGCCCGTGTTGTCGATGTCGCTGGGTGCCGGTGAAACTACGCTGCTGCGGATGGTCACGGCTTATTCAATGATTGCCAATGGGGGCAAAAGTGTGCACGCGACACTCATTGACCGAATCCAGGACCGTTGGGGCAAAGCAGTTTGGCGCCATGATGATCGTCCTTGTGCACAGTGCCAGGCTGAAGGGTGGTCGGGACAACCTGAACCTGAGATTCCTGATGACAGGCGTCAGATTATTGACCCTCACACCGCCTATCAGATGACCTCGATCCTTGAAGGCGTTGTGCTGCGGGGAACCGCGCGGCGGTTAAAGAAACTGGGGAAGACGCTTGCGGGCAAAACCGGGACAACAAATGAGGAGAAGGATGCTTGGTTTGTTGGCTTTGCACCTGATCTTGTTGTTGGGGTGTTTGTTGGGTTTGATACGCCCAAACCGATGGGTAAGGGTGAGACTGGAGGGCGTGTGGCGGCGCCGATTTTTGGTAATTTCATGAAAAAGGCTTTGGCAGATAAACCTGCTGTGCCGTTTCGTGTGCCGCCGGGAATCAAGCTTGTTCGGGTCAACTTGAAAACGGGCCTAAGAGCATCTCCCGGTGATAAAAATGCCATTATGGAAGCCTTTAAGCCCTATGAAGGGCCGGATGACGCCTATTCGGTGATTGGGTTTTCTGACCATGATGGAGAAAATTACGCGCCGGGACAGGATTATGATCCCTTCACAAGTGGCGGGGGTGGTTTTGGTGGTGTGCCCGGTGGCGGTGTTTGGTAAGTGCCCTATAGCTCAGCTCTGTTGAGCCCACAGAATCAAGCGGTTTTACCCGCTTGAAAAAAATCTAAATCATCGCATATCTTGAAAAAACGCTCATGAGGCAGGCGGCCATAGGTTTACAGCCTCATGCGCGACGATTATAGCAATCGATTTGTTGGAGATGTCGCTCTAACGACAAGGTTCTACTCAGACCGGTCCACTAAATGAATTCCAAGGTTTATTCTGGAATGTTGGATTGAAGAGGACTTTCGCCTATTGGATTGCGACTTGAAACCTTTTTGATTGGTTTCGAGTTTTGGCGAAAACTGGCCCTTGTCATCAGTTTCTCTTTCATCTTTCACAAGGATTTAGAGTTGTGATGATTGAGAGATGTTGTTGAACGTTCTTGCGGGGAATTTGTTGAGCCCTGCTTAGAATGGACTTTCGTTTTGGAGATAAACATGCGCGCTGAGTCACAAAAACACGTCGACTCTATCAATGAGTCTCTGCTTCTTTTACGGAGGCATCTTTGACTGGGATACAGCAACAGTCAGATTAGAGGAACTCAACAAACGTGCCGAAGACCCTGACCTTTGGAACGACTCCAACCTAGCCCGTAAACTAATGCGCGAACGGCAAAGACTTGAGGGTGCTATTGGTAATTACAAGCGCATCGAGCAAGCTCTGGATGACAGCGTTACACTTATTGAGCTTGGTGAAATGGAGAGCGACAAGGAAACCGTTTCCGAAGGTGAAAGCGGTCTTGCTAGCCTGGAAGAGGAAGCCAAGCGCCGCAGTATCGAGGCGCTTCTTTCCGGTGAAGCCGATGGCAATGATACCTATGTAGAAATTCATGCTGGCGCTGGGGGAACTGAAAGTCAGGATTGGGCCTCGATGCTTACGCGCATGTATATGCGATGGGCAGAGCGTTCCGGCTATAAGGTGAAGCTCATTGAGCAGAGTCCGGGTGAAGAGGCAGGGTTGAAGTCTGCTACATTAGAGATCAAGGGCGAGAATGCGTACGGTTGGCTGAAAACGGAATCGGGCGTGCACCGGCTGGTGCGTATTTCACCTTATGACTCGAGCGCACGCCGCCACACGAGTTTTGCGTCGGTGTGGGTTTTTCCGGTGATTGAGGATGATATCGAAATCGAAATCAATCCAAGTGATTGCAGGATTGATACATACCGCGCTTCCGGCGCCGGCGGTCAACACGTGAATACGACGGATTCGGCTGTGCGTATCACACATGAACCAACGGGAATTGTTGTTGCGAGCCAACAGGAACGCTCGCAGATTAAAAACCGCGATATCGCGTGGGGTATGCTGAAGTCCCGGCTATATGAACTGGAGTTGAAAAAGCGCGAGGACAAGGCCAATGAGGAAGCGGCCAGTAAAACTGAAATCGGATGGGGGCATCAGATAAGAAGTTATGTCTTGCAACCGTATCAGATGGTGAAAGACCTGCGTACGGGAATTCAAAGCAGTAATCCTTCAGCGGTTCTGGACGGTGACATTGATATGTTTATTGAGGGGTCTTTGGCGCATCGGATCGACGGCTCTGCGATAGTTGAAGTCGAGGACCTTGATTGATGGGACGCAAAGAGCGTGGCTCCAAATCCCGCGCCGGTTCTGGGTTTCGATCGGGGCAGGGGGCTGGGTCCGAGTTCCGGTCAGGCTCAAATGGCTCAAGGAGCACGCCGCGTTCAAAAACTGGCTCGAAGGCGAAGCGAACGGATCGTCGCCCGCAAAAAAAATCTTCTCCCAAAGAAATCCTTCAACGTGAGATGTTGCTCATTGAGATGGATGGGTTTGCGGACTATGCCCTCTTGGATAGTGGTGCTGGGAGAAAACTAGAGCGTTTTGGATCTGTTGTTGTTGACCGGCCGGAGCCGCAGGCTTTGTGGAAACCGTCGCTCAAGAAAACTGACTGGGCGGCAGCGCATGGTGTTTTCTCGGCCTCTTCCGGCGATGAGGAAAAGGGCAAATGGCGTCTTGATAAGCCGGTGCCTTCGCAATGGCCGGTGAAAATCGGGGACGTCACTGTTTTATGCAAGATGCAAGGACTTTGGCATCTTGGTTTGTTTCCCGAGCAGAAGCCGCATTGGGATTTCATGCTTGAGCGCATTGCTGAAATCAAGGGACGTCGTGCGCGTGTTTTGAACCTGTTTGCATATACGGGAGCGGGCTCACTGATTGCCGCAAAGGCTGGTGCACATGTTACGCATGTTGATGCGTCGAAGAAATCCGTTCTTTGGGCGAAGGAGAACCAGGCAGCGTCAAATTTATCGGAAGCACCTATTCGATGGATTATCGATGATGCGGCGAAGTTTGTCTCCAGGGAAGTTCGCCGGGGAAACAGTTATGATGTAATCTTGGTTGACCCACCGAAGTTTGGGCGTGGCCCTGCGGGTGAAACATGGGAGTTGTTTTCCTCGCTTCCATCGCTGCTCGTCGATTGCTCAAAGCTGGTTGAGGGGCAACGGGGTTCGATGGTTTTGACTGTTTATGCGATCCGAGCCTCGGCGCTGGCTTTTGAGCAGCTTTGCCGTCAAGTCTTTGGAGATGATAGCGGGCAGTTCACCGGTGGTGAGCTTGTGATTTCTCCGCAAGGGGGCGGACCGAGTGTTCCCACTTCTTTGTTTGTGAGATGGAGGGGGCAAGGATATGGAGCGTAAGCGAGTTGGAAATGCTCGCACTGCGCGGCAGGTTGTCTCTCTGCAAAATGAGCGGGTGAAGGAAATCCGCGCACTTGATATGCGCAAGGTGCGTCGGCAAACCGGTTTGTTTGTGGCGGAGGGGGCTTCTGTTCTGGTTACAGCACGTGAGGCGGGTTTTGTTCCCCAGACGCTTGTTTTTCACCCAGGACGTGCCAGTGGACGTATCCATAAAGAGCTAGTGGCATGGGCGCTTGAAGCGGGCTGTGATGTTTTGGAAGTTTCCGAAGCGGTGCTGGGCAAGCTGTCTTCCAAGGATAATCCACAGTCCATGCTTGGGGTGTTCTCACAGCGTTTTGTTGATTTGCCGAGGCGCTCTGACTTGAACGATGAGACTGTTTGGCTTGCTCTTGAAGAGGTGCGCGATCCTGGAAACCTGGGAACCATCATTCGCACCGTGGACGCGGTTGGGGCTGGTGGTGTTATTCTTGTTGGAACATGTTGTGATGCCTATTCACGCGAGGCGGTTCGCGCGACGATGGGATCGATATTCAATGTGGCAATTTCCAAAGTGGATCATGATTCGTTTTCGCACTTTGTTGACTCGTGGCCCGGCAGTTCTGTTGGATTGCATCTTGAAGGATACGAAGATTTTCGCAACGCCACTTACAAGATGCCAGCACTTGTGGTGATGGGTGGCGAGGGACCTGGGTTGTCACAAGGGCTGTCTGCGCGGTGCTCTAAGCTTGTCAAGATTCCCATGTCGGGGGCGCTTGATTCCTTAAACCTGTCGGTGGCGACTTCCTTGACGCTGTATCAAGTGCGCGGACCGTACCTGTCGCTCAAGTCAGCGGATCGAGACTCATAGAATGCGCATTGAATATCACCGTAGTTTGATTGCGGACAAGCACAGGAACGAAGCGTTCTATCGTGCGCTTTCAAAGATTATTGTGCCTGGCGAGACAGTTGTTGCGGATATTGGTGCGGGTACGGGGTTGCTGGGGCTTATGGCATCTAAGCTTGGCGCACGACAGGTGTATCTGTATGAGATGGCCGAAGTGGCTGGTGTTGCGCAGGAGTTGTTGAAAGAAAATGGAGCGCGCGGATGCCAGGTTATACCTTGCCATTCCTGCGAGATGCTCGATCCGCCACAAGTGGACGTTGTTGTTTCAGAAACGCTTGGCAATTATGCTTTTGAAGAAAATATTATCGCGACGCTCAATGATGCACGGGCCCGGTTTTTAAAGCCTGGCGGCGTTATTTTACCGTCCATGGTGAAGCAGTTCATGGCACCTGTGATATCTGCGCGGATTGATGCTGAGTTGCGGGTATGGAGTGATGTTGGATTCGGTATCAATATGAGCGTTGCTGCGCATATGAGTTTGAACAATGCCTATGTAAGAAAGGTTGCGAGCGAAGAATTGCTGGAGCGCGATGGTGTGATGTGGGACTGCGTTGATTTTTCGAGCAAACAGAAATCCACGCGTAAAGGTGAGGTGAGCTGGAAGGTGCGTGCACCAACGACAGTCTATGGGCTTTGTGTCTGGTGGCGCGCGCAATTGATTGATGGGGTAGAAATTTCCACCAGTCCCCAGGCACCCAGCAGCCACTGGGAGCAGCTTTATTTTCCGATTGTTGATCCGGTTGAACTGGCTGGCGGAGAGCAGCTTGTTGGTTCTATCAGATCGCGCTCAAGTGAGGAGGGGGGAACTCATCTTGCCTGGAGTGTGTCGCATCTTGATAAAGATGGAAAACGTATTGGGCGTCAGGTGATGGACCTGGATCAAGGGTTTTTGCCTTGAATTATTTGAAGCTGAGTCAGTTGTTTTTGTCGTTGCTATGGCAGTTGTTGAGTTGATTGAGCGGGTTCACTTATCAGGTGTGCGTAAAGAGCCTGTCGTTGCTGGTGCGGTGACCTTGGTCTTAGCGGCATCGGTTGTGAAGAGGTGGGCTGTCATCCATGCTTGTGGGTCAAATGATTTGGGGACTCCCAGAAGCAAGACCGATACGCAGGCGGTGATGAAGAGAGTAACGGACAGGGTGATAAACCAAGAGCCAGCCTGTCTGGCTCTTTTGTTGTTTCGTGCTCTTTGTGCCTTTTTGATGATGGTTGTGTTTGTTAAGTCGGAGTGTGAGGAGGCTTTTGCTTTTGGTAAGGGCGGCGGCGTTGCTATGACGGGATGAGCTTCTTCTTCCCCTTCTTCTTCGGGTAGCCCCCTTACAGGGGAGTCGCCTTCAAGCATTGTAAGTTCATCACGTTTGGCATTGCTTTGAGCCGGGAACTGGAAATCCTCCGCGCAGATGTCTTGTTGATAAGTTTCGTCTGGCGCATCTGTTTCTGCGAGAGGCTGTTTGAGTGCTTCAATAAGCGGGTTTTTATGGATTGGCGGTTCAGCCAAAATAGCAGCGATTTTGTTGGCAAGCTGGAGTTCCAGATCACTGGTTTCAGAGTCTGCGGGAGTTGTGTGGGAGGCGGTCATTGGTGCGCCTCCGATGTTGCCACGGAGAAAAGGATTGGCGCCAATGTGTGCTGAGAGCACAAATTGTCTATGTACTTTTTCCGATCTGGTTTTTCAGACTGCTTTCGAGCCTGGGTCCAGTGTGCGGAAATAGTTTTGATACGCATAACAACACCTCACGCCGCCTGAACTTTGTTGTTCAGGCCTTTTTTGGCCTCGGTTTGTACGCCTGTGCCCCGTACAGGTGGTTATGCATAATAGCGTAATATTGCATTTCTGCAACACGCTATTTTTTTGAAAGACTGTCACGGTTTCAAATGACAAGGCTATAGGATGTGATCAAGAAATAGCTGGAGTTGCAATTGGTGAAAAATAATCAGGTTTGGATGGAGGACGGTTTGACATGGTGACGTTGATTGCCGGGTTGGTGGTGTTTTTCGGGGTTCATCTCATTTCCACGAACCAGGAGCTGAGAGGGGGACTTGTGGCGCGCTTCGGGGAGCAGGGTTTCAAGATTGGTTTTGCGTTGGTATCGCTTATTGGGTTTGTGGTGATGGTTTACGGCTACCACAAGATGCAGATGTATGTTGGTTCAAAAAACCCGGTGTTGTGGTACCCACCTGATTGGACCCGACCGGTTGCGTCCTTGTTGATGTTGCCGGCATTGATTTTTCTTGTGGCAGCCTATGTTCCATCGCGAATGCGCTTTTATCTTCGCCACCCGATGCTGCTGTCGGTGAAAATTTGGGCTCTTGCGCATTTGATGGTGAACGGGACCGTGGCTGCGCTGGTATTATTTTCAAGTTTTCTTGCGTTTGCGGTCTATGACCGGATCAGCCTCAAGAAGCGCGGCGTTGGTGCTCCTGATGGAGATGCCCAAGCGAGCTTTTTAAACGATGTGATGGTGGTTGTTATCGGGATCGGGCTTTATGCTTTTATGGTTGTTTGGGGCCACGAATATTTGATCGGCAAGAGGCTTCTTTAATTACAGGTGCGTGCGTCTTTTCCAAAGCTGTTTGACTTTGGCATAAGCGGTGCCTTTTCGAGATGGGCTTCTTGAGAAGCCCATCTTCGTTTATCTCAGCTTTTTCTTTTTTCAGATGAGCTTTGTTCGTTTGAACCTGAAGGGCTCTAGCGCGTACGCACGATGATCTCGGTGTACTTTCCGGTTTCATAACTTACGCCTTCATCGGAAATGAAGAGAGCCGATCCGGGCTTGATGAGTTCAGCAAGCCGCATGCGGATATCTTGCGATAGCTTGATGCGATCGAGCGCATTTTTTGGAGTTTGCGCTGGCAGTCCGGGTGTCTCGACAAATTCCTCCTGCACGCGTTTTTTATTACGTCTGTTCTTATTTTTCTTGCGGCTTTGTTTGGTTGTCTTGAGGCCGTTACGATCAGCGGTGAGGGCATGCCAAACGATGTCATTTTCGTCGTCTGTGTAGGAATAAGCCGAATAGAACTGAGTTCCTATGGGGGCTTCCGGGTTATCGATTTCAATGGGTGCGGAGAACACCGGATCAAAGCCCTGGCGGACGTAAATTTTCATTGTTTTGCGGCTGACAAGAACAGTGATGGGTTTATCCCGCCGCTTCTGGGCGCGTTTGGCATTATTTAGAGCCTTTAAAGATTCGCTGTGGCGCTTCGAGGCTGCTGTTGAAAGGCGAAGCTTGGTGTTGCGTTGATCTTGTTTGGCTTTGAGTGTTTCTTCAAGCTTGGCGATAAGTTTTGAGAGGTCTGCTGCTTCCTTGCGCGCCATTTCAAGTTCGGAATCCTGGATCATAATCTCGTTTTCAAGGTCCAGTTCACGTTGCTGGGCTTTTGCGACGTCCAAGGGCGTTTCCAGATTGAGGCTGTGTTGGGCAAAGACCTGCATTTTTCTTGCTAAGGAATATCCTTCGCGGATGGCCTTTGAGATTGTTTTCGAGAGTTTTTTGGCTTCGGCTTTGGCGTTTGAAAGCCTTTTTAGCGCCTCTCTTACTTCCAGATTGGCAGCTTTAAGGTCGTCTGCAGCGCGTTTGCGTTCGTCACGGGTGAGATCGACGTTTTGAGTTAAGTAGATGAGTTCTTGCTGACGATAGGCCGCCAGGGATGCTCGTGTCAGTTCAGAGCCGGTTGGTTTTTCTGGCGCCTCTAGAAGGGGTGGGGTTGCGGCATGCGCTTGGGAGACACCCAAAATCATATTGGCGGCATTCATGGCGTCGTCTTGAGATGATGTTGATGCCTGCACAGGTTTATGCACCAGGGTCGGATCGCCGGCGGGTAGAGGTTTGATGAGATTGGGATGCGATATAGCGCGAGGAATTGGCGTGCCCTTGGCTACAACGACACGTGTTCCCAGACTGGTCATTCGAAAGAGCCGTTTGGAGAAACCGTAAGGCAGGCGAATGCAGCCGTGGGAAGCGGGATAGCCGGGAAGGTGCCCTGCGTGCAGGGCGATGCCGGACCATGTGATGCGCTGCATGTTGGGCATTGGTGCGCTGTTATAAAGGTTCGAGAAATGGCGTCGGCGTTTTTGTAGGATCGAGTACAGCCCGGTGGGGGTTCGATGACCCCTTGCGCCACTTGAGATTGGAGCCGAAGAGAGTTTTTTGTCGCCGTCATAGAGGTTCAGCCGTTGCGGACCCAGTGAGATGACGATGGTTAAGGGGCCCTCAGGTTTGGCAATGACGGTTTTGGTCTTTTTCGATGCACGTTTTTTGGCCTCGACAGGTGTCGTGACCATGGGAAGGATCACCGCGCCTGTGAGCAAGAAGGCGCATGCTACTGTAAATATGCCTGAAATACGAGACGAACGCGATTTAATACTACGAAATACCGACTTCACTGAACCGTCCTATGTAAGTCTAATTGAATGCCTATAGTGTTGATCGTTATAATGTGTGGACGCTAAGGCATGGTTTCTAAGACGTTAACGCATGGTTAGCAGAGGGACAATTGATTAGGCAATATCTAGCGCGTCATTAGGTATGAAACGGTTTTTCCACTGTTGCCAGTGTTCAACGTGTTGTGATGATTTATGGGAAGCGATGTGCTTTAGAAGACGCTTTGGTCGTTTCAGCTTTGAAGTAGTCTGAGACAAATTTCTTGAAATAGATGTGCCACGCATAGTTTACGGCAAGTGGTTGGCGCTTGCCGCTGTTTTACGGAGATCCGGTCAGTGCCGGGTACATAGTGATGTCATCTCACGACTTTCAAAGCCCCAAATCATCCCCCGATCGGCCGGTCAAACGGTTGATGGCTCCTGATATCTTGGCGAAAAAGGGGCGTGAGACGATCGTCTCGTTGACCTCTTATCATGCCCATACGGCGGCCATAGCAGATAAATACTGCGATTTTTTACTTGTGGGTGACAGTCTTGGGATGGTCATGCATGGGTTTGAGACGACTGTTCCTGTGACCCTAGAGCTGATGGTGATGCATGGGCGGGCAGTTGTGCGCGGGGCCCGCCAAGCGTTGGTTGTGGTTGATATGCCGTTTGGCAGCTACGAGGAAAGCCCGCAGGTCGCATTTCGAAATTGTGCTCGTGTGATGAAGGAAACCGATTGTGGGGCTGTGAAGCTTGAGGGTGGTCGACGAATGGCACAGACCATCACCTATCTCGTTGAGCGGGGCATCCCGGTCATGGCGCATATCGGGCTCACGCCTCAGTCGATCAATGTGATTGGTGGATTTAAGCCGCAAGGGCAGGATCGTTCTGAATGGGGGCGGATCGAGAGTGATGCCGCTGCTGTTGCAGACGCTGGCGCTTTTGCGGTGGTTTTGGAGGCTATTCCTGCGAAGCTAGCTGAACGTATTACGCAAAATATTGCCATTCCGACCATCGGTATTGGTGCATCGGGCGCATGTGATGGGCAAATTCTTGTCATGGAGGATATGCTTGGGCTTAGTCCGAAAGTGCCCAAGTTTGTCAAGACATTCGGAAATGTAGGTACGGTTATCGAGGAAGCAATCGCAGGTTACAGCAAAGAGGTTCGCGCTGGTAGATTTCCGCAAACAGAGCACACATATGAAACCATTGATGGGGCTGGTCCGGCCAAGGGGGCTATGACAGGATCTGAGGATAAGGCGGTTTCATCGCGCGCGGTTCCTCGCAGTGGTAAAAGCACAAAAAAGACAAAAATCTCCGGCTAGGGCTTTTTCTCATAGCGAAAATTGAGAAGGTTGTGTGATTTCTTCTTGTTCTGGGTTCTCGCTATGCGGTTTCTACCTGACTGGATTTGCCTATTTGGGCCTGAGAGGTCTGTGAATGGGAACTGGGCGGGGAAATTTCTATTTTCGTGCTTTTTTCCAAGAAATCGCTATACACATTTAGCTTGAATGCTTGCGGCATTGTTTTTCGCCAAACGGGCTAATGATTCCAATTACTTACAAGGGACAACCGAGAGTATGGCTGATAATCAAGACTCCCTCATCCGTGAGGTTCAGGGGGAGCTCCACAAGGAGAAGTATGAAAAGCTATGGAAGGATTACGGCAGTTTTCTCATAGCTGGGGTGATTGCCGCCGTACTTGCCGTGGGAGGTTACCAATATTGGTCTGCTTCCCACAGGGCATCTGTCTGGAAGGCCGGGGAGGATTATGAGGCTGCTTTGGCGCTTCGTGCTGAAGAAAGCTCGCAGGGGGGTGATGCAGCCAAGTCATTGAAAGCTTTCGAAGAACTCGCAAAAGAGTCTCCTGGCGGATATCGTATTTTATCTCAATTGCAGCTTGCGGGAGCCCAGGTTGCTGCGGGAAAGAAGAAAGAGGCTTTGGCGCTGTATGAGGCTATCTCGAAGCGCGATGATGCTGATGTTATTTTTCGTGATTTTGCAGCGCTTCAGGCGGCGACGCTCAGAGTTGGGGATGCCGACTGGACTGAGATTGAGAATCGCATCACCAAGTTAACCGGTGGGATTAGTGTGTGGCGCCACAGCGCACTACAGCTTTTGGGCGTTGCTGCGTTTAACGAGGGTAAGATTGAAAAGGCGCGTGAGGTATTTGAGCAACTGCTGAGTGATCCAAAAGTGCCTTCGAGCATTCGGGATCGCGCTTCGCTTTTTATGGCCAGAATTGTAGCTCAAGACATGAAAGCAGAACTTGAGAACGCAAAGGCAGGGGAAACGACCTTAGAACCCTCAACGGCCAAGGCATCGGATGGCTCGAAACCAGATGCGAATGGACAGGATGAGAAACCTAAGGCCCAAGATGGCGCCTCTACAGGTGGTGCCTCGACCAGCACAAATAGTCCTTGAGGATATGACAGGTCCTGTCGATTGTCTTCTGGGCGGAGGTTTTTATAACGATGCTTTTTTGGGGACGTCAGGGAAATAAGTTCGGGGCTGGAGCGGTCTTGGTGCTGGGCACAGCTGTTATCAGCAGCCTTGGTGCTTGTTCCAGCAGCCTGCCTTCATTGCCGAAGGTTGCCGATCTCAATCCGTTCGCTGAAAAAGAAAAGCCACTGCCGGGAAAACGTATTCCTGTTCTTCAAGCCAAGAGCTCTCTAGCGGGAGAGCTGGCGGCTGCCGAAGGGCCTATTGCGGTTCCTGCCGAGGTTGTCAACGTTGCGTGGAGTCAACCTGGCGGTACGCCCAACAGCGTTCTTGGAAATCTTGCCTTGTCGGGTGGGTTAAAAAAAAGCTGGAGTGCCAGTGCCGGCACCGGTTCGAGTTCAAAGGGCCGTGTTACTGCGCCTCCCATTGTTTTTGAGGGCAGAGTTTTTACACTTGATGCAGCGGGAACCGTAAGTGCGTTTTCCGCATCTGGTGGAAGTCGAATCTGGCGACAATCTCTTGTACCTAAAAATGAAGCTAGTGCTGGTGGCTTTTTCTCTTTGGAGGGCAGTGCTTCTGGAGGCTATGGCGGCGGGCTTGCTGCTGATGGTGGTCAGTTGTTTGGTGTGAGTGGTTTTGGAAAGGTTGCTGCCTTCAACCCGGCAAACGGCAAGGTCATCTGGGAGAAAAACTTGGGTTCTGCCGTTCGTGCAGCGCCTGCAGCGGTTAATGGGCGTGTTTATATCATCACATTGGAAGGCCGTTTCTTCTGCCTGTCTGCAGTTGATGGGACCGTGATGTGGGTGTCGCGTGGGTTGCCGCAAAAGGCGAGCCTGCTCATTAGTTCAAGTCCGGCTGTTGAAGGGGATGTTGTTGTTGTTCCCTATCCCTCTGGTGATCTTGTTGCCCTTCGCACAAATGACGGTACTCCGATTTGGTCAGAGAATCTGGCAAGATCTCGATCTACGTCGGCGATGGCTTCGCTCAGTGATGCGGCGCGGCCTGCAATTGATCAAGGAACGGTTTTTAGTGTTGGGCATGGTGGTCGAATGGCGGCAACCAAGCTTTCGACAGGTGAGCGGCTTTGGTCCTTGAATTTGGCGGGTGTTCATACACCGTGGGTTGCTGGCGATAACATCTTTGTGGTGGGTACTTCGGGGCAATTGCTCGCCGTATCTCGTAAAGATGGAAAAATTCGCTGGACGGCAAAGTTGCCCGGGGCCAAGACTTGGGCCGGACCCGTTCTGGCGGGTGGATTATTGTGGCTGACATCTAACAAGGGCCAATTGGTGGGTGTCGATGCGATTACCGGGCGTGTTACCCGTCAGCAAGACATCGGATCTGCGGTCTATATCTCGCCTGTGGTGGCGCAAGGGCGGATGTACGTGCTCACCGATGATGCGCGTCTTATTTCATTTAATTAGACTTTGGCATTTATCTAAATCAGAAAACAGGAACTATAGTGAGTTTGCCTGTTTCAGCCATGTGTGGCTGGCTGCTGCTGTTTCATGTCTTCGGGTTCGCGCTAAAAAAGCATTTTAGGTGATAGGGCGTTGACCCTTCTTGTAAGACACTCTATGCGCGACGATTGATTTCCTTTATCTAGTCACGGCTATGTCATCACCAATCCAAGAAAAAGTTCTGCCTTCGGTTGCGATCGTGGGGCGTCCCAACGTCGGAAAGTCTACGCTGTTTAACCGTTTGACGGGAAAGCGTACGGCGCTTGTGTCCGATGTTCCTGGTCTGACGCGCGATCGTCGTGAGGAACCGGCAGAGCTGTTCAGCCATCGCATCAGGCTTATTGATACGGCTGGTCTGGAAGAGGCTGCAAAAGGCTCTATTGCAGCACGGATGCGCGCGCAAAGCGAAGCCGCGGTATCATCTGCCGATCTTGTTTTGTTTGTGTTTGATGCGCGAGACGGCGTTACGGGTGCTGATGAAGAGTTTGCAAGAGTCGTTCGCTCTTCCGGTCGTCCGACGATATTGGTGGCCAATAAATGTGAAGGGCGCGCAGGCTCTGACGGTTTGTATGAATCGTACGCACTGGGGTTGGGTGAGCCCATTCCCATATCTGCGGAACATGGTGAGGGTATTGGCGAACTTATTTCCCATACCTTGTCGGCCCTGGGCCTGGAAGAGGAAGCCTCGCTTGAGAAGTCTGATGACGATACGTTAGAGCGGCCCATACGTGTTGCCATTGTTGGGCGTCCGAATGCCGGCAAGTCGACACTCGTTAATGCGCTTCTTGGTGAAGAGCGTATGATTACCGGACCGGAGCCGGGTTTGACGCGCGATTCAATCGCGACAGATGTTGTCTTACAAGGAAAGAAGATCCGGCTTTTCGATACGGCCGGGCTGCGGCGAAAGGCCAAGGTCAAGGGCCATGCGGAGAAACTTTCTGCCAGTGACAGCATTCGTGCGATCCGGTTTGCAGAAGTTGTTGTCTTGATGGTTGATGCCGAGCGTGGGATCGAACGCCAGGACCTTATCATCGGAGACATGGTGAGCCAGGAAGGGCGCGCTCTGGTGATTGCAATCAACAAATGGGATTTGGTTTCTGAAAAACAGCAATTCCTGAAAGCGCTTCAAGAAACTGTTTCGAAAAGTCTCTCTCAGGTGCCCGGTGTCGCTCTGGTGCCGATATCGGCGTTGGCAGAAAGCAAACTTGATAAGCTGCAAGCTGCCATTTTCAAGACTTACGGTTTGTGGAACAAGCGTGTTGCCACCCCGCCTTTGAATAGATGGCTGCAAGAGGCTGTTGGTCGTCA
>JAJRZC010000367.1 GCA_024275435.1 Alphaproteobacteria bacterium
AATCTTCGTGATCGCAGCCGTCAAGGACGTCTTGCCATGGTCAACGTGACCAATGGTGCCGATGTTGACGTGCGGTTTGGTCCGATCAAATTTTTCCTTCGCCATGTCTTGGCTCTCCTCGGTTCTTTTGGTCGTCTGATCCGAACTTCCTTCGTGGAGTTTGGATCAATGTCTCTTACTTCTATCTTTAACTTCTATTGGCACCCCAGTTTCCGATAGAAACCAATTACGGTTCTGGGCACCTATTTCATCAGCTGTACTTGGCCACCACCTCTTCGGCAACGTTACGTGGCACTTCAGAATAATGCGCGAACTGCATGGAGTACTGAGCGCGTCCTGTTGACATAGAACGCAGCGTGTTGATGTATCCAAACATGCTCGCCAATGGAACATAAGCCTTCACGACCACTGCGTTGCCGCGCATATCCTGGCTTCTTATCTGGCCACGACGGCTGTTGATGTCACCGATAATACCACCGACAAATTCTTCCGGGGTCACGATCTCAACGTCCATGGTGGGCTCAAGAAGCTTGATGCCAGCTTTCTGAGCACCTTCCTTCATGGCCTGACGGGCCGCAATTTCAAAGGCGATCGCGGAGGAGTCTACCTCGTGATAGGCACCATCGAACAAAGTCACCTTTGTATCAACGATGGGGAAGCCAATACGGACACCTTGAGCCAGGATTGAATTTACACCCTTTTCGACGCCCGGAATATATTCCTTCGGCACCGTACCACCTACAATAGTGGACGTGAATTCATTACCTTTTCCTGTCTCGTTAGGTTCAAGACGCAGTTTGAGACGAGCGAACTGTCCGGCACCACCCGATTGCTTCTTGTGGGTGTAATCGATCTCGGTCGCCTTGCTGAGAGCTTCACGGTAGGCCACTTGTGGTGCACCCACATCGGCTTCCACGCCATAAGTCCGCTTGAGTTGGTCAACTTTGATATCGAGATGAAGCTCACCCATGCCCTTAAGAATGGTCTCGCCTGATTCAGAATCCGTGGATACCCGGAAGGAAGGATCTTCCAGCGCGAGTTCGTTTAGCGCCATGGCCATCTTTTCCTGATCGGCCTTCGTCTTAGGCTCGACCTTGACTTCGATAACCGGATCGGGGAACTCCATCTTGTCAAGGATAACTGGATTTTTGGGATCGCAGAGTGTTTCACCTGTGCGTGTCTCTTTGAGACCCTGCAAGGCAATGATGTCACCTGCGTAGGCAATCTTGATATCTTCGCGATCATCGGCATGCATCAAGAACATACGACCGGCGCGTTCTTTTTTACCGCGCGAACTGTTGCTCAGAGTCATACCCTGTTCGATTGTGCCCGAATAGATGCGGCAGAAGGTGATGGCACCAACATGTTCAAAATTCATGATTTTGAATGCGAGCATTGAAAGGGGCTCATCGTCTTTCGGCTCACGCAGAAGATCTTCGCCTGTATTTGGGTCAATGCCTTTGTAGGCTTCGCGATCCAAAGGCGATGGCAGAAAATCGATTACGGCATCAAGCAGTGGCTGAACGCCCTTGTTCTTAAAGGCTGAGCCGCACATCATAGGATAGAAAGTCGCTGTCACGGTGCCCTTGCGAATGAGCCGGCGGATTGTGACCTCATCAGGCTCTTTGCCATCGAGGTATTCCGCCATGACGTCGTCGTCCATCTCGACAGCCGCTTCGATCATAGCAGCGCGAAACTCGTTAGCTTTTTCCACCAGATCTTCTGGAATTTCTTTTTCTTCGTAGTTGGCGCCCTTGTCCTTGTCGTCCCAGACGAGAGCCTTCATGGTGATGAGATCAACGACACCGGTAAAGTCATTTTCTGCGCCGATGGGGATTTGTATGGGAACCGGATTTGCGCCGAGCTTATCCTTGATGTCATCGACACACATGAAGAAATCAGCACCGGTCTTATCCATCTTATTGGAGAAGATGATACGCGGCACATTGTATTTGTCACCTTGGCGCCATACGGTTTCGGTTTGCGGCTCAACACCTTGGTTGCTATCGAGAACACAAACAGCGCCGTCAAGCACGCGCAGTGAACGCTCCACTTCAATTGTAAAGTCAACGTGACCCGGCGTGTCGATGATGTTCAGACGACGCTTTTTTCCATCACGGCCTTCCCAGAAACAGGTGGTGGCGGCGGAAGTAATAGTGATACCGCGCTCGGCTTCCTGGTCCATGAAATCCATAGTGGCAGCGCCGTCATGCACTTCACCGATCTTATAGGAACGACCGCTGTAATAGAGAATCCGCTCAGTGGTCGTCGTCTTGCCAGCATCAATGTGGGCCATGATGCCGAAGTTGCGGTAGTCCTCGATGTTATATTCGCGGGCCATAATTCGTGCCTTGTGGTGGGGCGCTTTGAGCGCCGCTCAATTCAAAATTACCAACGATAGTGCGAGAAGGCGCGGTTTGCCTCTGCCATCTTGTGGGTGTCTTCACGCTTTTTAACTGCGGTGCCGCGGTTGTTTGCAGCATCAAGAAGCTCACCAGACAGCCTCTCAACCATTGTGTTTTCGTTACGCGCCCGAGCTGCCTTGATGATCCAACGGATTGCCAATGCCTGACGACGCTCAACACGAACCTCGACCGGGACCTGATAAGTTGCCCCACCCACACGACGGGAGCGCACCTCAACGGACGGCATGACATTTTCAAGCGCCGTATGGAACATCGGCACAGGGTCTGCCTTGGCCTTTTCTTCCATGCGATCGAGAGCACCATAGACGATGCGCTCGGCAACTGATTTCTTGCCCTGACTCATAACCGCATTCATGAACTTGCTGATTACAAGATCATTGAATTTTGGATCAGGGTTGATCTCACGCTTTTCAGCACTGTGGCGGCGGGACATTTCCTTTGGTCCTTCGCTTCAATTCATCAGGATCATTAAACCCCGGTAAAAGGGTTTAAGACGGAGCCGGAAAACAGCCATAGCAAGGATTGCTTGACTGATGATCTGACTTAAAATTTCTGTCTCGGTGGAGCAGTCCTTACTTAGGCCGCTTCGCACCGTATTTGGAACGTCGTTGACGGCGATCGGCGACACCTTGGGTATCGAGAACACCACGCACGACGTGATAACGAACACCCGGCAGATCCTTTACGCGGCCACCGCGAATCAAAACCACGGAATGTTCTTGTAGGTTGTGACCCTCACCGGGAATATAACCGATGACCTCATGGCCATTTGTCAGCCGGATCTTGGCAACCTTTCGAAGGGCCGAGTTCGGCTTCTTCGGAGTTGTTGTGTAAACACGGGTGCACACACCGCGCTTTTGCGGGCACGCTTCCATGTGACGCGATTTCTCGCGATAAGTCTTTGGATGCCGGGGTTTCCGGATCAATTGTTGTATCGTCGGCATTCTCGAACGTCCGCCTTAAAGCCCACACATACGCGATAATCGCATGCGTCATGCCAAAGCGCCGAAATCCAGCTTTTAGCCGGTTCGGCACGAAAAAAACCATAGGATCACGAGCCCATTCGGGCCGCGATCATGGTCCGATAAAGAATTTAGCGTCTTTCTGGCACCGTTTAGACCGAGTTAACAGATGTACTGCGCTCATAAATGGTCTACTGCGAGCCTTTTGAGTGGCAAGCTATATACACTGAGTGGCTGGTGGGTCAACAGGTTCGTGACTGCTAATGCAAAAATTTTTCAAGGTTTTTCAATTCGCGACGTTTTGCAGCATATGAAGAGGAACATCCTCTCAAAAAATGAGAATTATTCGTCCTGGTCCTGAAGAGTGATGACCAGCCTGGTTTCGATGCGACTAAAATTTAGACACAGTTCAGGTACGCCATATTCTTGTGTGGCTGATGGTGGTCATAACAGCCAGCGGAATGCCCGGCGCAATTGACCGGTTCCATCAGTCTCATACCAAAGGCCATGGGCGAGAATAACTCGTTCCGGCTGCCATTCCAGGAAGGTTTGAACGGCTGTCTTCAGCTGGGAACGCCTGGAAAGGTATGTCAAACGCATATCTCGCGGCATTCGTCCATTGGGATGCAGCACACCCCCTAATGTAGCCAGCCATCGCAAGTGTCTTGATCTTATTTTATGACGTTCGAAATTTTCTATGAGATCAGCGAGTACAAGCGTTCGGCTTTTGATGTGAAAAAACACCACCTCGGTCATGTAACTGCCAACCACGGGATAGGTTTTTATCCATTCATCCCAAGGGTAGCCTTCACGGGCATCCAAGTCTTGTGCCTCGAAGTCGATCATCTTTCCGGCCTGCTCACAGATACGCGGTGCCAGGAAAACTTGTGCTTGGGGGTAGGCTGTGTGCCACATGGGAATCCACCAGTAGTGGATACGGTTTGGGCCGATTAGCCAACGCGGTTCTCCTATTTCTTCTATTTCGGCCTTGAGTTTGTCGGTTAGGGGCGTTGGCGAATGGATGAACAAGTCCTTGCCGGGCCCACGGATGATGGTCATACGGGTGGGAAACGGCATCTTGAGGAAAGCAGGACCGAAAGGAATGACCGGGCCATCGACAATCCATATATTCTCAGCGACCTGCTTTAATGTGTTGAGCGGTGGGTAAGTTGCGTGGTTATCATCGCAAGACATATCTGTTTCAACGCCCGTTAAATTAAAATCGCCACGTCCTTACCTACTCGGATAAAGACGTGGCGATTGTTTGGGCGTTAAGAATACAGGAGAAGATGCCGTTTCTGGCTAACCGGCGTCTCCCGTTTCACTTGTCACCTGCTTGGCCGCTTCTTTGGCAGTTTCACGGGCTATTAGATCGTCGCGTTTGTTGGCTACTTGGCGAATACGACGGAGCATGCCGCCGGTGCCTGCGGGGATCAAACGGCCAACGATGACATTTTCCTTCAAACCGAGAAGGGTGTCTGCCTTACCTGCAACCGCTGCCTCGGTGAGAACGCGAGTTGTTTCCTGGAAGGAAGCGGCCGAGATGAACGACTTGGTTTGCAGAGATGCTTTGGTAATGCCCAGCAGGACAGGAACCGCCGTTGCCGGACGGCGACCTTCCTTCTCAGCGAGTGCGTTTGTTTTCGCAAAGTCGTGACGGTCGACCTGTTCACCCTTGATGAGTTCTGTTTCGCCGACGTCGGTGACCTCGACCTTCTGAAGCATCTGACGGACAATCACTTCGATATGCTTGTCGTTGATGGTCACGCCCTGAAGACGGTAGACATCCTGAATTTCATTGATCAGATAGAATGCCAGTTCCTGAACGCCCTTAATGGCCAGAATGTCATGGGGAGCGGGGTGACCATCATAGATGTAGTCGCCACGCTCGATACGATCTCCTGGTTGAACCGCCAGGTTCTTGCCGCGAGGGATGAGATATTCGACGGGATCTTCGGTTTCATCTTCGGGTCGAATGGTGATGCGTTGCTTGTTCTTGTAGTCCTTACCAAATTCGATGATGCCTGTTTGCTCGGCAATAATCGCATGGTCCTTGGGACGGCGTGCTTCGAACAGTTCGGCAACACGTGGAAGACCACCGGTGATGTCTCCCGACTTGGCGGATGCTAACGGAATACGTGCGAGTACATCTCCGGCCTTGACCTTTTCCTTGAGGTCTACGGACAGGATTGCGTCCACGTTGAGAAGGTAACGCGCATCTCCACCACGTTTCACCTTGATGGGCTCACCCTTCTTATCGAGGACCACAATTGCTGGTTTCAGATCTGCTCCCTTTGGTGAAGCGCGCCAATCCACGATAACCCGGTTGGTGGTGCCTTTCACCTCATCGGTTTGCTCACGGACAGAAACGCCTTCGATGAGATCCTCAAAGGAGACGACACCTTCAACTTCGGTCAAAATCGGTCTGGTGTATGGATCCCACTGTGCCAAGCGCGTGCCACGCTTTACTTCATTGCCATCATCAACATGAACAAGAGCACCATAGGGGATTTTGTGAGTCGCAAGTTCCTTGCCTGATTGGTCAACAATCACTGCCTGCATGGAACGGCCCATGGCAATCATGCGGCCCTCGCTGTTCTTAACGACGTCGCGATTCTTCATCTTCACCTTGCCGTTGAAGTTCGACTCGATGAATGAGGTGTCGACAACGTTCGCCGTGCCACCAATGTGGAACGTGCGCATCGTCAGCTGGGTGCCCGGCTCGCCGATGGATTGGGCGGCAATGACACCAACAGCCTCACCGATGTTAACCGGTGTTCCACGTGCCAGATCGCGGCCATAGCACTTACCGCACACACCGTTGGTAGACTCGCAAGTCAACACGGAGCGAATGCGGACTTCCTGCACTTCAGCTTTGGTGAGTGCCTCGGCGTGGCGTTCTTCAACAAGCTCTCCGGCTTCCAGAATCTTTTCCCCGGTTGCAGGATCGATTACGTCTTCGGCAATTGTGCGTCCCAGAGCACGTGCTGCCAAGGTTACGACGACAGTACCCGAATCGACCACTGCCTGAACCTTGATGCTGCCGTCTGTGCCGCAATCATCCGAGGTGATGATTGAGTCTTGGGCAACATCAACAAGTCGACGTGTGAGGTAGCCGGAGTTTGCGGTTTTCAAAGCCGTGTCTGCGAGACCTTTACGCGCTCCATGGGTCGAGTTGAAGTATTCGAGAACCGACAGGCCTTCCTTAAAGTTGGATAAGATCGGTGTCTCGATGATTTCGCCGGAAGGTTTGGTCATCAGGACGCGCATGGCTGCCAGCTGACGCATCTGGGTGGGCGATCCACGAGCACCGGAATGGCTCATCATGTAAACGGAATTGATAGGTTTTTGGCGCCCTGTTTTCTTGTCTATCTCCACTGCGGAAATACGATCCATCATTTCCTTGGCGATCTTGTCGGTGCACTTGGACCAAGCATCGACCACCTTATTGTACTTTTCGAGCTGCGTGATGAGGCCGTCGT
>JAJRZC010000368.1 GCA_024275435.1 Alphaproteobacteria bacterium
CTGGACTTGCTGGTCATCCTGCCGGAGGTCACGCATCAACGGCAGGAGAGCATTCGCATCCGGCGCGCCTTGCGGGGGTTGTTGACGCCGGTGGATGTCCAGCTCGCTTCGAGCGAACAAATCGAGCGGCTTGGAGATACGCCCGGTTTGGTTTATCGCTCGGCGTTGCGCGAGGGCAAGGTGCTGTATGAGCACACTCCATGATGTGGTATCTGCCTGGCTGAAGCGCGACGAGCGCTCGAACTGGCGGCGTTGGTACTGGCCTGGGTGGAGCCACAGATAGGATGATGTCCTCCCCCCTTCTCTGGTGAAAAGGGGGGAGTTTTTTTGTTTTACAGCATCTCGATGAGTTCCACGTCCTGTGGGGAGATGATGCTTACTCGCCATCAAATACTTCACAGTTCAGGTCGGGCAGTTCCGCTTCGATTTCTTCCTGCGTCGGGATGTAATAATCGTCAATGCTTTGGGGTACATCAACCCCATCTTTGACGCGAACCCTGTCCCGCACAGTCCGATGCACTTTTACTGAAGAGTATTGCCCGTTGGGGCTGTTATGCTCCCACCAGTAGACTTTGTAAACCTCCATGCTGCCTTCAGGCCGTGCGGAGGAGGCATCGTTGACGAACAGCGTGCGCAAGGCTTCTTTTATAGCCTGGGAGTCTTCATCGGAGAAACCGGTTTTGGATGCCAGTTGCGGGTTCATGCTGCCGTAGAAAACGTAAACGCCGTGGTCTACGCGGTGCTTCATCCCCATCGTGTCGGAAGCGCGCTTTTCGCCTTCGCCTTCACCACTAACGCTTTTGGTAATCTGAATGCTAGAAATGCGGTCCAAGATGGGGGCAACAGAAAACGCGGGATGGATAGACACTGGCCCGCGAATACCAACAGAAACTCCTTCGCCTTTTTTGCTGCTACTATAGGCGAATAACTGGCCAAAAGCACGGACATCTATCCACTTTTTGCAGACGGCCTCGACGAATTTTTTCTTGTCTTTCCACAGGCTTTTCTCAATTTCGCCTTCGGCACGCTTGCGTAGGCTGGGATAGTCGTCCACCTTGTTATCATCTGATTGGACAAAGATGGCCTGTCCTTCAGCATCCCCTTCAGCCTGTAACTGATTGTAGCGGTCTAGCAAACGGTTGCGGATTTTGCGTTTGATGGCAACATCGGAAATTTCGCCATAGCCCTCGTAATCATAACGCGGGCGGTTGCCGTTCAGCGGATCGCCATTGGGGTTGGCGTGGTTGACAACAATGATAGCGGCAAAGTCGATTTTGTGCGAGAGGGTAGTCATGGTTGTTTCTCCTTTCGTGTTGTAAAATGGTTAGTTCTCATCGGAAGGTTCTTCCTCGTCAGTGGCAGGCTTTTCTTTCTTCGCCCACATTTTTTGCCGTTGGCAGTAGTAAGCCAGCAGGTATTCGCCTGTCAACGGTCGGTTATCAACATAGTCATCAGGGTCAAATAATCCCTTCACCTCCGCTATCAGGTTTTTGTAGTAGTAGGCTTTGTTGCCCAACCGCATCAGGTAGGGCGTGAGCGAATCGTGAATTTGTTTCCACGTTTGGAAGGGGCGCTGGGAAAACCGTTGCATATAGCGGGTTGCGCTTGTGGGGCGGTTTTTCTCAGCCTCAGAGAGTGCCCGTTCTTCCAGCACATCAGCAATCGCCAACAGTCTCCCATACAGGTAATCGCGCGAGGTGCGTGTTTCATCCAGAGTCATATCGTAATTCTCCTTTCCTTCTTTGAATTTTCTGAACAAGGCGCAGGCAATGCTCAACGCTTTCTCCCATTCCCAATGACCAAGGCCTGCTCTGTTAGACGCGCGCCTAACTACAGATTCCACCAGATCATGAGGGATAGGCTGCTCATCCACAATGCAGGGAAGCAGGCGTTTGATGGTGGCTTTTCTCAACTTGGCATCCAGGCGCGTGCCGTAAGCGGCCTCGGCAATAGCAGAAGGAGATGGCGCGCCAACAAAGGGAATGTAGCGCCTTTTTGTTTTTCCTTTCTCGTCTTTTTCTTCCACATAGCGGTAAGTATGCTTCCAAGAACAGGACTCGTGCCAGCGCTCTATGCGGACTAAGAAAGCGAAACCGCTTAGCCTGCGGTAATACACAATAGCGAGTCTTCCAGGGGTGGCCGAGTCAACTGCCATGACTACCAGGCCTGTGGTATCGCCAATCTCCTGGCGATATCCAGCGATTTTCTTCTTCAGGCGGATAGCTACCGTTTGGCCGGTATCGGCCTGGGGGATTTTTTCAATGGGCAAATCACCAAAGAGCGCATCAATGGGGTCATCGGTAGGCTGAATGACCGACACTCCGGAAGTCGCCCAGGCGACGATGGCCAACTTTTCTCGCTGATAACCCTGGCGGCTTATCAACCAGGCCAGAGCGTAATGAGCCTTTTGTGATGTTTCCAATCCAACGCCACATGCCTGTTCGTCATTGAGAAAACGTCCTCTGAATGTGAAACCGCTTGTATCGTTGGCCGAAATCAGTTTAGCGCCATCACCTTCCCGGAGAATGTATTTGGGGTGGTTGTTTGTGAGTAATTGTTCCTCTCCGGTTACCAGACACAAACCAGTAGCCTCACGGCTATTCAAGTAGTAATTTGTCCAGCTATCCCACAAGGTGTTGTCCATCCATGTTCGGTGTTCATCGCTTGCAGGGGGAGGTTCTACAACCCAGCGCACCACAGCCTGATACTGCGGGTTCACGACCGAGAAAATGTCTTTGGTATTCCTATCCCGGTTCGCATTTTCCTTGCTCACGAGTTTGCCATCGTCATCGAGCAACAAAATCCCTTGGGCTACCAGATCCCGCACCAATGTTTTCTTCTGGACATAGGCCAACACGGCGCATGCTTTGGGATGGGCATATTCCGATTGGCACCATGCAGTCAGCAGGGCGACATACTCGTGGAAGGGCTCGGCGGGATCTTTGGCAAAGCCGGAATTGACCACGCCACCATACGCTGTGAAGTCCCCGGCAAGGTATTGAAGTTTGTCGCTCAAGGGGTGGCTTTTGGGCCGACTGCCCGCTTTGCCAGCAGAACTCTCCGTGGCAGGGATAATTGTGGTTGCTTCATCTTTGTCAACAATCCGGGCGCGCCGGAAATTCCCGTTTCCGTCTATGACGACTTCAATGTGCGCTTTGACCGTGATATGACAAATTGGTAACAATGGACGCGGTGCGCCTGACACATATCCTATACTGCTGTTGCAATTCTCATAGGTCTCATACAGACTTTGAATCCAATTCATCTTACACATTCCCTTCCATATAACCTTCGAGCAGCCCTTCTTCTTTCAAACCGACTGAATCGGGTGGAGCGGCTGTCATCTTCCGTACGAATTTCCGAATGAGCGCCTGAGTTTCATTTGGGTGCGGGAAGGTTACAACGCCATCTTTCATCACAGGTCGCCAGAAACGCGCCCAAAGTTCGACGGGCTTGCTTTCGTCGGGATAGTCAAAACCGTGGAACATCAACCCGAAGGCAAGTTCTCCGTAACCGTCATATGCGCCTTTGCCTTCGCCAAATGTACACGGTTCGACATAGCCCTGGCATTCGCGTGTCCCCAGAAACACATCCCGTCTGCCTCCGCGTTCAATCATGCGTTTGGCGACATAAAAATGTTTGTTTTCATTTCTGTCTTTTTCCAGGTCTGGGCGTTTTTCGTTCCATTCAAAGTGCGCCTGCACCTGATATTCCACGTCCGCCAGGTAAGTATAGATGGCAAGATCATGTCCGCTGCTGCCGTATTTCACCGGTTTTGCGCTGCGGGTTTGGGTGCGAATGGGTTTCATCACCCGCACTTTGTCTACAATCCACACGAAAGTGGGCTTCCAATAAACCGAACTCAAAATCCCCTTGAGCGCCTCGTAGGTGGGAATCTGGTATGAGAACTTTTCACCGCCGATTTTTGTTAGTGGGTCGGTGAAAAGGGCGTACCTGCCCCAGACTTTGAACTCCACGATGTTTTTGTATTTCATCAAAACCTCCTTTACACAAAAAGCGTCCCTGGATTGCTAACCGGCTCATTACTCCAGCCGAATTCGTCGCTATAGTATTGCTCGTCCAAGTAGTAAGTGCCGCTACCGCTCTGTACCTCCATGACAGCCCCTTGTTTGAGCAATTTTTTGAATTGATGAGCAAACAGATTTACAGAGTAGTGTTGTGCTTTTTTGAGAAGTTGATGTTGCTTTCCCAATTCTGACGCACTGCATAAATCAGCGATTACGGTTTTGCCATCTCGGTATGGAACGACAACACCTTGCGTCATTGAATCGATGACATGGAAGACTTTCCCTGCCGAGCGAAACGATTGCCGTAAGAGAATCTCCGGCGGAGCGTGATGAAGGTTTTTGTATTCATCCACAGACAGGGCGTTTCGCGCCAACAAATTAAACAGATGATCATCTCTACCGATTGGAGAGTCTTGGCTGACGGGATAATCTATCTTGTCCTTGCGAATCCGGTAGTAGTACCGGTAGTATTCTTCAATCGCTTGCAACCCAATCCGGTCGTTGTCGTATGCATCGGGAGCATCTTTGAAGGTATCAAGCACAGTTTGTGCTTTCTCCCTGCCAATCATGATATCCGGTAACCTGGCAAGATTCTCATCCCTGGGGTTGACTACCCATACACTTCCCAACCCATTGCGCCTGCCGTGCCGGTTGCAACGCCCCGCCGCCTGGGCAATGGAATCCAACCCGGCCAGGGAGCGAATTACTGCGCCAAAATCAATATCCACCCCAGCTTCGATGAGTTGGGTGCTTACACAAATGACGGGTTCATCCTTACCTAGTTTTGCCTTAATTTCTTTCAATTTTACCAGACGGTGTGCCGGGCACATATTCGTACTCAGGTGGTAGGCTGTCGCCAGATTGCGTGCCTTGATTTCTTGATAAATCGCCCGTGCTACGGCGCGTGTATTGACCACAACCAAGACGCTGTCTTTCTCCTCCAAAGCGCGTGCTGCCAAATCGGCGATTTCTACATGGTTGTACCCGCCAGGTTTGCGCGCATCATGAACTTCAACGCGTTTCAGTTTCTTGAAAAGTTCATCTTCGTTTTGAATGATGTGTTGCTCCAGGCCAATGTTCAGTTCCCGGTAGGGATTTCCTGTTCTATCAAAGGGCGGCTGAGTAGCTGTGCATAGCACAACCGTTGAGCCGCAGTCATGGGCTAGAAACCGCAAGGCTGTTGTGAACATGTGTGTCAGTTTGACAGGGATGGTTTGCACCTCGTCCAAGATGATGACTGAGTTTGCCAACTGATGCATCCGACGGGCATCCCGCGTGCCTCCGCCAAAGAGCGCCTCCAGAAATTGCACCTGAGTGGTGAATACAATCGGCGCGTCCCAGTTTTCCGCCAGTAAATTGTGGCGGCGGGTTTCCTTTTCAGGTGTCAGGTTAGAGTGGTGTTCTAGGACGATTGTGTCACGTTCGCCCTCTTTTTCCAGAATCTCACGCACCGTTTTGGCATTCTGGTCTATGATGGTGATGTAGGGGACGATATAGAAAACTCGTTCCATGTTGTGTTTTTTTGCGTGGTGCAACGCGAAGCGCAAACTGGAAAGTGTCTTACCGCCGCCGGTCGGGACGGTTAATTGGTATATGCTTTTGGGCTTGCTGGCGGCATCTAAACTGGCTTGCGCCACTCGTGCCCGGATTTGATTGACCTCCCAAGCCCGGCTTCCCAATTCCATTTGGGCGGTTTCCTGGGCAAATTCATCGAATTTCTTTTCCAAACGCTCAATGAGAATGCTCCAAGAGATATATTTCCCGTAATGACGCATCAACTCATTTTCGGGGAACTCGAAGTCTGCGGTGTTTAAACGGTCAGCATCTAGCAAGCAGCTGAACAAAAAACGCGCCAATAAACCCTGTTTGAATGCTAGAGTATCTCCCGAATCCGACTCTTCCCTAATTTCCTGGAATATTTTTGCAAAGAAAGGTTTTTCAACCGGTTGAGCCAGAAGTTCATCCAATTGTTGCTCTATCGTTGGTAACTTCTTCCTTGCTTCGTTGTAGTGCGTATCCTCGTCGGGCTTCTCAAGGCGCCGCTGAAAATTATTCTTTCCATCAGGCGTCAGACAATCAATTAGCCCTGAGTGGTGCGAGGCGATTGCCAGTGCCAAAAATTGCGCTAAGAACTGTCCCTCGCGTCCTCGATTGGCAAGCTTCTGATAAACCAGTTGTGCGCCTGCGGTCGAGTGGTCAACCTCACCACGTTTCGCATCTACATAACCGTCTTCGTCCGGGCTAACCAAACCCATTTGGGAACGAAGATATCCTTGAAATTTATCACTGGCCTTGCCAAAATCATGCAACAGTCCCATAATCTTGCCGATTTCAGGCAATCCTATTTTTGCAGCGAAGTATCCTGCTAATTGTGCTGTTTCAGTCAGATGAGTAATCAGAGATTGTTCTTCTCCATCGTGTTTCCTGCGATGAGCAATCAAATCGTCTGTGGATTTTGCGTTACCTACCCCATACAATCTCCCCAGCCGCCGTGTCTCGCGCGCCAGCGCTCGGCGCAGCCCTTCCGGCGCCAGCACTTCCACGTCCGCGCCCCAGCCGCGCACCCAGGGCAAGAGTTCGCGCCATTCGGCCACTCGCGCCCGCCAGATGACGGAGCCGTCTTTTTGCTCTTCAATTTTCTGGGTGTGATGCCATTGCGTCTCCTGCACGCGTCTGGCGACCTTCTTTGAAAAGCGCAAAACAATCTCTTGGGGCTCCCCTTCTCC
>JAJRZC010000369.1 GCA_024275435.1 Alphaproteobacteria bacterium
CTTATGCCAATCTCGCAGGCTCTTCTCGCTCACGCCAACTGCCTTAGCAGCCGCCTTAAATGTGTATTTCTCTTCGGTTACCAGACGAACGGAATCTTGCTGGAAGTCTTTGGGGTAACGTCGGCTCTTGGGGGCCGGGACGGCGGTTGCCGTAGGGTCTGATTCTCTCATTGAGGATTCCTTTCAAGGGGATTATTCTATCCCCGAACGGTATCCGTCAATCTTGGGCTATCGCAAGGCGTAGACGCTCACGCCGAGTATTTTCGATGTTTGAACAATCGTCGTGAAGATGTCCATCGCGCGGGCACCTCAGACACTGCGGCTGTGCAGGCGCACGTAACGTCATCGCCAACGTGCCGATGGCTAAATCTCCGCAACAACATCCGCTCGAGGCACTGGGAGAAATTCGGCGTATTGCTCCATCGCTTCCCGCTTGCTCCCGCACGCGCAATTCGTTCCAAGCTTCGTCACGCAGCGAAACCATGATTCTAAGACTAAGGAACCGTATGCTCAAATGCGGGCACGTACGGGTCTGCGGAAGCCCTGGATGAGCAATCACCCCAGGCCACTTGGTCTTTCAGCGGTCTCAATGGGATGCAAACTCGCAGCAGTGAAAACAACCACCGCGACTTCGGTGTGACGGGCCGAGGCAGGGACGAGGAGTGGGGCAATACGCGTCGAAGTGGTGGGTAAATGCAGGGTAAATCAAAAAATCTGCCTGTGTCATCAACTATCGGACTGCACTGTTACGGTGCTCCGCGTCAAGACGACTACATGTGGATGTCCCAGTATAAAACGTTTGGTTCTTCAGGGATTTTAATGGCTGATTTAAGTGAACAATTGTATCGGTGCAGTCTTCAGCTCAGGCTCGACAGAGGGACCGCTCCACCACCATCACCCTCACATAAGCCCTCAACGGCAAGGCGAAGGGCTGATGTGAGGGCGACGGCGGAGGGGCTCAGCGGTTCCTATGGTGAAATCTCAAATAGCCCTGAAATTCGTGCGTTTTCCCGTTAGCCACTAAAATCACTGAAGAACCAAACGTTTAGGCCTTACGCGATACGCATGGCAGAAACACTGCCGACTGTTTCAAACGTAATCAGTCATATCTACTAAACAATGGCTCCCAGCCGTTTTTGCGTTTACCAAGGATTGGAATGGAGTTGTTTGGAATGGTGTGAGAAAAAACTACGAGCAACCCGCAATCTCCATGGCCCTTCGGATGTTTATCGTCAACAGCTTTGCAATAATCGAGGATGACTTGTTTTTCATTTGCGCTAAAAGTTTTGCATTTCGTGTTAAATATATTATCGGTGTCCTTTAGGTCAAAATGAGAAATTGCCTCCAAACCTGTTTCGTCATTAATTCTCGCTATCGCATTTGCAGTCCCCGCAGGTACAACCAAGTAGATGCGACCAACTTCAGCGACCAACTCTCCATAAACCGTATCCCAATAATCACAGGCTTGGTCGCCCGTGCCAACAAAGTCATCGACCAAAACAACGGTGTCATCACCCCCTAGGCCCGCGCGAACGATGTCACTACGATGAATGAACAGCTTGTTATACGGAGCCCCATTCATATTGTTTGCATGACGAAATTTTGTGAGCATCTGGTCTCCACTTTCGCCTGAAGAGCCAGAGTACGCTACGAACCTCCATTCACCTTGGCGTTGTTTCTCATTTTTGTTCCAGCCTTCGAGGCCCGAAAGAACACGGCGGAACGCCTCCGCCATTTGCTCATGGGTAATGAAGTCGACGCAATCGAGAATTCTGGCGATGATGTCATGATGCTTGCCATCAAACTTGTTGATCCAATCTCTAACACGACCTTCGGGTACCTGACGCCGAAAGCTTGCAAATTCGCTTCCCCACTTTCGATACCGCTGAAGATCGATTGGAGCACCGCGGTTCTGCGGTCTTTTCATCGAATCCTCCTGCCAGCTTCTCTAAGTTTTGATGTTAGTGTTTTTCGCAAAGTATCAAGGGAGTTCCATAGATCAGCTTCTCCAATAAAGCTGTCAATTTCGATCTTCTCTAACTCATCGATCAGTTTATTGGCGATTTTCCCCATGGCTTTCGCCTCTGCTGCAACCGTTGCTGAAGAAATTTCAAGGTGATCTAGGTCAAACTCTTGGTTTTCTGAGTACTCTCTTAGCCTTTTGCTCAAAACCTTTTCTTTTTTCGCGTTCTTGGCCTGCGAAATGTATTGTTTGATTTTTCGAAAGTCAGTTACAGACTTCAATCGGATCGGACTCTTGGTGAATCGCCCCTCTTTATATCTATCCAACATAGCCTTGGTAAACTTGTCTGGCTTAAACCAATCAAAGGACTTTACCAGCCGATCGTTTCGAACAGCATAAAGCTCAATAAAGAAGTCGGCCTTTATTCGGTTCTTGGGATCGGGGTCGAGCATCAGGTCTTGGTACTTTTTGGCAAAAGAGAGCAGTTTTTTACAACGCAAAACTACGGCTTGATCTAGGCCGGTCAATGCCGCAAGGCGCCCCTCGTTTCGTTCGTCCAACTTGTTCATCAACAGCTCAAGCTTTAATGCAGTTGGCATCAATTCCCAGTCTTCACGCAGTTTGTGAATCTGGAACATTGTGATAATATTTTGAACCAAAGATGGCTCAGAAACTTCATTGACCGGTATTTTGGCCAGGCTCAATTCTTTTGCACACAACCACCTGCGTTGCCCATCAAGAATGGTGAAGCAACTTCGCTTTGTGTTGAAATAAACAGTCAGCGGCACAAGAATTCCAACCCTCTCGATTGATTGGCGTAAGGTGTCGTGGGGCTCCTTGTCAAATAGGGCTCGCGGATTATGCGGATTCGGTTTTAAGCTCGACGGCGGGACCGATTTAACGCCAATTGGTCGTGGTGAAGGACTTTGTTTCTTAGGTTTTTTCTTGGCCATATTGCACCGACTATTTCTCTATGTTCGTTATTAGGACTTCGTACGCACTACGTCGAGCATCAGAAAACCCCGCAATGTGTCGTCTAACTCGCATTCGTTTAAGCTGCCAATCCTCGCCAAGATCTCGCGCCTCTTTGCAGTCAGCATATGAAACGACAAACGAAGCGCCCCTTTCGTCTATTTTCTCAAGGTGACATTTTAGTCTATGTAAGTCTTCTGGTGTAAACGGTTTTTTTCCGTATTCGTTAAACATCCTACGAGAATCAACCATGTACGGCGGGTCTAGGTAGACAAAATCTCCTGCACGCACATATCTAAGCGTTGTTCCGAAGTCCCAGTCGCGAAATTCAGCTTTCCGCAAACACTCAACAGAGTCCATGAACTCTCTTTTGGTCAAATAGCGACATGCACTCGCTTTTGAAAAAGGGACGTTGAATGTACCTTGTCGATTCGTTCTGTAAATTCCGTTAAAGCAATTGCGATTCAAGTATAGAAATCTGACCGCTCTATCGAATCGTGTCATTTTCTCCGGGTCTTGTTTTCGCAAATAATAGTAGGTTGAAGCGATACGCTTCTTTCGCACCATTGCCTGAAAGACTTCGTCAGGGGAGTCAATAATTACTTGGTACGCCTCGATCAAGTCCGCATTCTTGTCTGCAATTAAGGCGTGGTCGGGGTTCAAGTGGAGGAAGAGGCAAGCGGAACCAGCGAACGGTTCCACGTATCGCTCAAAGTCAGCAGACCAGTATTCCGCTAATCTTTCGACTTGCTTTCTTTTGCTGCCAGCCCAGCGAAACATCGGCTTGATTTTAGTTGTCGATGTTGTTTGCACTTTCCAATTCCCCTTAAAGTCAGGCATACTTGTCGCAATAATATATCGTCGTCGGAATCAGCTAAACTCCAGTGGTCCAACTTGTCGATGGTCGCAAGCCCTGCATGCCCTCTTAAGCTGTAACTGTTAGGTTCTGTTTGAGTGGAGTGACAAGAACCTCAATGCTTTGTCTTGCCTCGTCGTATTCAAGTATAAATTGTTGCGACAAAAGGTGCCCTGTTCACCTGTTAATCGCATTCAGAGACTCCGAATTAGCATTGTCACGTATGTTAGCCCGGATTATTCACGAGGTACATTGCCAACAGATAGAACCATTGCGTGATCTTCGGTGTATAAAGGGTGTAACAACCCCATCCCTCGCCACGGAAGGATCACGCAATGGGTGAAGCTC
>JAJRZC010000370.1 GCA_024275435.1 Alphaproteobacteria bacterium
ATAACCATCAAGCGCATCGATCTCTCGAACCAGATGGCCCTTTCCCAGCCCCCCGATCGCTGGATTGCACGACATCACACCAATGGTGGATTTCTTGTGGGTGACCAGGGCCGTACGAGCACCCATCCGCGCGCTGGCGCCCGCAGCCTCACAACCGGCATGACCACCGCCCACAACCACAACATCATATGATGTCCGTGCGTTCATTCATTCTCCATCTCTTAAAAGAAATCATTCATGGCAAAACACGGCCGCGAAAGCAATGATTCACGTGAAACAATCAAGGAAATGAAGAACAGTCTAAGAAAAGATTCACGTGAAACATTGGGATCATTTCAAAGAAAATGAACTCTGAAAGCAACCTTTGCGTAGATCACTTGCCAATACAGAATTGCCCAAACACATCATCGAGAACTTCTTCAACATCTACGCGGCCAGTTATCCGTCCCAGCGCATCACTAGCCGAGCGCAACAGCTCCGCCTGCAATTCAATCTCATCCCCACTCGAACCATCTAGAAATTCCTCAAGGTCTTTTTGGCAAGCCATTAAATGAGTGCGATGCCGAACGCGCGTGAGAACCGACGACTTAACATCCCCTATTCGATCGCGAACAATATCCGAAAGCCTGTTAGTGAGTTCATCAACACCACAGCCATCTCGCGCACTGATCACTGAGGGCTCACCAACACTTTGCAACCACTTGCGAGCACCAGGTGACCAGCCCTTGCGAACCCCTTCAAGATCGATCCCATCCACCAGATCACATTTATTGAGCACCACAATCGTCTTGCCAGCTCTCTCCATCACATCAGATGGCGGCGGCCCTGAAGGACGATCTAAATCCATCATCCAAATCACAAGATCAGCATCGCGAACACTCACGATCGTGCGGCGAATACCTTCTCTTTCAATATCTCCGGCAGCATCGCGAATGCCCGCCGTATCCATCACCACAACAGCAAAGCCTGCTAGATCGAGCCGCACTTCAACAATATCGCGCGTTGTTCCCGGCTCAGACGAAACAATAGCAGCATCCCGACGCACCAATGCGTTAAGCAGACTGGACTTACCCACATTGGGCGCACCCACCAGAACAATCCGAAATCCATCTCGAACAATCTCTCCGCGATGACCGTCCCCAAGATGCTTGACTATGTCGTCTCTAAGCTTTCCAATAATTTCATTCACACCCTCAATAGATGCTCGTGCCACATCCTCCTCGTCAGAAAAATCAATAGCCGCTTCAAGACCCGCACGCGCTTTAATTATCTCAGCCCGCCAAGTCTCATAGATGCGGGACAAACCCCCACTCGCCTGCCGCAATGCCTGCACCCTTTGCGCCTCGGTCTCCGCATCAATAAGGTCGGCCAGCCCTTCCACTTCCGCTAAATCAAGCTTGCCGGCACCAAACGCGCGGCGGGTAAATTCTCCCGGTTCTGCAAACCGGCAATCTTCGATTTGAGAAAGAGCCTCCAACAGAGATTGGACAACCGCACGCCCGCCGTGAATTTGAAATTCAACAACGTCCTCACCCGTAAAACTTTCCGGAGCAGGAAACCATACAGCCAGACCGCGATCCAGTATTGCCCCACTAATGGGATGGCGAATCTTGGCCAAACGAACGCGACGCGGTTCCAACGGACGACCAGGCACACCCGCCATCTGGTTCGCAACCGCTCTGGCTTTGGGTCCTGAAACGCGAACAACCGCAACACCGGCACGCCCCTTGGCAGATGAAAGAGCAAAAATCGTATCTAAAATGCTGATACCTCTGTCCATAGACATTCAAAATCAAGTCTCATTTTAAAATGAGTACCCGCAGACCGTCGAGATTATTTGTAGGCTAAGGTGGACAAGCCATAAGGAACGACATACGCCACTGTCTACATTCTCGAAACAACAAAAGAACCCTCAGGAAAACTAACATGAGCCGCAACCGCCTCGTGGACGAAACAAGCCCATATCTCCTCCAACATAAGGACAACCCCGTTCATTGGTGGGCCTGGGGTCCTGAGGCACTGGAAGAAGCCAAGCGCTTGAACAAGCCAATCTTGATCTCCATTGGTTACGCCGCTTGTCATTGGTGCCATGTGATGGCCCATGAGAGCTTCGAAGATCAAGAAACAGCTGATGTCATGAACGAGCTCTTCGTCAACATAAAGATTGACCGTGAAGAGCGCCCGGACATCGACGCCATCTACATGAATGCCCTGCACGCCATGAACCAACAGGGCGGTTGGCCCCTGACAATGTTTCTCGATAGTGAGGCTCGGCCCTTCTGGGGCGGCACTTACTTTCCCAAGGTCCCAAGTTTTGGCCGACCGAGCTTTATTGGTGTGCTGCAATCCATTTCCAACATCTACAATAAAGAACCTGAAAAGGTTGCTCACAACGCGACCCTCATCACCAACGCCATCAAGCAACATCCAACCGCCGATCATCAGGCACCCATCACCGACCCTCTCTTGCATGACCTGGCAACACGCATGACCAAGGCTTGCGACATGCACAACGGAGGCATTTCCGGTGCCCCCAAATTTCCCCAATGGAGCTTCTTTTGGTACTTGTGGCGAAGTGCAATTCGATACCAAGACAACAATGCGAAACATGCCGTGGAAACAACACTCGATCATATCTGCCAAGGTGGCATCTATGATCATCTCGCAGGAGGTTTCTCACGCTATTCGGTCGATGAACGATGGCTTGCCCCACACTTTGAAAAGATGCTCTACGACAATGCTCTGCTTCTCGACCTTTTAACGCACGCTTATCGCGAAACCCAAAAACCCCTCTACAAACGACGAATTGAAGAAACCGTAACCTGGCTTGAAACAGAAATGCTCACACCAGGGGGAGGCTTTGCAGCTTCTTTGGATGCCGACTCGGAAGGCGAGGAGGGAAAATTCTATGTCTGGGACAAGAGCGAAATAACCAAGATTCTAGGCGAGGAGGATGCGCAGTTTTTCTCCCAAATCTATGACGTCTCTCAAGGGGGGAATTGGGAGGGAAAAAACATCCTCAACCGATTGCACACCCTGGAACTGCTTGACGACCCTCAGGAGGAAAAACTCAAAACCCTGCGTGACAAGCTACTGACAGCCCGGGCCACACGCACAAGACCTGGCCTCGACGATAAGATCCTGGCCGACTGGAACGGCCTCATGATTGCCGCCCTCACCCATGCAGGGCTGGTCTTCAAGAACCCCCAATGGATAGAACGAGCCGCCACCGCTTTCACATTCGTGAAAACATCCATGAGCGACGAAAATGGACGACTGCGCCATTCCTTCCGTATGGATAAATTGGGCGCCAAGGCCACCGCCAGCGATTACGCCAATATGATCTGGTCCGCTATCCTGCTATTTGAGGCAACCGGTCAAAACCAATACCTGGAAACGGCAATCCAATGGACAGACACACTCCATGCCCGCCACTGGCTCCCTGAATACAGCCGTTATGCAACCACCGCAGATGACACCTCCGACATCATCGCCCGGCTATCATCTGGAACAGACGATGCCACACCCAACGCCAACGCTATTCAATTATCAAACCTGTCCTATCTATCCCTGCTCACAGGCGATGATCGATATCGCGAACAAGCCGCCATGCTCGTAGACAGCTTTGCAACGGATATCGCCGCAAACCTTATCTCTCATACCGGCATCCTGTGTGGGGCCATAGACCTGATGAGTGGAAGCCATATCGTCATCATCGGAGACAAAAACGCCGAAGAACTCCGCAAAGCGACCTTTCAGGTCTCACTACCGGGAGCAACTTTTTCTTCCATCAAAGATTCACGTGAAACATCCGCCCCCTGGGCAGAAGGAAAAACGCCCATCAAAGACAAGGCCGCAGCATATGTCTGTCTTGGAATGCAATGCTCAAAACCCATCACCGATCCGGATGAATTGATTCAAACCCTGAAACAACAACGCGCCACCGTTTGAAACGAGGCGCGTTGAAGTAGACAAATATTTGAATGATCAAATCCAAGTGGTTTCACGTGAAACTGGAGTCTTTACAACTTGAAACCAGTCTAACATCTAACGCTTGGAATATTTTCTAGGTATTCATCGAGTCAAAAAACTCATCATTTGTTTTCGTTGACTTGAGTTTGTCGATCAAGAACTCGATTCCATCCAATGCACCCATCGGATTAAGAATACGTCGCAACACGTAAACCTTCTTGAGTTGATCCTGATCGATCAGCAGCTCTTCCTTACGTGTTCCAGAGCGCGCAACATCAATCGCCGGGAAGATCCGTTTGTCGGAAACTTTGCGATCGAGAATTATTTCACTGTTGCCCGTACCCTTGAATTCTTCGAAGATGACTTCATCCATCCGTGAGCCTGTATCAACAAGCGCTGTGGCGATGATTGTCAACGAGCCGCCTTCTTCAATATTTCGAGCAGCACCAAAAAATCTCTTCGGTCTCTGCAATGCATTGGAATCAACACCACCCGACAAGACCTTGCCCGAGGATGGCACCACTGTATTAAAGGCCCGCCCAAGACGCGTTATAGAATCGAGCAAAATGACAACGTCACGCCCATGTTCCACCAGACGTTTGGCCTTTTCAATAACCATCTCCGACACCTGCACATGTCGTGTAGGAGGTTCATCAAATGTCGAGGAAACAACCTCACCACTTACCGATCTTTGCATGTCGGTGACCTCTTCAGGCCGCTCATCGATAAGTAGAACGATGAGATAACACTCAGGATGGTTAGAGGCGATTGAGTGAGCGATGTTTTGCAGCAAGACCGTCTTACCGGTTCGTGGTGGCGCGACGATCAACGCACGCTGACCCTTTCCCATCGGCGCAACAATATCGATAACCCGCGGACTGAGATCCTTTTTTGTAGGATCATCAATCTCAAGTTTCAGCCATTCAGTGGGATATAAAGGCGTCAGGTTATCAAAATGAGTCTTGTGCTTGGTTTCCTCCGGTTCGGAGAAGTTAATCGCATTGACCTTCAACAGCGCAAAGTAGCGCTCACCATCTTTCGGACTACGTATTTGTCCTTCAACCGTATCTCCCGTGCGCAAGGCAAACCGCCGGATCTGTGAAGGCGATACATAGATATCATCAGGTCCAGGAAGATAATTCGCTTCCGGTGACCTGAGAAAAGCAAAGCCGTCTTGCAATATCTCAACAACACCAGATCCGATGATTTCGATATCCTGAGCAGCAAGTTCTTTGAGTGTGGCAAACATCAACTCTTGCTTGCGCAAAGTACTGGCATTTTCAACGCCGGTCTTTTCCGCAAAAGCCAATAATTCTGTCGGTGACTTGAGTTTCAATTCCTCAAGCTTCATCTGTTCCATCGTAAACTCCGGGAAGGTCTCAGAATAATCGGAATATTGCCAATGACGTCGATAAGCTGAGACATATAAAAGGTGGGATAAAAAGTATTCAGTGCATAGAAAGCTTCTGCGCTGAGTTTATGGCTCCAAAGAAGCGGAGATAAAAAGAAACTCGGGCGCAGAGAACCATGCAGCTTTAGAGTGGAGCTTGATGCCCCTTAGTGAGCGCGACCCGTCAAACGACCGCGCATAACGATCGACCATTGCAGCCGATCCTCAAAAACACATGAGAATCTCAGCATACCAGAACTCTTCTTCTTTAGCCAGAACTCTTCCACTTGAGATTGCGAAACAAAAATCAATAAGAAAAATGAGTTTCAAACGCAGAAGTCATGAGACCGAATCTCAAAACTATAAAATAAGATGCCCCTACAACGGACGAACAACTACCATAATCACTATAATGATCATAAGAATTGTCGGAACCTCATTGATAATCCGCCAATGAGACTGAGACCTTGTATTCTCATCGTTGCCAAATCTACGAACCGCTCCTCCAAAATATCCATGACAGGCAGAAAGCAAAATTACGGCAACAAACTTCACCACAAACCAACCCTCAAACCACAGATCGCCATGCCATGCCAACCACAACCCTAAAACCCACGTCACGATCATCGCCGGGTTGATAATGACCCGCAACAACCGACGCTCCATAACTTTGAAGGTCTCAGACTGCTGCGAACCTTTTGGGGCGTTGCAATGATAGATAAACAATCTGGGAAGATAGAGCATCCCGGCCATCCATGAGATCACGGCAATAACATGCACGGCTCTCACCCAGTCATAAGCCTGGTCGGGGAATGTAAAAATGGCGGCAGCGGCAGCAACACCAGTTACGCCCAACCCAACCATCGCACGAAATCCCGGAGCATTCGTATCAATCGCCATCAAATATCAACCTGCAACGCTGACAGAGCGGATGGTTTCAACGAGGCGTCCAACATTCTCCGGAGGTGTTTGCGGCACGATTCCATGTCCGAGGTTAAAAACAAACGGTTTACCTGCCATCTCATGTACGATTTCACGCACCCGCCGCTCAAGCGCTTCGCCACCTGAAACCAACAGCAACGGATCAAGATTTCCCTGAACAACCGCACCTGTTTTAGAAATCTCATCCCTCATAAATGAAAGCGGCATTGACGTATCACAACTCACCCCATCAACCCCGGTTTGTCTAACAAAATCAGGTGTTAAGATCCCTGCGCCACGAGGAAAACCTATAATTGGAACTTCAGGATGTCGTTCCTTCAAGACCCGGACCATACGGTGAGTCGGTTCCACTGCGAACCGTTGAAATTCATTTTCAGGTAAACTTCCAGCCCAACTATCAAAAATCTGCAGAACATCCGCCCCCGCACTCACCTGAGCGGACAAATACTCAATAGAACTTTCAACCAAGATATCAATTAGTTTTGAAAACCCAGCTCGATCTCCATAGGCAAATAACCGAGCAGCGGCTTGATCTGGCGACCCGCGACCACCCACCATGTACGTAGCAACCGTCCAAGGCGCGCCACAAAAACCAATCAAAGCCGTCTCATCCGGCAAATCCTGACGCAACCGGGACACCGTTTCGCAAATAATCGAATACTTGATCGAAGCCTTATGCGGTGCCAATCGAGAAAGCTCAGCTTCGCTTTCAATCGGTTCCAGTCTGGGCCCCTCCCCTTCGGCAAACCAGACCTTTTGCCCAAGTGCATCGGGAACGACCAAAATATCCGAAAACAATATCGCCGCATCAAAACCAAACCTGCGGATAGGCTGTAAAGTCACCTCAGCCGCAAGCGCCGGCGAATAACATAAATTCAAAAAACCCCCTGCCTTTTCTCGCACTTCTCGATATTCAGGCAAATACCGCCCCGCTTGTCGCATGAGCCAGATCGGTGGAGTGTCTAAAGTCTCGCCATGAAAGGGTCGCAGAAACCTACGTCGTGACATCGTATTTTCAGAGTTATCCAGAGCCCTCTCGCTTTCTATCTTTAAGTTTAGAATCTATATTTAGATCTTCTTTTTAGATTCCTTAACCGATGAATTATGGGGATATCCAAAAGCCTCACACTTATTCCATAGCTTACCAACATTCCGGCCATCAACCGTGGTCGAAAAACCAAAACCTTTCCCCACCCTCTTCCTGAGAGTGATATTTATCAAAATTTATCAAAGGGTTGTAGTGGATTGTGACATAGCGTTACAGTGGAATAACATGTGAATTTTCACCCAACAACACCGCAAGCTCTACAAAAAAATCGGGTTTTGAGAGCTTCTGTGCATAATCTTCTTTCTACGCCCGTATTTGTGGGTATCAAACTGGATAACCGCTAGACTTACCAACAAGCCGTAAGCGATCTAAAAACCAATCTTGGAAAACACGAACTTAATCCACCATATGTCCACAACCCTCGCTAGCTACTATCACTTGCATCTCGTTTCCGATGCGACGGGAGAAACGCTGACTGCAATCGCCAAAGCAGCGTCTGTTCAGTATGCACAGGCGAGGCCCATTGAGCACGTGCATCCTCTCATTCGCACACCCCGTCAGCTTGAACGCGTAATCCAGGAAATTGAGCAGACACCCGGAATTGTTCTCTATACGGTTGTCAACGAGAGTTTGCGCCTCGAACTTGAAGAGCGTTGCGCTAATTTGCACATCCCGTGTCTACCGGTCCTAAAGCCCATCATGCAGGCTTTCGAATCCTATC
>JAJRZC010000371.1 GCA_024275435.1 Alphaproteobacteria bacterium
CGCGGCCTCCACCGGTGACTAAGGCTACGCGACCTTCGACTCCAGCCATGCTTTGGATACTCCCTCCGATGCCGTGCGTTCAGTATATCGGCAAGGCGTGACTGCGCAAATGTTGCGATCGAGCGAAATTCTCGTATTCTTGATGCTTCGCCTCGGCACCACTTTTGCCGAGAAAAATTCCATAAAGGGCCAGTAACTATCGGAAATATATGTACAAATGACTAATCCTTTTATACAGAATGCCACTGAGGGTGCCGCGTATACCGGTTTTTACTGTCTCAGAGAAAAACGGCTGGAGGAGCAGAACATCACGCTCTCCGATGAGACCTTGTACGAGTGTGACGTATTGTGGACAGGCATGATTGCTGCCGGTTTGCGTGAGTTGCTGGCTGCGGATGATCCTGAAGATGACGTTGCACAGAAAGACATGGTTTCCTATTTCTTGAATTTGTACGCTCGCGATGGCGTCCAACATTGTGAGATCTATTGGGAAAATGCGCTGAAAATCTGGCGGATATACCAGCTTGTCGGCATCGACTGCGAATTCGATTTTTCGCTGGTTCCGGAACTTCAAAAACGGTTGGAACAATGATTGTTGAATTGCACCGAAAACTGACCCGCCTGTTCCCCCGGGATCTTTGAAAAGCCTGCTATTCGCTCTGCTTGGGACGGGTCATTTTTAAGTTACAGAAGTAGGGTCAATCCGGCGTGCAAATCAACAGGCATGAGTCATTGACTCAGAAAATGATGCTTGACGGCCGCACAACAGAAGGGGAAGCAGCTATGGCCGTGCTGGCGGCCGAACGCGAAGTCCTAGCCAAGGCGAGCCGGGCCGGTGTCGAAACGCAGGCCGCGATGCTAAGGGCAAGATGGCAGTCTGATGCTTTGCTGAGAAAAGGATTTCGGCATAATTTCAGACGTTATCGTGCCTACGCTTCGAATAGAAAACTCAAGATTGTTGATGATTCTCGTCGCACAGGCTGATCGGTCACCGACGGTGATTCGTGAAAAACTCGGATACAGTACTTCGAATTCTGCTCAATATGTGAGGTAGAGGCGGCCTAATATTTCTTCTAACCGATGAATCATAGTTTCCAATTCTGGGACTCGCTTTCCTTCATGCACAATTTTGCTTCTGGCTGCATAAGCCTCTTCTAAGAACGCAGCATCATCGTCAGTCAATCCTTGACCCTTAACAAGACGCTTCATTGCCCTGCGTGCCGACTCTCGGGTGAGGTTTTTTACTTGACCAGCTATCGAAGCTTTTAGCGAAGGATCGTCAAAATCCGCTTCGCCAACGACTTCCAATAGTTTCAACACAAGGCCACCAACATCTTTTTCCATGTCACGTTGTTCGGCCAAAGATTCCAACGCACTTACCAACATAATCAGCTTGGACCGGCTATTGCTTTCAAGTTTGGATGTCGTGAACAGTTCCATGGATAACAGAAGGCGATACGGCACATTTTCGTGCGCAGCGAAGCCCGCCTGCAGCTTAGGGATGAAATCGCGAAGATAAGCGAAGCTCGTTATCGTGGCAAAGCCCTGTCCTTGGATACCGGAAGAAGCGGTTCGGTCGATGACCCGGCACGGTAACGGCGATTCTGGCCACGAAAGAGCTAGCCCCCACCGCAAATCAACGGCAACCGTCAACAAAGCGAAGGCTAGTCTCATACCGAGGTTTTCAGCCCCACTTGCAGTGTCATCAGCTTCAATGGTTAGCCGATACCCAAACACACCGGCAGCTTCCTGCATTGGGTGAATCGCCCTTGATTCAAGAATCAGGATATAGTCATCATCCCAGAGCAAGCTGGCCAGTGCCTTGTTACGATCAACTGGATCATTTGATTCGCGAAAATAATTCAGTTCATGAAACCCACCGCCATGACCTAATGTGAAATCGACCTTAGCGGACCAACTGTACACTCTCGTTTTGTCTTTGATGTCCTTGCGGCTCGGCATCTGAAAATGTCGCCTTCGGATCGTTACATAGCTATCGAAATACTATCATCAGACAGGCCGCAATCGGGCGCAATTTCCGCCGTTTTCTGGATGAAAGCAATGGGTGCGGTAGAATAGGGAGCAATAGGAGAAGAAACAGGGCATCTTGATAATGCGAAGGGCCAATGCCGTCGAAAATACTGGAATCTTGACCCGCCGAGACGATGGCGCATTTCTTGGTAGTTGCTTCATCTTTCGGTATCCCGAGTTTGTACTGACCGCCGCTCATGTCGTTGAAGGTGTTTCGGCGAAAGAATCGGTTGTCTCGTTACCCTGTAGCCGTGCAGCTAGTGAGCAATTTGCCGTCCGCGAAATACATACTCACCCAACTGCCGATCTGGCGGTTGTCCGTATCGATCCGCCAGACGAGATGGACATTACGTGGGCAATTAGCCAGCTATTCGATGACAGGACCTACGGGATCGATATTGTTGCGTATGGCTATCCAGCGCATTCGGCAAGTGGTGTAATCGTGCCAACCCCTCGGCTATTCAAGGGCCATGTTCAGCGATACTTCAATCATGTCAGCCACCTGGGATATGAATATGTCGCGGCGGAGTTAAATTTCGGTTGCCCTGTCGGTTTGAGTGGATCGCACATAATCAACGCGAGACATCACGGGCGCCTATACGGTGTCGTGACAGAAAACGTGAGCGCCAGTACGGAGATGGACTCTATACTTGAGGTCGATGATGCCGGTAAAGAATACAGGGAGTCATTCCACAACATCATTAACTATGGCTTGGCCCTTTGGCTTCCGGCGTACGCCGATTGGGTGGATTCCCATGTACCGCCTGTACCGCACGAAGAGATCAACCGGCGCTCCAAGAATCAGGAACGCTTGAGAGCAGAGGGCAAGGATTGATTGTTGGTGGCGAATGGAGCTATCGCTTGCCGATTATTGAACGACCGGTTCAAGTGCGAAAGCCGCCGATCAGCTGATAAGATAGCGAAGGAAAGCTGCTGATTCGATATAGATTGCCAGTTGTTTACGATCCTGTGGTCTGAAGAGCGATTTGAGGGAATAAAATGGGTGAACAAGAACAGACAAAAACGGAGCTAGAGCTAACCGTCGATGCGATCAAGCGAATAAAAATATTTGATGCGTCGAGCTTGGTGAGAGAAGAGGATCTAGGTCGTGAACTGGCATTCAAAGAGGCGGTTGAACCTGCGCAACGGATCATCAACCTTTATGGACAAATAGCGTTGGATGCACTCGATGATTTTCCTGAACAAATGCTAGCCACAGTTAAGGGCCAAGCCGAACAGCACTATAAATTCTTAGACAATATACTCAAATTTAGCTCTACACAGGAAAATGCTGCTGTCCAGCGAGAGACATTACTTACTCAGTTGCGCGACAACTACAACTCGGTATTCACTCAACTTCAACTGACGATCGCTTACTCAGCGCAACGTGTCACCGACTTCGGTCGCCTTGAAAGAGAGGCGGGCCTGGCAATAAAGGCGATAGAAGATAAAACGAAAGCTATTGTGGACCGTATCGAAAAAGCAGAAGGCGCTGTTGACACGATACTTGAAAACGTTCGCCAGGCGGCGGGCGAATTGGGTGTGTCGCAGCAAGCAGTTCATTTTGATGCGTCGGTAAAAGCCCACAACAAGGAAGCTGACAAATGGCATTTTCGACTACTTCTTACCGGGGCCGTATTAGGCGTATATGCTCTTAGCACCTTGTTCTTTCATAAAATACCGTGGCTTCAAACCGCAGATCCAATTCAGCTTGTTGTCTCAAAAGTTTTGATATTCGCCGTTATTTCATCCTACCTTTTCGTTTGTATCCGCAACTACACCTCACACAAACACAACGCCATCGTCGACAAGCATCGCCAGAACGCACTGCTCACCTACAAAGCGCTAGTTGATGCGGCCGGTGAGACACCCAACAGTGAGGTAATTCTTGTGCATGCAGCTGCATGTATATTTGGCCCGCAAGGCACTGGGTACACCAAAGATAATGTGGCCGGCCAGAGTGGCGTGCAGCAAGCTGTTGAGTTGTTCACCAGCCCCATACGGGGTACCGACAGATAGTTTTGTTTCAGACAACCGGCCGGTCGTGGCCGATTTGCGTCTGTCGCGACGGTGAATTTTGGCCCGGTGGAACGACCGGTTAGGTCGAAAGCCGCCGGTCGAATTCGATCTAATAAGAATGTATCAACGCAACCGACTTTCAGTAGCTGATGTTGACACACGACGTAAATAAAACGCGTGTTCGTTTGACAACCGTTTGACAAAAAGAAAAAGCCGCAAGCAGAATGCGGCTAAGTCATTGATAAATATGGTACTCCCTAGGGGATTCGAACCCCTGTTACCGCCGTGAGAGGGC
>JAJRZC010000372.1 GCA_024275435.1 Alphaproteobacteria bacterium
AACTTCTTTCATGACGAAATAAATATAGAAATCAGTGGGTGAGAGTCTGGCCAGCATTTCGCGGCTTTTTGGGTGGGCGCGCATGACAAGCTCCAGGATGACACGCGCCTCTTTTTGCATTCGGTCACGTTCGAGATTTTCAAAATCGCCCTGGTCAATATCCAGTTCCCGCTCATCGCGATCGAGAAGACGTAAATGCCGCTCAACAGCCCGTTGCTTTCGCTGATGGATAACACCGACCACTTCAAGTGATATCACTACATTTTCGTCAGTCTGGGAAACTTCACATTTGTGCTTGCGTATCGAGGATTGCAAATCATCCAGTGTCCACCAAGCTATTGTGGGGTCCTGCTTTTCAATGAGACGCTTTAAAACCCAGCGCACAACATAGCGGCCACGGTAAGCTACAAACACTTCCAGAGAAGGTCTGAGTTTTCTCAATAACAACGGTCCGGCGGGAGATATGTAGCTTACAAAGCTTCATTTGATCCTCCCCCGAAAGGTCGCCAGAATCATACCACCAATAGCGTTTTACACAGGCTGGAGCTTAGCCAGTCTCATGTCATGAACTCATTATCCCGTCCACCCTCACGTGGTTTTAGAAACAGTGTATCAGTCCCAGGATTCCAGACTGCGAAACATCTCATATGTGAGGTTCGTCTCGTTTTCTGGCTTTGGTCTTGAAACGGCCTTTGAAGGTAAATGAAGAGAAAACTTTGCTCGATTATCGATGCTACTGCACGATACTGAACCGCCAGATTCATGGGCGAGAAGATATGAACCTAACAGTTGGGTTCGGCAATCAGAATGATCTTGTTCGCTTGAAGCGTACAATATGTCTTCTATAGCGTCTGGGCGCAGGTCCCCTTTCATCACAATATGAATGCCATCCTTTTCATTCTCACTTGCCATATGGGACGAGAAGCCGATGGTATCTTTTGATAGCCAGCGCGCTCCACCGCTTACAAAGTTTGAAAGCAAAGAGGCAAGCCACTTTTTAGGATATTCAAGATCATAATTCATATTTTCTTGAAAAGAATTTAAGCCTAAGAGGTGCTTGTTCTCGTCATTATTTAGAGCATCATGCCAAGCCTCCTTGAGTGTCGTCTTCTGGTTATCGCTACCGTTGTGGAGGTGGGGAAGTAAACTCAGGCGCGTTACAACCGCTTTCATGAAGGTTGTCTCCGCCTCTGCCTCCGCCCAAAGATCGAGATTGATATCCTGCGGTTCGCTTAAAGGCGGGGCCAGAGCCGTCACCTGCTTTATATAGTTACAAATTGCGCCATGAGCGTTGGATTGGTGCTTCAGACCTCCAGCGGCCACCAGTAAATTCCTAGCGCGGTCCGCGGCCCGCAATCGTTGACGGACACTGACTTTTTCAGCTAGGAGCAGGCTGCGCTCATGCTGGAGATGGTAAACCTGCAACGCTATACGCAGGTCTTGACGCAATAAATCTATATCCCAGGGCTTTACGATGTAGCGAAAAACTTCGCCGGTGTTGACGGCTTCGATTGCGTTTTCGAGGTCCGAATAGGCTGTGGTTAGAATTCGCACAATATGAGGATGTTGGTCGCGAACAGCGGCCAGAAGAGAGACACCGGTCCGCCCCGGCATTCGATGATCGCTCATCACGACTGCGATTTCGCTCCCGCGTTGTTGTAGTATTTTTTCAGCCGTGTCCGCCGACTCGGCAGTTAAAACCTCGCAGTCGTCAACAAATGCCCGCTTGAAATACTTCAGAGCCTGAGGCTCGTCGTCAACAAACAGGATGAGAGCACTGGAGCGCCTAGTTGATGGAGACATTCGGTCTCTCCTTGGTTTGACTTTCTACATGTTGTTTGATGTCGAAACTGAAGGAAGTCCCTCGTCCTTCCTCTGTCTCGACATCAATGGTTCCGTCATGGTTTTGGATGATCGTGTGTGAAACACTCAGACCGAGGCCCAAGCCTTCTCCAACATCGTTCGATGTGAAAAAGGGATCAAAAATACGCGATAATTTTTCCTTTGGTACGCCGGAACCATTGTCATGAACGGTGATAATCACTCTTTGCCCATTATTGTGCGCTAAAATCTTGATGTGTCCCTGGCGTTTATCCGAAACGCTGTTACAGGCGCGAGAGGCGTTCAACAACAAGTTGACGACAACCTGTGTCAATTGCTGCTCGCTGCCAATGGCGACAAGATCTTCGGGCACATCAATCATGACTTTTTGGGTCGATAGTTCGCTTGCGGTGAAACGCAATGCATGCTGGATCATGTTGGCGATCTTAAATGGCTTATGACCCTCGAATGCTCGGGGCGTGGCGAATGCGCGCAAATCTGAAACGATCGTCTTGACACGCTGCACGCCTTCAGCGACGTCGTTTAATAGCTCTTCAAGATCTTTGTCGCTCTCACACTCAGTTTTTTTTCGCGCCAGATCGAGAGCCACACCGGAATAGTTCAAAGGATTATTTATTTCATGCAGGAGCCCCGCGGCCATGGTGCCAAGGGCATTTAGTTTTTCTCGATGCAGCAGTTGCGCTTCGGCTTTTTGTAGGCGTTCGAGTGTTTCTTTGAGTTCAACGTTTTGCTTTCGGACCTCGGCTTCGAGTCTGGCCGCGTTATCAAGATTTTTCAAGCGTGTGACAATCTCAAGGCTGCTAAATGGCTTCGTTAGAAAATCATCGACACCGCTGCTAAGAGCGGCGATCTTGGCATCTTCATCGACACGCGCGGTCAACTGCACGACCTTAATCGACCGCGTCAATGGATTTTTCTTGATGCGGCGGCAGACTTCAAGCCCATCGAGCTTTGGAAGCATCAAATCAAGCAACACAAGATCGGGGTGATTTTTTTCTATCATGTTTAGAGCTGCTTCGCCGTCGAAGGCTTGAAGCACATTGAACTCCTTACAAAGAAGTGAGTTAAGGTAGCGTTGGATCTCCACCTCGTCGTCAACGACAAGTACCGTTCGTTTTTCTGAGGAGTCGTTGTTATCTTTGCTGCTGTTGGTTTCTGTTATCGGCAAGTCAAACGCACCATCGAGCATCGCCAAGCGATGTAGATCAGCAATTGGATTATCCACGTTTTCAGTTGTCGATTTCGGCTTATGACTTAGCTGGTTTTTGGATGCCAGAGGCAGGACCACCTCCATCTGCGTGCCTTTGCCCGGAGCCGTGGTAACATTGATGGAACCGTCATGCTTGGAAACCAGTTCCTTAACAAGGGCGAGACCAATACCCAATCCTTGATGTCTGCGCGATCCGGAGTTGTCGATTTGTTGAAAACGATCAAAGATCTTATCGACATCCGTTGGCGCCAGTCCAATGCCTGTGTCCTTAATGATGGCAACCGCCTTGCCGTCCTGATCCTCAATACTAATATCTATACGCCCCCCAGGATCGGTGAACTTGATCGCATTGCTGATGAGATTGATGAATATTCGTTCTAACGCAGTCTCGTCCCCAAAGACCGTGATGGCGTGTTTGGGCAGATTTACGTGCAATGTCAGCTTTTGTGCTTCGGCCAGATAACGCGTCTGATTTACAATCCCACCAAGAAGCAACCCCAGTTCAACAGGGCGACGTTCTAGCTCAAAACTGCTTTGCTCGAATCGGACGAGGTCCAGAAGATCATTGACTAATCGCAAAAGCCTCAGGGCCGATCTTTGGATCATGGTGAGGGCTTCTCTTGCCTCTCGCTTCAAATCTTTGCGACTGAGGAGATCCTGGATCGGAGCTAAAATAAGCGTCAAGGGTGTGCGTAACTCATGTGAAACATTGGCAAAGAAACGCGATTTCATTTGATCAAGTTCTGAAAGCTGATGGTTCCTTGTCTCAATTTCCTTGCGCAGACGGAAATCTTCGAACCTTTGGCGCTTCGCGTAGTATACGGCCGTTATGCAAATAATAATCGCGAGCAACAAAAAATACATGTTGTTGTAAAACGATGACAAATGAAACGGTGCACTGCCGGGAGCCACGCAGGCAGCCGTATAAAGTACCAACACCAGGAAGGAAAGTCCGGCAGCATCACGTACGCGAAGCGGCAGCAAGATGCCGATGGCCAGAAGAACAAGAACTAGACCGGCGTAGTACGTGGATCGAGAGCCATCGATGCTGTAGATCATGAAACAGATCATCAAGATAGCGGCGCCGAGCCAGACGGTAATAAGAGCGTTCGGATAGGAGCGGGATATGGGATGCCAATGTAAAGCCAAAGCCCCGGCTACGACCACATCTGCCAGGAATCGATAAAATGCAAACGTATGCCAGGCTTGAGGATATACGAAGTAATCGAGTGTCAGACCAGCCGGTATCAGGACCAGCATCAGTGAGGCGCCGATCTTTGATTGCGCGAAACGGAGCCTGTGTTCCGAGACCTCAAATTCTTTCATTAGATCAGATGTAAAAGGCAACTGGCTCATCGCTATTCTATTTCCGAAACCGATATTTCCATGAAAACATTCATATGGGTATCATCGTCAAAAACGAATTTTGAGTACTGGGGCGGTGATAAGGAGGCAAGATCCTTCATCGTTCGGTGAATGAGGTGCCAATCAATGACATGCTCCATTATCAGCCTTGTCGGATTGTCGGGATGCACGTTAGTGGCCATCACCGAGCCGCCAATGTTCGTCCAATCGCAGAAAAGATCTAAGAGTCTTTGACAGACACGATCTGATAAATAGTCGAAAAGACCGGCACAATAAACGAAGTCATACTGTCTTTCTGAAGTTTCCTTTTTACTGGATGATCTTTTGAGTAGGCTATGTACAGACTTTTGTGTGTATTTGAAGCTTGGAGAACGACCTGTTTCTCTTGTTGCAGCTTCGATTGCCTGACGGGCGTATTCGATGGTTTCCGCATTGAAGTCTATCAGATGAAAATCACATCGCTCACATAGTTGGGAGTTTCGAATAAATCGCACGATCTCAATTGCCGGACCACACCCTACATTGAGAATTGAAATTCTTTTTCCCTGCGTTTCTGCTTGGCCAGCTTGCTCGGTCAAGCGTCGTTCTAAAATTTTGAGGCGGTTCTTGTGTGCCTTCACGAGATCGATATTGAGATAAAAGTCGTTTACCAGACGTGCGTAAGTCGTCGGTCCCTCACT
>JAJRZC010000373.1 GCA_024275435.1 Alphaproteobacteria bacterium
CAAACGAGAAGGCCAGCGTCAGGGCAACAAAGGGAAAAGACCCAAGCCCAATGGACAGGATCAGCATGGCCAGCACACCAAGGGCAATGGCCAGAAATTGCCAGCGGTTTTGTTTCTCTCCCAAGAAAACCATACCCAGCAACACATTGACCAGCGGATTGATGAAATAGCCAAGACTGACATCCAGCACCCGGTTCGCTTCCACCGCCCAGATAAACACCAGCCAGTTGAGGGCCAAAAGAGCCGCCGACAGTGCAATGACCATCAGCGTGCGCCGATCTTTTAGCGCGGCAAAAACCTCGCCCATGCGGCCCTGAACCTTGAGAATGCCCCCAACCACCACCAACGACCAGATCACCCGATGGGCCACGATAGTGGGTGGACTGACCCCATCAAGCAGGCGGAACATCAGCGGAAACAGGCCCCAGACTCCATAGGCTCCAAGCGCCGCCCATGCGCCGGAGCGCGCATCTTCTTTCGCGGCCCCTGCTTTGGGGAGAGGCGAGCCGCCGGGCAAATTTTCTTGTGTGGTCACAACCCGGGCACACCTTTTGAAGGGAACAATCTGTCAAAAAAAATGACTATCAGCAGACAGCCATCAACACCAACAACAATAGATGATAGGGCCAAGCGGTTCCGCTGATTGGTGCCTCAACAATTAGCGACCTGATACCACCCTGACTTTCGCTTCCTGTCATTGCGAGACCAGCCAGTCAGCCTAAGAAAAACATGTCCGATTATCCAGCATGCCTCATCACCATCATCTCGTCATACTCGGGCTAGCTCATCGGCGCGAGGTAAATTAGCCAGAGTATCCAGCGCGCCATGACGATGGCGTAGAGAACAGTTTTGACTTACCGGTAGACCTTGCTTCGATGGGCAATGGCGATAATTAAAATCACCAACCGACCATCATCAATCTGCGCAATTATCCGGACATCTCCCACCCGATAGCGCCACAGACCCGATTTTTCACCTGCCAGCGCAGCGCCCAGTTGACGCGGGTACTCAAGGTTTCCAAGGCGGTCTTGCAAATAACTCAACACGCGTTTTCGCTCAACACTACCCAGAGCGCGCAAATCCTTGACAGCTTTTGGTTGAAACTGAACCGACCAGGCTGGCATCAGTCGTTCTTGTCCGCATCATCCGAAAACTCAGCCATCACTTGTTCAAGACCAACCCGCTCACCCGTATCTGTCCGCAACCGATCCTCGGCCAGATAAAAATCTTCAAGTTCTTCAATATGCTCAAGAATGGCTTCACGCGCGTAAAAGCTCTTGGTTCGGCCGGTTTTTTTGGCCAGCGCCGCGAGGCGTTTCTCAATGTCTTCAGGCAGACGCAGGGCAAGCATGAGGTTTCTCCAGTTCTGATATACATGTATAGCAAATCAGGAATTAGAAATCAACTTGTTGGATAAGGTCGCTCCGCCTCAAGATTCGAACCAATAAAATCTAAGAAAACACGATTGCATCGTTTGTGAAGGAAATTCATAAAAGTAGCCTCTTTCGCGGCGCCTCCTTGAACGGCAACGTTTTGAAATTCAGAGCGAGCCATATCAACATGATTATCAATGGTAACGGAAAGCCCGTGTCTCCCGTGCGAATAACCGTTGCGCACACAAACCAGTTCCTTAGCCAATTCGATGTCAACGCCCAACAGTGGCCCAAGCGTATTACCATTCAATGTTCTTGATCCATCGACCGCCTCCAGGAATGCAAACAAATTCAGCATTTGAAGGTCCAACACACTTGTACGTTGTCGGCAGTGCAAAAACCACGATATCAACTCTCTCACAGGCGCCTCTGCGCCTTGCGGCGTAACATCCAGATATTGTTTCGTCTTTTGATATACTTCCTTTATTCCTGCTGTAGTTTTGTCGATGTTGGTCCGCCCATCCTTTGCAGTGTCAAATAACGGTACCGCTTTACTTTCGCTGAGCGATTGCCAAAACACCATTGAGATCAACTTGCCGTTCAACTCGTAGCGTGGCCGCATTACACAACCGCAAGCCAAAGATAGTGCGGATAGCTCGTCACTAGCATCCGAACAGTTTTTACCTCGCAAAGAACTGCGCTTCCCATCGGAATAAAAATGGACACCATCAGAAAGCTCTATTTCAAGATAAGTACTTAAACCCCCGGAAAACTCAAAAGAATGCTCAAATTCGCTATCCAAGTCAAAACTATGTTGTCCATTTTTAACCAAGGTTAGTTTTGTGCGATATTGGTTTTGTCCGGTAATTTCACCAATAAGGTTTTCGCCGGCCCCAAGACCACGTGACTTGTAATTCACGACCATTAGGTTATCAATTTTTGGGGTAGACCACTTAATACCGTCTCCAAACAACTCGACGTCAACTAACGAAACTATGCTATCAAATGAAACGTCTTCTCCATTTTGAATGGTAACACCGAACTGATTTTTGTTTGCATCAAGCACAATTCGCGCAAGAGTTTTTCTTCCTTCAACAACCAAAGATGCTGTGCCAAATGCCTCATTGATCATACACCTCATCCCCCTCACCGCGTCAGTGGCTTGTAACTCACCCGTTTGGGGTTGACCGCCTCGGCGCCAAGGCGGCGAATTTTGTCTTTTTCGTAATCCTCAAAATTACCCTCGAACCACTCCACATGGGAATTGCCCTCAAAGGCCAGCATGTGGGTGGCCAACCGGTCCAGAAACATCCGGTCATGGGAGATAATCACGGCGCACCCGGCAAACTCCTCCAACGCTTCTTCCAGCGCCGCAAGCGTTTCGGTGTCCAGATCATTGGTCGGCTCATCGAGCAACAACACATTGGCCCCGCTTTTCAGCATCTTGGCCAAATGCACCCGGTTGCGCTGCCCGCCCGAAAGATTGCCCACTTTTTGCTGCTGGTCACTTCCCTTGAAGTTAAAGCCCGAAGTATAGGCGCGTGAATTGATCTCGCGTTTTCCCAAGGTAATCACCTCATTGCCTTCAGAAATTTCCTCCCACACGGTCTTGTCAGGGTTCAGCGCATCCCGGCTCTGGTCAACAAAGCCCATTTTCACC
>JAJRZC010000374.1 GCA_024275435.1 Alphaproteobacteria bacterium
ATTGTATAGCTGCCAAGTGCGAGAGCTGAACCAGCGCCATCATATTGTCCACCCTCAACGCTGATTTTTCCATTGGGTCCGGAAACTGCTGGCCCTGAAGTATCGCCAGCCAAGGCAGCTGCTGGAAGCACAAGGCTAGCAATCAGCAGCAAGCACGAATTGCGAAGAAGAAGGGACGTGACCTTAGTCATAAAGAACATGACATGTCTCCCTAATGCTAGAATTGATGCCCATTTACCGCAGCGTCCGCAAACGCGTTCGATGGAACGAATCCCATCGTGAATGATTCCAATTACGCTTGCAAAGAGGGCTGCAATGCAACTGTTTGCCCACAATGATCGAACTCTTGGCGACAAATATTGCGCAGGCATCACAATTTGATGAGTATTCACATTGCTGAAGCTATGTTTTGGTGGGAACAAGTCGAGATTGGAAGTTGAGGCCTTGACATTTATAAAGGTGCTGAATGCTTGATTCGATCTTTACCCGACACAAGCACATGACTCCATACTCGCAACGAAACTGCGGGCTGAGGAACTGTTGCCATCTTATTCTGGCTGGGGTCATTGGGGTCAAAAGTGAACTTCGGCAGTGATCGCTTTGTTTCCGCTGCTGCTGGTGGCGGCAGTCTACCACGAGGTTTCCTTTGAAGAGGGCGTCTCTCAACCCCATCGTGTTGCGTGACCTATTTCCTCCCAGAATTCTTCTGCCCCGCCCGTCGCCTCGATTATTGCCCAGAGAAAGGGAGCCGAAACGATCTCACCATCCCATTCCCCCCAGGCTTCCTCACGCCACCCGCTCTCCTTCCTCTCACCCGCAACACAAAATACGCTTCAGCAAAAAAATCTGCTATAGGATGATTTAGACCCGCGGGAAGCTCTCGAAAAGCTGTGAAATCAGACCCAGATAGCCTCGCCCGCCTCGCAACTGGAAAATGGTGTTTCATGCAAGAATTGTCCGATATTCTCAGTAGTCTCGGTGCCTGGATTTGGTTCATTGTCGGCTGTGGCCTTCTCATGCTGGAGCTGGTGGTCCCCGGTGTTCATTTCCTCTGGTTCGGATTGGCGGCGATCCTCTTTGGCACCATCATGGTGCTCATGAGCGGTCTGGCACCCGAATATGCAGCCATGCTGGACTGGCCCTATCAACTCATCATTTACGCGGCCCTTTCAACGGCCATCGTGTTTCAGGTGCGCCGCTATTCCATCGGCATGCCCAGTTCCGAAGACGGCTCCACCCTGAACGCCAGAAGCGCGCAGTATGTCGGCCGCACAGTGGTCGTCACCGTTCCCCTCGTCAATGGCCGTGGAAAGGTGCGCATCGGCGATACCCAATGGATTGCCAAAGGCGCCGATGCCCCCGTTGGCGCGAGGGTGAAAGTGGTTGGTTTCGATGGCCCTGTGCTTCTCGTCGAACCTGCTTAAATCTCAGGCAGATTAACCTTGATAACACTGGAATCTCTGTATTTTAGGAGAGGGAACCGTCCAGTGCCTGCCGACCTTTGGCGTTAAAACAACATCGTCATAATTCAGTCGCCTTGCAGTCCCAAGCGTGGCATGTCTAGAACGAACCAACACCCGTGCCCGAGCTGTTTCAAAGGCTGTGGCACTTGCTGGGTCATGATCCAAAGAAGGAGAAAAGATGCACCGCGCATCCAATCAATTCATCGCCCCGAGTAAACCACATCTGGCGCTCTCATGGACCAAGCGAATATGTTTGGCCCTTTCCAGCCTCGCGCTCTTGCCCACGCTACCTGCCCAGGCAGCCGAGCAAAGCGTGAACTCCAAAATCTCGTCCGTTCAGGTCTACCCCTCTGGCGCTGAAATAACCCGCATTGCCAAGGTCAAGCTTGAGCCAGGCGATCACACCATCGTTCTTGGAGACCTGCCCGCCCAGGCGGTGCCCGGATCAATCCGCGTCGAAGGTAAGGCGACAGGTGAACTGAAAATTGGTTCAGTGGACAGCCGGCGCTTGTTTGTTGCACGCGAAGATGCCCTGCGCGTTGCCAGCGAACGTCAAACGCTGGAAGACAAAATCCAAAGCCTGAAGGATCATCGTGATGCTTTGAAAGGTCGCATCGAAGCCGCCCAGACGCAACGTACCCTCATCTCCAATCTTGCCAATTTACCAAATCGCCCCACGCCACCCCATCCGGTCACCTCGCCGACACAAGGCGAAGACTGGCCCAACTTGCTCTCCTTTATCGGCTCCAGCATGGGCGAAATTTCACAATCCATTCTCGATTACAAGATCGAAATCCGTAAGGTCAGCCGCGAGATCAAGGAACTTGAGAAAAAGCTGTCCGAACTCGTTCCCAGGCGAAAGGAACGAACCGAAGTCAAAGTTTTCTTGAACGCCAAGACACCGCTGGATGCCGACTTGGTTGTGCGCTATCAGGTGCGGCGCGCTTCATGGACACCTTTCTACGATGCACGTTTGTCCTCGGGCACAAAAACAACCCCACCCAAGCTAGAGCTCACAAGGCGAGCGACCATCACCCAGCATTCCGGTGAGAACTGGGAGAACGTCGCCATCACGCTGTCCACAACACGCCCCAAAGCTGGCTCTGCTCCTCCGGTCTTGACCCCCATGTCCGTCGACTTTGTTCCCAAGCCCCGCCCGCAACCTACCATGGCGCCCCCACCAGCGGCAGAAGCAATGTCAATGGATATGATGGAATCCAAGAAAGGTGCCGAGGGTGATGGTCATCGCATGGCAATGGGGCGTGCGGCCAAGCCTCGGAAAAGAAAACTACGGGCCATCATGGAAAATACACAAGTGTCTACAACGCCATTTCAGGCGGTGTTCATCGTCCCAGGCAAAGTCTCAGTTGCCAGCACCGGTGAAGCCAAACGGGTTCAGGTCTCCGTTGACAATCTCGAACCTACGTTAAGCGTGCGCACCACACCTCGTGTAAATCCAAAAGCCTATCTGGTCGCCACCTTGAAGATGCCCAAAGGGGCCCCTCTGATGCCCGGATCCGTGTCACTGTTCCGCGACGGCACTTTTGTGGGAACGGGAAGCCTACCTTTGCTGGCCGGAGACGAAGAACATCATCTCGGCTTTGGTATTGATGATCTGGTGCGCGTTCGACACCATGTGGTCAAGGACAGTAAGGGCGAAACCGGGCTTATCTCATCATCGCGAACCCAGACACGTCTCTACAAGGTTTCTTTGAAGAACCTGCATGAGCGCGCCATTGCCTTCACAATCCTCGATCAAATCCCGGTTTCGAAAAACCAGGACATCACCGTCGAGCGTCTCGGCTCTTCAAAGCCCACCAAGACGGACGTCGAAAACAAGCGCGGCGTCGTTGCCTGGGAAGGAACTTTGAAACCGGATCAGGAACATGTGATCGACTTTGGTTATCGGGTCTCATGGCCGGCGGCTCGCGAAATCAGATATGGTCGCCATTGATCCTTTTGTGGCTACAGCGATATGGGGGTTCACCGTAGAGTTCATACCCTCCAAGCCGTCTAAACTATGAGACAGGCTTGTCACAGCGGTGACGTGCGGTTATGAACTTCCGCACGTCACAAGAGCATGTTCAGCAAAAGTGTCATCGGTTTTGCGCCCGGAACATGCGAGGAAACAGAGCACGGGAGCGCGCTTGCTAAATCCTACTCTAGAGACGCTCAACAAACTTGTTTGGAGACATTTCTCATGCGCCGCATTGGACTGATCTTTCTCGGGTTATTGCTGTTGACCGGAGGTGTCGGCGTTCTAGGCTGGCGAATTCACAATGATCCCGGCATTCTGGAACGCTATGAGCGCGCCTTGACAGGTGCCCCACAGCAGACCGGCCCAGAAGCACCAGGAGACCAGTCTCGCAAAAACGGCACCGGTGGTTATGTTGATTCAAGCCCACTGGAGTCCGAGAGGCAAACATAGGCCGTTGGCAGCCTCAAAATGTTTCAAATCCTTCTGGATCTGGCCAACGTTATCGTCGGATTGATAGGCATCTGGTTGGCAGTGACCGGTATGAGAATGCGCTCTCAGGCAAGGGAAGCCTGATCTAAGCCAACATGCGACGTATCTATCAACACACCTCCTGCGCCAACGACTTGCACCTTGCCTAGGTATGTTGGAGGATGCAGACCAGTATTTATGATGCATTGCCATGGGCAGGCGTGCATCAGAAAAACAAACACTCAAATTCCAACCTAAGGTCAGAATATGTCGAACGTCGTTGTGGTCGGCGCCCAGTGGGGTGACGAAGGAAAAGGCAAGATCGTCGATTGGCTGTCGGAACGCGCCGATACCGTAGTGCGCTTCCAAGGTGGTCACAACGCCGGTCACACGCTGGTCATCGACGGTGTCACCTACAAACTCTCGCTGCTTCCATCCGGCGTCGTTCGACAGGGTAAAATGGGAGTCATCGGCAATGGTGTCGTTATCGACCCTTGGGCCCTGTGCGAAGAAATCACACGATTGCGCGACCAGGGCGTAAACCTGGGCCGAGAAAATTTACGCATAGCCGAAAACGCCACACTGATCCTGCCGTTTCACGGCGAGCTTGATAACACGCGAGAGGAAGCAGCCGGGGCTGGAAAAATTGGCACGACGGGTCGCGGTATTGGCCCCGCCTATGAAGACAAGGTCGGCCGTCGCGCCATACGCGTCAATGATCTGGCCAATTTCGAAACCTTAGGGCCGAAGGTGGACCGCATACTCGTTCATCATAACGCATTGCGTCGCGGTCTGGGAAAGCCTGAGATCTCCAGTAACGATCTCATGAAGCTTCTTTCCGATGTGGCGCCTAAAATCTTGCCATACATGGATGTTGTCTGGGAAATGCTCGACACCCAACGCCGTGCTGGCAAGCGTATCTTATTTGAAGGCGCTCAAGGCGCTCTGCTTGACATCGATCACGGCACATATCCCTTCGTCACCTCATCAAACACCGTCGCGGCCCAAGCAGCAACGGGTTCCGGTGTCGGCCCAAGACATGTCGGATATGTTCTAGGCATCGCCAAAGCCTACACAACCCGCGTCGGTTCCGGTCCGTTCCCAACCGAGCTGGACAACGAAATCGGCGAGCGGCTCGGCGAGCGCGGTCACGAATTTGGCACCGTAACCGGCCGTCGCCGACGTTGCGGATGGTTTGATGCCGTTCTGGCCCGTCAGGTGGCCTGCGTCTCCGGCATCGATGGCATCGCCTTGACAAAACTCGATGTACTCGATGGTTTTGAGGAAGTAAAAATCTGCGTTGGATATGAATTGGATGGAAAGCGCATAGACCGTCTACCGGCGGGAGAAAATGCCCAAACACGCATTAAACCCATATGGGAATCCTTTGAAGGGTGGTCTCAGTCAACACGCGGAGCGCGTACTTGGGCGGACTTGCCAGCCCAGGCCGTGAAATATGTCCGACACATCGAAGAGTTGATCTCCTGCCCCGTAACTTTGCTCTCAACGAGCCCGGAGCGAGACGATACAATCTTGATGAAAGACCCATTCGAGGATTGATCCTGATTTTGTGCAAATAAATCCAGCAGCTGTTCCATTGGGAACAACGCCCTTCCCACCTCTCAGGCAAGTTGCAAGTAACGCAAAAGTAACCTGAGGAGATTGGGACGATGACCATTTCAACACAAACGACCTTTGTGGCGGCCGCGCTACTGCTGGCAGCCAGTTCCACAGTATCCACTTCTGCCTCGGCCCAGAGCCGTTATTTCGATAAGCTCGAGGGACAGAACATGGGTGAAGTCAAAACAGAAATTGATAAACGCCTGAAGCGCTTCCAATCTGGTTCATCATCTGTCTCAGGCGACACGATCAATTCCAATAACACAACCATCAAGATCGACCGGGCCGGCATTCGCAGCTTGGTAGACCGCTACCTGCCCAAATAAAGTTATGCTCTGCAAATTCTTTTTTTCAGGGTTGGTTTGAACGATTATTCAAAAAATGACGGTTGAGCACCTGAGCTTATGGCCAGGCTCTACGAACCAGAAAAACAAAAGTTAGTAGAATTTGAGCGCACAAGTTTGTCTGGCGCCAGCGCACGCGGCATGGATCGAAGAAGCCACAAAGAAGAATCTCAGTGTCTCAGATCAACAGACAAAAAACAGGATTGCGCTCACAATATCTCTGAGATCGACATTGCCCTGTTATCCCAGCCTCAACAATGACCTTCCCGCGCTGAAGTAGGCGCAGCCGTTCTGCTCGCGCAAGAATGGTGTGAATCGTAGAACCCAGCCAGAAAGACTACAACCCCTTTACGAGGTTGCCGACCATCAAAGTCAGATAAGCAATCATCGCAAGCCAGAATTCCTGGTGCGGAAGATAGCGAGGGACACCAAAAAAACCCATCTTGGTAACAAGTCCCAATGCGGCGAGAACGAATGCAATCAAGAAGATGACAATTGTCGGAGGATTGAGGCGCATGACGAGGTTTCTCTCAGCTAAAGACTTACCCATTCACGATGATGAGTACGAGCGCAATCAAGCCCAACCAAGCTCGCGTGTCAAAGGTTTCGGTCTGAGACTGACTTGCTTCGGTTCAAAATTGCACCTTTGGCGTCTTCAATGAGCATTCTCAAGACAAACCCATCCGGCCGTCCACTCTCACGGGCCGTGACGATAAATAGCCGTGGATTCACCACAACGCCACTTGCAGTGTGAGTGTTCGCGGGCATTTCAGCGATGCCTTCAACCTTTAGTTTTCGATTGCCCTGTTTTGTGGAAATTGTAACTGTGTCACCGATTTCCAAAGCGCGCGTCCACGCCACAGGTACGGCATTGATGCGTCCCGCATGCCCCAGCCAGTAATCTTCACTGGCGGCGGATTGTATGTGGGCTGCCTTTGAGTAAGAAGGCGCATTGGAGGCAAATGTTTTGCCAACTACATTTTGCTCATCAGACAAGGCCGAGCGATAACCGTTCACAAAGGCATCATCAGCATTCCGAAGCATGGTAACCAAAGACGCGAAAGCCAGAAGCGAGACCGCGATAGCAAGTTTTGCTGATCCCGATGCGGAAAAGTTGCGGTTTGACATATTTATAAAAGCTCCTATCCGCGACGGCCGAAAAAACTCCAGATTTGGTTCGCTGCAATATACACGCTGCCATACCAGTTTAAGAAAAGAAAACTGCTTTAAAACACAATATTGTTAGCAGGGGCACCTTCCACAAGATCTAAACCCAGCCAAAGAGTGATCAGCGAAGCGTCCGCTGGTGCTTTGAAGGGGTATAAACGGCTCGAAGGTGCCGGTAAAACGCCATGTTAAAGGCGAAAACTGCTGAAAATATGAGTCCCAGCAGAAAGATGGCCGTGCCCTGATCAGTTCGGGCAAATGCCATGCCAAGACCCAGTTTTGAGGCATGTTTCTGGCTATTAACATGAACGGAAGAAGTATGCTGCAGGTGAGGGCCGTAACCTTCCGCCATCATATTTTTCAGATCATATTCTGAAGCGTGGGCTCCAGGAACAAATAGGGGCAGATTCTGGAAAGCGCCGGCCCGGCCTGTTTGATCAAGCGTAACCGAAAAAGCCAACACGAGAAAAACCGTCAATCCCATTGTAAAGTCGAGGGCCACACGACGGGCCTTCCCGATTCTAAAACCAAACTTTCGCAACATTACCTCCCCACCTTCCGGTAAATCATCTCACACGTTTGGAAAACTCAAATCCAAGAACCCAGGCCCTAACGTGAAAAGTCTTATCGTGACTGAGTTGAACACATCTTGAACGGTTGTCTGTGGCGAGTGAGGGTCCGTAATATGGCAACCCAG
>JAJRZC010000375.1 GCA_024275435.1 Alphaproteobacteria bacterium
ACGCCATCTGTCGTTGAAATCGAGCGGAACTCCAGTGGCAGCGTCCCGGTCCGCTCCGTTCACCTGATCTCTGATGTGGAGGACGGCATGACCACTTCGCCAAAAACCGTCCTGGTTGAACAAACATCGTCGGCGGAGACGCGGCGCTCCTGGCGGTCATTTGGCCGCGGCGACATGTCACCATTTGGCGATGTGAAGATAGCCAATTACTCCAGCCCACGAACCCGGAACCTGCGGATTACCGTACTCGATGTCTGGCAGGCGGATTTACCAATGCGGCTTGACGGCATTGAGATTCGCTAGTTCAGCTCAGGCCCTAATCAATCAGCGGAATGCGGATGATCACGGGTATTCCCCGGCCATTGACTAAGAATGCGCCAGTCAGATTGCCCTTGTCGTCAAGCTGCATTACCGAAGACCCGATGATATTAAATGACCAGTCCACCGTCATGACTTTTTCACCGGCCATGCGAAATACGCATTTGCGCGAATTGAGCCAAAGCCAGCACTGCTGGTCGTTGTCAAAGCGCCCCAAAGCAAAGCCGAAATAGCCTTTATTATCTTCGACTGACCAACTGCCCTTGAAATTTCGCAACCAAGTGTAGATGTCGGTCATGTCGGTCTTGTTACGGTTCAATATGAATTCCGCGCTGAAACCGCCCCCGGCATCAAAAACACCTCGGATCGCAGCCTCCCGGAGTCGCGGATCGCTTGAGAACAAACCGACTTCTTTCGCTTTTTGAACAAAGGCTGGATCGCTGCTGCCGATAAGCTGCTCCATCGCAGCCAGCCGGGTGTTGGGATCGGGGTGCGAAAGCAATTTCTCGGCCCGGAGCAGTTCATCCGCACGGGCAGTGATTTTAGCTTCGAGCTCATCCAACACCGATTGGGCGTTTGCTGTGAAACTGACGAGGAAGGAAAGTACAAACGCCACTACCATTCGCATAGGCTTGTCTCCGACAGAACTTCGATTGCCGTCACTAAATATGCATGGAAGCCGGACAGGCCACAATACCAAGGTATGCGAAGGACAATGTACCGCCAACGTCTTGAAATGATTGGTGGGCGCACACGGACTCGAACCGTGGACCCGCTGATTAAGAGTCAGCTGCTCTACCAACTGAGCTATGCGCCCGTCGCGAAATTTGCGAAGGGGTCACCAATCATAAGCCATTTGGCCTTGATCGCTTTGCCCCTCTCTTTTGCATTTTGTATCGGCAATTTAAGGTGGCGAAGCGGTGGTTTGGATAGCAGACGCCTTCAATTGTGTCCAGCCGGCCAACCTCATGGTAGTGGGTCAGTTTGAAACTCGTTTCTTGTAGGGTCCGCGTTTTTTCGGCGCTTCCCCGTCTGCCTCGACCAGTGCGATGATATCACTTACGTCCCAAAGGCGATCTGTCAAACCCGCTTCCATTGCTGGCGATACCTTCAGTGTCTGATGCACGCGGACAAAATTGTAATACATGAAGTGCAGCGCGACCGCGTAGGAATGGTTCTCGACTTTCTTCGAAAATGCGTTCGTCAATCTTGTGAACCGGCGCATGTGCATCCGCATAGTCAGGTTTTGACGCTCGACATGTGATGTTGATACCAGCGATTTGACGGGATTGCCTTCGACCGACCGCTTCTTGATGCCGGTGCACTCAGCCGGTGAATATTTCTTTTCGTGACCCTTGCTCCCTGTTGGACCGCCGTACATTTTGATCAATTGCGCATAGTCCACGTCGCCACCAAACGCGCCCTCTACCGCCTCCAAATAGGCTTTGTGACCGTCCGTAGTCAGTTGAACCCGGTTTGCCAAACGTGACCGTAGATCGTCCATGAACTCTATTGCATATTCGCTGTCACGCCCGCCGACCATGTAGGACACGATCAGCTTGCTTTCGCTGTCTAGCGCGGTCCACGTCCATGTGTCGCCAGCGTGATCTGGCGCGGCCTTGGCGGTCTTGACGTTCTTTTGTTTGGCGTAGGTAAATGACCAGATTTCATCGCACTGGATAATAGATGCGTTCACGTTGCGAACATGCTCGTCATGGAATTTGGAGCACGCCTTGCCCGCATCAATTAAAAGCTTATTGACGGTGTTTTTGCTAACATCGGCAAGGCGAGCGGTGGCGCGAATGCTGTTGCCTTCCACAAGGCAGCGAAGGACCAGAGCGCGGGTTTTGATGTCCAATTTGTTCATGCAGATTTTATACCTGACCCCCTCCCACATAGTCAAGCATAACGGTCAATTTAATAGAAGGTGTGAATCAGCACTTGCAACGCCGAATCCAAAGGGTTATACGGACCTAATGGAAATTGTGTTTGCTGATCCAGATCTTGAGCAAATTGAAACCAACGAGGCTGGCGCGACCCGGTTGCCAGTTGCGGTTATCAAGTCTGCGCGGCGAAAGCTGACCGTCTTGCGAGCCGCTCCCGATGATCGAACTATGAGGAATTGGAAAAGCTTGCACTACGAAAAGTTGAAAGGCGACCGGGAGGGGCGACGGTCGATCCGTATCAACAAACAATATCGAATGGTCTTTACGATCGATAGCGAAACAGAACCCCAGACCATTACAGTGCTAGCGATTGAGGATTATCACCCATGAAGGACAATGTGCGGATCATAGATCACCCTGGCACCTTCGTATTGGAGGAAATGGAGGCTCGTGGCTGGTCGCAGCAAGACCTTGCCTACATTCTTGGAATGTCGGCATCACAGCTTAATCCAATTTTGAAAGGCAAGCATGGCATTTCCTCAGACATGGCCGTGGCACTTGGTGAAGCTTTTGATGTACCTGCCCAGTTTTTTGCAAACCTTCAAAAGCAGTATGAATTGCAGAATGCGAAAAGCCCGAATCCTGGCGTGAGGACTCGTGCCAACTGGCTATCTCATTTTCCCATACGGGAAATGATAAAGCGCGGCTGGATTGAAAAAACGGAAGCGGATCTGCTCGACCTTCAGATGATGCGCTTTTTCGACAAAAACCGTATTGAAGACATTCCCGGCGTAGACGGCAAGGTCATGGCATACGCTGCAAAAAAATCTGATGATGAAGAACTAACGGGCAATCAGCTTGTTTGGCTCCATAGGGTGAGGAAGATTGCTAAAGCCGCTGGCGCCCCAACTTATGAAAGGGTGAAACTCTTACAGGCGCTGCCAAATATTCGCGCCCATATGTTTGATGCGGAAGACTTTGGTGAAATTCCAGCATTGCTTCTCACGTGCGGCGTACGAGTAGTTTTTGTGCAACCTTTGCCGGGGTCACAAATTGACGGTGTTTGCACTTGGCTGGAAGACGAGCCGGTTATTGGTCTAAGTTTGCGTCTGAACCGCCCCGACAACCTGTGTTTTGTTCTACGACATGAAATTGAGCACATTTTGCAAGAAGACGGGAAGGACGGTTCATATTCTCACGTAGATGTTTTTGACAATGACCGAGATGTGAGCAGCTTGCCGGAAGAAGAGCGCCGCGCTGATGAGGCTGCCGCAGAATTTCTTGTTCCGCAAGACAAGCTTGAGTCCTTCATGAGACGGAAAGGCAAATGGATTTCTGAGGATGATGTGATCGCTTTTTCGGCGCGACATCAAATCCACCCTGCAATAGTTATCGGCCAAATACAGAAATACCGACATCGTAAGGGCGATGAACGCGCATATGCGTTTTTACGCCGATATATGACCAGAATTGAAGAACACTTTATGGATTGGCCGCTCCGTGATGGATGGGGCAAGGTTGCGGAAATCGGACTTTAGGAGTGGAAAGTGGCAAATTATAACGAGCAACTCATTCAGACTTGGAATGAATGGGAAGATATTACCGGAAGCGAAGCTAACGACCCGGATGATTTCATCGACTGGGCCGTGGCAAACAATCGTCTCCACACTAAACCAGAAGACGTTCGGAAAATTCATCGTAGGCGGCTATCAAGCGCCTTGCGCCAAGTGCACCGGGTAAATGATGAGGGGACGACCTATCGAGCTAAACAGTGCGTAACTATTATTGAGGAAGGGAAGCAGAGAACTCTTGTCTTTGATGTTGACAAAAACGGTACACCGCGGCTTCGTCAGAAAGCGGTAAAGCAACGCCGCGAAGCCATTGCGAACGACGTTTATAGAGCAAGGTCAGATGTAGACCATATGAACTACGCGTTCCCATCGGATGAACCGATCCAGTTTGAAATGGATTTTACTGAGGATTTTGAAGAACGCAAAGCTATGGAGCGATACGAGAGAGATCAGAAGGACGCAGGTTAATCTGAAGTAGTTTCGACTTGATCTGACACTGTCCCTTGAATGGGACGAGGGTTACCGGTTTTGATGGTGGTGCAAACGCAACCATCGAAACACAATGAAAGGTAACCCTCATGCTTCAGAGTAATGAAAAGATCATCAAA
>JAJRZC010000376.1 GCA_024275435.1 Alphaproteobacteria bacterium
CAGGTTGAGCTGCTCGATAAAGGGGGCAAACAGGAAAACCCCGGCCGCATCGGAGTCAAACGCTCTACGGGGAGCACCGGCAATGGAGATCTGTTGAGACACGTCGGGGACCTGGGCACCGCTGACGGTCAGGCCAAGCTTAAGGCGAGTGCGGCGGGGCAGCTTGGGGTAGCCTTCTTCGGCGAGCACGCGCTCGATGGTGCGCACCGAGACCTCGACACCCTCCTGGCTGAGGAGTTGGGTGATCTCGCCGGCCGACAGCCGCCGCTCTCTCCACCGGCAGATCTTGGCCCGCAAGCGGGCATCGATCCGCTGCCGCCGCGCCTTGCCTTCAGGCACGGGCTCGGAGAAGTCTATCTTTTCATGGGTGAAGAGGTGGCGCAGCAGATGGACGTAGCTTAGCGAATACCCGAAACGCTCGGCGACCACTCTGGCTGGGAGCCGTTCGACGAAGGAAGCGCGCAGGGCCTCGTAGCGGCGCTGCCAGTCATGCACGGGGTGAAGGAAGTAGTTTTCATCGCGCATGCAGGCCTTATATCGTATGGCGCTTAAGATGTCAAGGAAGACCTTCTTAAAAATACCCCGGGCCGCTCTAGCCGGATCGGGTAGTTTGAGGGAACGGAGAGCTATCATATTAATATCAAAGAGTATTTGGATACCAAGGTGGCATTCGCAGGCTGCCAACGATAGTTGCAGTCAGCCATTTTAGTGGCGGCAGGTGCCATGGGTTAACGGTCATCCAATATAAGAAAAGGCAGGGCTCCAAGTTCTTGTTCCTGCCAACTGATTGAAATGGCACGCGTTATTCGAGGGGACGCCCAGGTAGGGGCATTTTGCCTTTGAGCCGTTCACAGCGCGAAAATCAGTGATTGAATCCCATTTCCTTTTTCATCCCCGCATTTTTGACCTCGGGGGTGGGGTATTTTCAGGTGGCCACAGGTGGGGTATTCTGGGTGGCCATCAGGGTTTGACAGAGCTGGGGAAGTCGAACTAATACCCTCAACATTCTTGGACGACGAATCACACGGGATATTTGCAACAAGACATCCGTGCAGACCGAATGATATCGGAATATCAATTGTAAAGCTAATCAAGAGAAACAATAACTTCTGGAAATAGAGGGGATAGATGTTCTTGACAAGACCCCTTTACTCGACATCAAGCCTTACATACCGAGATTCGATCTTGTAGGCGGCAACAGAAGGGTGGGTTGCAAACAAAGAGTGGCGCCCAAAGCCAAAGAACAGAGAGTAAGCAAACCATGGGCTAACAACGGCCTGAACAAGGATTGGCAATTCGCTACCGCTCATTGCCAGCCTCTTAGCCAGAACGTTAAGTGAGCAAAAGATAAAAAAACTGGTGAAAACATGAATCGCTGGAATATCCCTGATTGGCTTGAAAATGAAATAAAAGAACGAGATAAAACTTGCGTATATTGTGGCATTCCAATGATTGAGAAAACGTCTCCGGGTGGTACCAGGAAAGCTGTGGCAACATGGGAACATATCATTAATGACGCAAGTATCATCACCCGTGAAAATATTGCTCGTTGCTGCGTTGCATGCAATTCAAGCAAAGGTACCAAACGGCTTTCTGAGTGGTTGGAATCCAGTTATTGTAAGAAACTGAGGAATCAACAAAGACACGGTTGCAGATGTCATTAAAAATGCACTAAAAACAAATGTGTAAACAATCACTTAACAAACGGATAAACCTGACCAACAACGC
>JAJRZC010000377.1 GCA_024275435.1 Alphaproteobacteria bacterium
TAAATCCTCCAATGAGGTGCGAAGTTCGCGGTCGATGATTTCCATATCGTGGGCAGTGAGGTGGGCGAGTTGCTGGCGGATGCGAGACGGCACGGCCAGCACACCAGAGCGCACTTTTCGCAACACACTGCCCCATTCCCGCTCGACAACACTGGCTTTGACCAGTTCACCACGCTGCAAGGCATTTTTGAATTCAGCAGCGTCGGCCTGTTCTTTCGCCAAGCGGATACGTTCCGTTGTCAACGTAGCTTGTTGTCGTTCTTCGGTGAATGGAATTTCACCCTGCTTCTGGGCTGCGCTACGGATCGGATTAACATTCTCGGCAAGCCATAACCTACCTCGTGCCACGTCAATTTTGCCATTTACATTCACCGGCAACCCTTGCTTGATCAGCTGCGATATCCGGCCCGGAGTAACCCCGACTTTTTTGGCGAAACCGCTTTTGGAAAGCTGCAATGGTTCCCCAATCATATCTGAGCTATGCACTGGTTGCATAGTTCTTCCCTTTCCAAGCCATTGTTTTAGCTTTCAATTTTACCCAACGTGATTGATATCTCGGGCGACATACTCCCCGCAACATGACGGGCAAAGAAGGACCCAATTGTCTTTGATGCACTGACTTTACCCAGCCCCTACCATCCAGAGCCTTGCCGAGGTTAGCCATTGTGCACCTCGGTGGCGATACGCCGAAGGCTATCAGCAATTTCTGACTTCTCCTCGAAGAAATACTCTGGTGCACGATGTGACACGATCAAGCGCTCAACACGGTTCGCTAATTCGTCAATTTGCTCTGCAAAGTCGTCTCCGATCAAGGATGATGAAGTCTGCTGATGGGGTCTCATGCTGCACCTACCGCTACCGATAGGTCGCGCTGTGCTTGCCTCACGACTGAATGTTCGAAGTTCCAAGAACCATCATCTGACATCAAACCCACCCGGTCTGTTAATTCTCCACAACGCTGAAACAATTCTGGATCTGAATTGGAATTGACATTGATGCGGTTTGCGGCTGGTCGTCTGCTCGCGTGCGCGTTAAGTTCTTTTCTTAGTTCTTTCTCTAAGTTAGGTGGACATTTTTGTCCCCCCTCACTGGACATTTTTGTCACCCTTTGCGGACAATTTTGTCCCCCTTTATTGGGGTGAAGGTGGACAATTTTGTCACCCTTTTCTCTCTCTTTATTCGCTTGTTGCACTGATGGTTCCGAAGGCGAATAACGCGTGCTAATGCGAGAACCATTTCCACGCTCCAGGTCAAACCACTTCTTCTCGAGCGCCGCAACAGCACGTTGAACCGTTTTAGTGCTTTTGCCGATGGCAGTTGCTATTGTTTGATGGGAGGGCCAAGCCTTCTCGGATCGGCCATTCATGTGCCTAGTTACGATATACAAGGCCACGCGGACAGCAGCATCGCTCAGACTAGCATCACAACTCAGCAGCATTAACCATTGCAGTTTGATGTCCTTAAATGGTCGGAGATCAGACATTAAAGTGACCTCCACTAGCAAAATTACGCCAATTTATATCGGCAAGTTTTTTGTTACCATCTTGGTGGATTTTGGTTGGTAAATTGCCTGTAACCCTTTGATATTCCATCGACCACTTTCTCCGAATTTGCAGAAAAAGTGTATTGATTTCAAATGGTAGTTGGGGACTCTGACTCCGTTAGTCCTGGTTCGAATCCAGGTTCCCCAGCCAAAAAGTTCCCCAGCCAATAATTTTATAATCTGAATAAGATTGTAATTATTATAGACGGACGATCTTCGCAGCGTCCCAAAAATCTAGGAGAGGTCGATGATGGCTTGCAGCCGCGCATCGATGTGTCCGTTGCCGACCAGTATTTTGCTGCCATCTTGAATA
>JAJRZC010000378.1 GCA_024275435.1 Alphaproteobacteria bacterium
CATATCGCGGCGCTGCTGATGACATTTTTCTTTAGCCAGATGCGTCCGCTGATTGATCAGGGGCATCTGTTTCTGGCCGCGCCGCCGCTTTATCGACTGACACAAGGGGCCAAATCGGTTTATGCCGGCGACGAGGCCGAGCGCGACATGTGGCTGGAAAAGGGTCTCGGCGCGCGCGGCAAGATCGAGGTGTCACGCTTCAAGGGGCTGGGGGAAATGAACCCCTCGCAACTGAAGGAAACCACAATGGACCCCGCGTCCCGCACCCTGATCCGCGTAACGATAGACGAGGACATCCCCGGCGAAACCGGCGATCTGGTCGAGCGGCTGATGGGGAAGAAGCCGGAAAAACGGTTCGCATATATTCAGGAAAACGCGCAGTTTGTGGAGGGGCTGGATGTTTAAAGGGGTCTACCTTCATCCATCCAAATCTTCATCTCAGACAGCAGTTCGGCGGTTGGATAGTCTTGAATATCCTCGTCGGAAAAGCCATTCTTCAGCTGTTTTTCATAATGCCATTCTTGAAAGTCCGCGGTGTATCTACCATAAATATCACTCGCTCCATTTGTGACGATGCCCGCTTCGCTGACGAGCCAATTTCGAACTTGTCTAATTGCTTTTTGGGGATCGTCGCTATGCACTTTAATATCACAGCCTGAAAGATCAGAGATTGCAGCCCGATATCTATAACGCTGTGATTCCAAAATCAGAATTTTTTTATCGGAGTACTTCCCATCTAAAAATTCGCGGCTTCCGTAATCAATACCAAGTTCGAAAGGCATGTTTAGTCTAAAATGTTCGCCTGCCTCAACAGCTTGACACCTACTCAAATCATGAATTGAAAACTTAGACTCTCGAATAAGCGTTACAATTTTTGAGAGCCTATTTTCAGCCGAATCTGCTCTTTCTGTTGAAAGGCGAGGGTTAAAGCCTAGGTAAACAACACAAAAAAGCACCGCCTGAAGTATTGGCGCATATTCATCATCAAATGGGCAGTTAATAAAAATGTTGGTTTCAAAATTTTCGTTTGGCAACGACTATCCCTTCGGCGGATAAGGATCATTTCCATACGAATCCCGCTCACGAATACGTCCATCTCTTCCATGAATATATAATTCAGTTCGTTGGTTCCGAGCCGTATTTCTTGCGCTGTCGATTGCTTCTCGTTGAGTCTCGAATGTCCGCGTAACCTTAGACGCACCTTGACGTCTAACGCTCCACTTTCCATTATTAGGAACAACGTGCTGTCCTTTGTTGGCCATTGAACTTCCTCTGAGTGTCTGCCGTCGTCTGACCTTTATGATAGCCGATTTTCAAAAAAATGCAATCTTGATCGCATTTAGCTCCCTAAAAAGGCAACAATACTCTCACCGCAACTCCTCCAGCTCCAGCCATTCTTCCTCGGCGGCGGCGAGGGCCTCTTGCCTTTCGGCCAGCGCTGTGCCGGCTTTTTGAAATTTGGCCGGCGATTTGGTGAACAGGTCGGGGTCGGCCAGAAGCTGTTCCAGTTTGGTTATCTCGGCCTCCAGCCGTTCGATCAGCGCCGGAAGCTCCTTTAGCCGGTGGGTCTGTTTGAAGGTCAGGCCAGCGGGTTTTTCTTCTGCCCGTGGAGCATCGGCTTTCGGTTTTGTCTTGGGGGCAGCCTTGGGCGCATCGGCAACCGTCTCGCGGCGCTGCGCTTGATAATCGCTCCAGCCGCCTGCATAAACCGTGGCCTTGCCATCGCCTTCCATCGCGATAGTGGTCGAGGCGACGCGATCAAGAAAGTCGCGATCATGGCTGACCAACAGCACGGTGCCGTCGTAGTCGTCG
>JAJRZC010000379.1 GCA_024275435.1 Alphaproteobacteria bacterium
AAGATCATTTGAATTTTGGGCCCCGCTGGCAGGTGCTTCGCTGCGTTCATCTGGGAAGAGAGATGGCTATGGCGAAGTTGCAATTGAATGAGCAGTTTGAAAGTGATGTTGAGCGTTTTCTGTTGCATCCTGCTTTGATGGATATTGCCACTGGCTATGCCATGGATTTGATTGATGGCTATGATGCGAGTGAGGGGCTTTGGGTTCCCATGTCTTATGGGAAGGTTCGCGTTTATCGGCCGCTTCCCTCTATGGTTTGGAGTCGGGTTGTTCTCAATGAGGAAAACGGTTTTGGCCCCGGGTATGCGACTTTCGACGTCACGATTGTGGATGAGCGTGGGCGGGTGTTGGTGGAGGTTGAAGGTTTCACCATTAAGCAGCTTGACCGGAATGTCGATTTTTCTGCAATGCTGAATGATGTTTCCGAAGCGGACCTGGAAGAAAAACAGAAGTCTGCAACAACTCAGGAACTATCACCAGCACTGGCAAGGCTCGCAGCCCAGGTGGACCAGGGCATTTGTCCTGGAGAAGGTTTTGAGGCGCTAAAGCGTGTTCTTGATACTGGGTTGTCGCAAGTGGTTGTGAGCTCTCTTGATCTTGAACAGTTGCAAAAAAATACATCTCGTATTGAAGACGAAAGCGTTGATTCTGCGTCGTTTGAGCGGCCGAATATGGACAGTGAGTTTGTTGAGCCACGCAACGACATTGAAAAGACCCTCGCCGGGTTCTGGACAGAGCTTCTGGGTATTCAGAAGATCGGTGTCGAAGACAACTTTTTCGATCTTGGCGGACATTCGCTCATTGCGGTTCGGCTGTTTCGGATGATGAAGAAAGCATACAATGTGGACTTCCCGATTTCGGTTCTGTTCGAGGCTCCCACCATTGCGCAATGTGGTGAGCTAATCGAACAATCTGGGGCTGTTGTGACGGCGGGAGAGGATCAAGTCCCCGACAAGACGTCGCCTTTGAGTGTGAAATCACGCACCACCCATCTCGTGCAAATGCATGAAGGCAAAGACTATGGTCGCACGCCTTTGTTTGTATGCGCCGGGATGTTTGGAAATATTTTGAATCTTCGCCACCTTGCGGTTCAGGTTGGACAAGATCGGCCGGTTTATGGGCTGCAGGCGAGAGGTCTTTATGGAGACCAAGCACCGCACGAGACTTTTGAAGAAATGGCGCTTGCCAACCTTGAGGAGGTTCGCTCCGTTCAGCCACATGGACCTTATCTTCTAAGCGGTTTTTCCGGTGGAGGTCTGGTGGCGTTTGAGATGGCACAGCAGCTCATTTCTGAGGGTGAAGTTGTTGCCATGCTGGTTATGCTAGATACGCCGTTTCCAGAGGAGCCAGAGCTTACGATCAAGGATCGTATCTCCATGAAGGTTCAAGATCTTCGACGGGAAAAAGCCGCTTTTGTCGGCACATGGATCAAGAACCGTATCGCGTGGGAACTGAGCCGTCTGCGTAAAAAAGATGGATCGAGCATGGATGCCTCACAGGAGCATTTCCAGAATGAGGCTATCGAGGCTGCGTTTCGACGTGCGCTTACACGATATGAGGCAAAGTCCTACACATCTCCTGTTTTGCTTTTGAGGCCTAAGCTTCAGATTGCCTATGAATTAAGTGGTGGGCTATTGCTCAATGGCGACCGGTGTATTTTGAAAGCGGATAATGGCTGGTCTCCCTATGTCTCCAAGCTGGAGATCATCGAGGTTCCCGGCGATCATGACGGCATGGTACTGGAGCCGAATGTCCGTGTGTTGGCCGGGCATCTTCGCGCCTCCCTCAAGCAAGCGGAAAGTGCGGCCCAGGCTGTCTTGATGGCTGCGGAGTAGCTTTTTTTCGTTTCACAGATGAAGGTTTGACTGCGGGATACGCTTTAGCACGGGGCTTTGCCAGTTACCCCGGAGCGGGGCTCGTTGAGGACAGTTTGCCAGGCAATGCACTGGAGTGTTTTTCCCAGACCCTCTCCGATATAGGCGGGTGTTGGCAGTCCAACTGGTGAGCGTCTGTAAAGCGTTGCGTAGTGCACCAAAGCAGAAACATAGATGCCCAAAGCGCTGGGATGGATATCGTCATGGGGCTTTGAGGGATCCGCGAGCTTCAGCCCGCTCAATGTTGTTTCCGGGTCTATGATTTCTGCCTGATCTTCGCGTGGCCAATTCTCGGGCCAGTTGATGTAGGGGTTTGAAAACAGATCTGCGGTCTTTAATTTGGAACCGTCCGGTTTGGTGAAATTATCATCAGGCCGGGGGCTGGCGAGCCGTTCGTCTATGGCAAGAAACGTGCTGCCGACGGGCACAATGAAAATTGGATCTTCGGTTAAACAGCCGGCATCAGTTGTGCTGTTGATGCCAAGAGAAGAGAGCCAGCCGGGGCTTTTCACAGATGGCTTGCGGGCTGCGTCTGCAAGTTCCAACCAGGCTGTGCGTTGGTCGCTCATCTCGTGGCGCCAATTAAACCTGTGTGCTGGGGGGAATTTGGCGTTTTTGTCCGCTGCTTGAAAGTTGACCCATGTTTCATACAAGTAAACGCGGGACGAGGGGTTTGCTTTTTTTATGACGCAGTAGAATTGGCGCAGGTAGTAGGAACTGAATTCATATTTCATTGTGGGGCGAAGTGGAATGGCTTCGGTCAATAGTAACGTGTCGTATCGGGCTGCATCTTTTTCAAAGGATCGGCGCTTTTTTACCATTGAAGACGCATCTCGTTTGTAGCCGTGAGGATTGCCGCGCCAAAGTGCGGATAAAGGCGAACCCCAAAGGGTATGATCGCCCATGTTGTAGTCCAGGTTCTTAGCGGTTGCGAAGGTTCCCAACAGGGACATGAGTGTGATTTGACCCTGTTCGGTTTCGGCTTTGGCTTCGACCAGACTATGGCCGACCCAATACACAGACACAGAGGATTTTGGGCCAAGTTTATGGGCTTGCCAGTTCACCTTGGAATTATCTTGCTGGCCTGGGGATGTTTGAGCTTTACTCATGTTGTTGCTCGCAAAGAAAATGCCTATTCCAAAGAGGCCCGCAAGGATTACCTGGCCTGTTCTTTGAAGAAGATGCATGGAATTGGTGTCCTCGTTCTTTCGTTTTCTCGTTCTCTTTTAGCGTTCTTATGCACGTGGGTCGTTTGGCTATTTGTACTCGATCACGTGACTTTTTCGAGAAAGCAAACGATCGAAGTGAAATTTCAACTGACCCAGAACTTCAGGGAAGTTTCCGATTACGTGAAAAACCGAGACCAAGAACGGATTTTCCATGGTCCCTTTTCTTTTCATGTAGAGCCGGATGATCTGGAGTGGATAGATGAACGCTAACAACAGATATAGCGGACCAAAAAGCAAAGACATAGCCAGGATGAAGACTGGAACTGCCAAGCCCCAGAACCAAATTCTTCGTGTTTCGCGGACCCAGTGACGTTCGGGAGGGGCGCCGTGAATATGGGCACCTTGGGCGAAGGCGTGGCCAGCGCGTTTGGTACGTTGCCACCATTGAGAGAATTGGGTCATGGCGGCGTCATGACGGGTCATGGGAGCATCGAGACAGATGATTTTCCAGTTATTCTGTCGTAGGCGAACACAAAGTTCAGGCTCTTCTCCGGCGATCAGGTCCGGGCGGTACCCCTCAACCTGAATAAGAGCCTTGGTTTTAAACATGACATCACCGCCACATGATAAAACTTCGCCCGGGGGGATGTTCCACTCCATATCGCATAAACGATTGTAGATTGTCTTTTCGGGAAAGCGTTCTTTGCGGCGTCCGAAAACCGCGGCGACGTTTGTGTGTTGGCTCAGATAGGTATGTGCCTTGGACAGCCAGTCCGGTTCAATCTCGCAGTCACCGTCTACAAACTGAATGAATTCTATGCTGGTTGTGGAATCTTGAGTTTGTGCCAAGACTTCTTTCAAACCGGCATTTCGAGCACGGGCAGCGGTGAACGGCTGGTTCATGTCCAGTTCGACCACCTTTGCTCCCTTGTTGCTGGCCATGGAGCGTGATCCATCGTTTGAACCCGAGTCGACGTAAATCACCAGATCGACTTGGCTGAGGACGGAATCGAGACATCGAACAAGGCGCTCACCTTCATTGCGACCGATGGCGACAACGGCGAGGTTTGTTCGTGTTTCTCCCTGTTGAGGGATTGTGGTGGATTCAGCTGACATTGCTGGCCGATTTTCCCAATAAAGCGCTATGGCGTGCGAGATCGTAGAGGAAATATTTCGGAGTGGTGGAGGATTTGCCGGTTAAGAGTGTTCGTAACTGCCACAGCAGGGTGCCAGCGGCTAAGGCCAGATCCGCTCCAATGGCATAAAACCGGCCATGGTTTTTGATGAAGTAGAATCGGCGGGATTCAAACCAGTAGGCGGAGCGGCGTTTCGTTGTTATCTCGCGTTCTGTCACGCCGCTGCTTTTGCCAACCAGGTGTATGACGCGGCTTTCAACAACGTACCAACATGTCCAGCCCAACTGCCGTGCCCTGCCACAAAAATCTGTTTCCTCGTAGTAGAGGAAGTAACTCTCATCCATCAGACCGACTTGATCAAAAACTTCTTTTCGCACCAGCATGCTGGCGCCTGCGACCCAATCAAAGGGTGCTGTTTTTCGCTCAAGAGGTGGGGCGACGGCCCAGCGTTGCAGGAGTTTGCTAATGGGACCCAATTGAATGCTGGCCTCGAATTCGCTGGCCAGTGAGTGAAAGCGAAACGCAGAGCATTGCTGCGTTCCATCGGGGTCTTCGAGGCAGCTTCCTGCGATGCCGACTTTGGGGTTCTGTTCCATAAAATCAAGAAGCGCGCGCAAAGCTCCTTGGCGAACAATGGTATCTGAGTTTAAGAGCCAGAAGAAATCTGGAGAGTTCTCTTTCAGGTGCCGTTTGATGACGGCATTGTTGCCATAAGCGAAACCGCCATTTTTGGGCTGGAGCAGGACTTGTGCCCAGGGGGACCAGCCATTTTCGGATATGGCCTTCATGATGATTCTGCCTGAACCATCTGGGGATGCATTGTCGGCGACGACCACTTTCATGCCAGGAAATTCACTGATCTCTTCGGAAAGGGACCTCAGGCAGTCGATGGTCAGCTGCGGGGTGCAATAATTTACGATGGCGACGACAACGGTCGGGCTGGGTGATGCTGTTTGGTCGGTTTTGGGCTTTTTTGTCACGGAAGATTTCAATGCCGGTTAAGGGTGCAGATCTACTTCAATCACTGTTACTTCCTGAAGCTGGTGGATTGGCCCATTTTGGAAGTAGATTGTGGGCATAGTCATGCCGTGTCGCGCTGGTTGAAACTCTTTTAGGGAGTCTGAGAGCTGAGATTTTGGCTTGCATGGGAGAAGAAACATATTCTCTATATTGGCAGAGGTCTGAAAGGCATAGTTTTCACCCATGGGATTGGTTAATATTGCTGCCACTATTCTGCTTATAACGAAACGGGTTGATGGGCGGCTTCATTCAAGGTGCAGTGTTTTCTCGATTTTTCAAGGCGGAGAGCGAGTTTCTCTGTACTTATTTTGGGAGGCTCAGGCCTGCCCGTTGTGCCTGCTCCCCTTAAAACTGCTGGATCCTTGGGTCTGGTAGAGGTTGTTGAGTTACCGTGGCTCGTTTTGATCTTTGAGCCCCGCCCCCTACGTCAATTGAACATCACGTCAAAGGGTCGATTTGGTTGGCAGGTTGCATTCAATGAGGTGGCAAGAAATGAGAAAAATCAAGGTTGGCCGATAACGGAATAGTTGTTGAATGCAGGGCAATAATGGAATAGCCTCAGAATTAGTTTTAGTTTCAAAAAGAACCTGAATTATCATTCGTATGACTTAGTGTCGAATGGAGAGCACTGATCCAGTAATTTGACTTTTGCGATTTTCAAAAGTGTTTCATTTTGCTGGTGCTCCGGAATCGTTGTTCGTGAAATCAAGAGTAAATGTCGTGAAACATATGGCTTATGAGTATTACCGCTTTTTGCAAAACAGCCTCAAGGTGGTTGGTGTTTTGGTTGTCGCGGTTCTCGTTGCGCAACTTGCACAGATTGCTCCCGGTTACAGCGATACCGAAGATTCATTGGAAGCGAGTTTGCCTGATGGGGCAAAATCAGTTGGATCTGAAAGGATCACGCCTTCGGAATCTTTCGAAAGATTATCCCTGGCTGGTGAAACGACGCAGCCTGAGCGCTCTGAAGTGAATTCAACACAGGTCAGCCAGGAAGAGAATTCAACGAAGATCACTAAGGAACAGGTCACTGCGGAAGAAGAAACAAATGACTCCCAGTCGGAGGTATCTTCTGGTGTGGAAACGACGAGCAAGACGCCGGATTTGAAGGTGAAGAATTCTTTGCCTGTTTTTGATATTGCGAGTGTGGATCGTTTGCGTTTGCGCGTCTGGGGATATCCGGACATGAATGGGGAATATGCTATTGCCCCTGATATGACGATGTCCGTTGCGGTTCTTGGGCGTATCAAGGTGGGTGACATCACGCCATCCGAGCTTGAGGAATACCTGAGTGAGAAACTTAGTGATTTCACTCGTCGTGAAGTTCGTGTGTCTGTGGAAGTTGCCCGTTATCGGCCCTACTTTATCACGGGACACATTTCCCGGCCCGGAGCTATTGATTGGCGACCTGGCTTGACGCTTATTCAGGCGATCTCTCTTGGAGGTGGGCTTTCGCGTTCGGCTGTGGGGTCGGATGCAACACAGCAGGCTTTGTTGCGGGATCCGGCAAATCTTCGCTTGATCCAACAAACAAAGACACAGCGAAAGTTTGCCATTGCTCAACTGGCCCGTCTCCAGGCAGAGAAACAGGGCTTGGACAGGGTTGAAGCAACGGATGTTGCCGACCAGTTGATTTACGAGTCTAAAGATGAAAACAGGGCGACCTTACAGACCTTTGTGGCTCGTCAAAATACGCTCTTGGATGAGCAACGCATCTTGATGAAAAGTCGGATTTCAGGACTTGAGCGCGAGAAAGAAGCGGCGGTGCGTGAACTTGAAGCTACTGAGGCCCAGGAGAAAGCCATTAAACGGCAAGTGGCCATCTCGCAAAAACTTACCAAAAGCCTTGAGCGGCTGAAGAAGAAAAACCTGGTGTCCAACTCTCGTTTTCTGGCTCAACGCAGTTCACTTATTGACAATGAAGTTCGCTACAGTGAGAGCCAGTCGCTTGTTGCGCGGGCACGTGCGCGTGTCAGTGCCATAACACGTCAGATTTCAACTATCCAGCTGGAACGTCGTTCTCTTTTGAATGACCGCATTGAGACGCTTCAACGTGAAATTGCACAATTTGAGGTGACGCTTGCTGGGTTTGGTTCGTTGGTGGGTGTTGGAAATCCTGAGCCGCCGGTCATTGATTATCATATTGCCCGCAAGGATGAGACCGGTGTGAAGACTTTTGCCGCGACGCTGTTTACGGAGATCCTACCGGGTGATGTGGTGATTGTTTCAAGTAGCCCACGACGCACTATTCGGTCTTCCTCCATAGAAGGTGTTGAAGGTGGAAAC
>JAJRZC010000380.1 GCA_024275435.1 Alphaproteobacteria bacterium
AGCGTATAAGGCTCGACCGCAGCCGCATACTCTTCAAAGGTAATCGGCTTCATACCACCGGCCTTACCCCTGTTCGTTGCGCCCTTCTCCAGAATATGCGTAGGTCTCAGCCCATAGCCAATATCCAGGTTCGTCGTGTTGAAGTTGACATGTTTATCGACGAAGTCCTTGTTGACCTTGCCAGTCTTGATAATGTGGTTGGCGATGTAGTTGAGAATTGCCAGATCGCTTTGTGGCGTGAAAATCATGCTGTTGTCCGACAGTTCAAACGAGCGGTGCTTGAAAGTCGATAAAATATGAACTTCACATCCATCGTGGGTGAGACGGCGATCTGCAAGGCGGGACCATAAAATCGGATGCATCTCCGCCATGTTGGAACCCCAAAGGACGAAAGCATCGGCCTTTTCCAGATCATCATAACAGCCCATCGGTTCGTCGATGCCGAAAGTGCGCATAAACCCACCGACAGCAGACGCCATGCAGTGGCGCGCGTTAGGATCGAGATTGTTTGAACGGAATCCCGCCTTATAGAGCTTGGCAGCAGCATAACCTTCCCAAATCGTCCACTGCCCCGATCCGAACATGCCAACCGCTGTGGGCCCATCCTCCTTCAGGACGGTCTTGAACTTCTCCGCCATCACTTCGAAGGCTTTTTCCCAGCTCACCTCTTTAAAGTCGCCATTCTTGTCATACTCACCGTTTTTCATACGCATGAGCGGCTTTGTCAGTCGGTCTTTGCCGTACATGATCTTTGAAAGAAAATAGCCCTTGATGCAGTTGAGCCCTCGGTTCACCGGAGCATCGGGATCTCCTTGCGAAGCAACGACTCGACCGCCCTTCGTTCCAACAAGGACTCCGCACCCAGTGCCGCAAAACCGGCACACACCCTTGTCCCAGCGAATGCCATCCGTGGTGGCTGCTTTCGCAATTCCCGATGCGACGGGAAGCCCTGCGGCGGCAGTAGTTGCTGCAATTGCGCTGGCTTTCATCACCTCGCGCCGGTTAAGGTTTGCTATCTTGTCGGTCATAAAAAGGTGCTCCCTCAATGCGCCAAAGGCTCATCACTTGCAGGCTCATACTGATGGTAGACCAGTGTGGCTGCGACAATTCCGTCCAGCTTGTGAATCTCGGTTAGTGTGTCGATTGCTAGGACATCGCCGTAGTCCTCGACAGTTACAACAATGCGTCCCTCTTCAGCAGTGTGATGCACTTCCACTCCAGCGAGCATGGAAAGTGAGTCGACAACGGCATCACACTTGTCAGGGATGGCGTGAACCAGCACGCCACAAACATTCATCATGATGCGGCCTCCAAAAATGGTTGTTCAATGGTAGCAAGCGCCGCGACAGGGCAACTTGAAATGCAGGCACCACAACCGGTGCAGCAATCTGCATCAATGGAAAGTTGCGCCCGTCCGCCAAGCATTGGCCGAATTGAGAGGGCCCCAAACTCGCACGCATCCAGACACATGCGGCACGTCACACCCTTGGGTTCAACGCAAGCTTCAGAAACGCTGATTCTCAGGTTCCAGGCTTTACCAACGCCCTCATCGTAAGCGGTAAAGCAATCCTCATCACAAGCTTGCACGCACTGCCCGCAAAACGTGCAACCGTCATTCTTAAAGGTAACAATTGGATAGCCCGCATGACCGTCTATAATGAGCCCTTGTGGACAGGCATCATGGCATTTTCCGCACTGCGTACATGCTTGAGTGAAGGAAAGCTCTTCCCGCGCCCAAGGCGGGCGAAGCTGCGGTCCCCCACCGCGAAGCCGACCAAATAATTGACGACGTGTCTGAGCGACCGTCATTGGAAACTCCAATACCTTTTCTTTTTCATGTTATGATTGCAGCAAGCCGAGTCGTTGGGATTGATTAAAGTCAAGAGATGTTACGCGTACGAGAACGAATGCCCACGCATTGTGTCGCAGGTGGAAAGTCAGGATTGTACTTTAGGAAAAACACCGTGATCGTCACAAGTTTTTGGAAGGCATTGAGCGAGCCACTCCAGCACGCAATCTTGACTGGCCTCAAGGATTTGCCCCTCTCCACCACAGAACTGATGCCATGTGCTGCTGAAGTCTTGATTGAGTGTGACGAGTACGGGAACACCAGCGAGGACAGCTTGGCCAATGGTGGCGTTAAACCCCCCGCCATCAGCCTCGCGCTTGCCGAATTTATTAATAAAAAGTATGTCGAGGTTGCCGTTCTCGAGCGTTGTATCAACCATCCCGACAACCTTCTCAAGTGCCGCAGTGTCTAAGCGGCATCCCTGAGATCCCGTCCCCAGTTGCTGAGAGATATAAACGCTTTGACCAGAGGTCAGCTCTTCTAACGACATATCACAACGGTGCCTTCCATCGCGCTGCTCTTCGGCCCTGATAACACCACCCACCCGGTAGCCTGCTTGTTTCAATCGACAGGCAACCTCACGCAGCAGTTCATCAACCCCGCAGTTTCCCGGATGCTGGATCGCAGCCAGATAGGGTAGTCTTGAAACAGAAGGTTCGGATACGTTAGCGAGCATCTACAAATCTCCGCACTTAAGATTTGCACCACGAAGCACATCAACCGGTATCATGACGTTGATCTAAGACAAATCATGATCTCTTCATCGCACTTAGCGGTCCTGCCAACTTCTCTCAACGAGAAAAGCGAGAACTCACCAGGATGGCGCTATTCGAGGATTTGAGTAAGAACGAAAGACTTTTGCGACCGAGCGACTATTCTGCAGCCTTACCTTTTTGCATAGCCAGGAGAGCTTGCTCTTGTTCTTTAAGAGCCTCAAGCGTCGGCATAGCAACTGTATTGTAACCGCAGTCGACAAAATGCACATCGCCCGTCACGGCCCCACTAAGGTCCGATAACAGGTACAAAGCCGAACCACCCACTTCATCTAAAGTCGGAGTGCGCAACAAGGGTGAGTGGTCGCGTTGATAATTAAAGATCGAACGCGCGTCTGATACACCGGCACCCGCCAGCGTGCGCATCGGACCGGCTGACAGCGCATTGACTCGAATACCCTGTGGTCCGTAATCAGCAGCCAGATAACGTACAGAAGCTTCCAGCGCTGCTTTCGCAACACCCATCACATTGTAGGAAGGAACCCAACGCGTCGCGCCGCCATAAGACAGCGTCAACAGCGCGCCTCCATCAGGCATTAGTTCCGAAGCACGCTTGGCAATCTCTGTAAAAGAGAAGCAGGAAATCACCATGGTGTTGAGAAAATTCTTACGCGATGTTTCAGCGTACTTACCTTGCAATTCGGTGCGATCGGAAAACGCAAGTGCGTGCACAACAAAATCAATCGACCCCCAGGTGTTCTTGAGTTCAGCGAACACATTGTCGACACTGGAAATTTCATTGACATCACACGGTACGATGATTTTTGAGTTCACAGATTCAGCCAGCGGAATAGCGCGCCGTCCAAAAGCTTCACCTTGATAGGTAAACGCCAACTCGGCGCCCTGTCCGGCAAGAACCCGCGCAATGCCCCACGCGATCGAGCGGTCATTGGCGACGCCCATAATGAGTCCGCGCTTGCCCGCCATTAAAGGTCCGGGAACGGCTATGTCTGTTTTGGCCATGGTAGAAGCCCTTGTTGTTGGTCGCGCGGCGCAACCGTTCGTTTCAAACCAGCCTAGACCGGTTCTTTTGAGCATCATTTAAAGCGGTCCTGGAGTGTTATCACTCATGAATATTCTAGAGCCGCCAAATGATAGATGGATTAACCTTCGTATCGGCGGAACACTAAAGTCGCATTGGTTCCACCAAATCCGAAGCTGTTCGACATGACACAGTTAAGAGACGCGTTTTCGTTAAGCTGACGGGCAATTGGAATGCCCTCAAAAGCCGGATCGAGTTCCTCGATATTCGCGCTCGCGCAGATGAAGTTTTCTCTCATCATCACCAAAGAGAAAATGGCTTCCTGCGCACCAATCGCCCCTAGCGAATGCCCGGTGAGCGCCTTGGTAGCTGAAATTGTAGGAATCTCAGTGCCAAAAACTTCCCTCAGCGCCTGAATTTCACGCTCATCCCCCACGGGCGTCGCTGTCGCGTGCGGATTGATATAATCGACCTTGCAATCAAGACCGTTACCATCCAACCCCTTCATGGCAAGGCGCATACAACGCTCTGCACCCTCGCCTGATGGTGCAACCATATCGAAGCCATCAGAAGTCGCACCATATCCGATGATCTCAGCGTAGATTGTCGCGCCGCGGGCCTTGGCGTGCTCGAGTTCTTCAAGAACCAGTACACCGGCACCTCCCGCAATGACGAAACCATCACGGTTTTTGTCAAACGGCCGGCTGGCTTTTTGAGGTGTATCATTATACTTCGAGGACATAGCCCCCATGGCGTCAAACAACACCGACAGCGACCACTCCAGTTCTTCACAACCGCCAGCAAAAATAATGTCCTGCTTACCCCAGCCAATAAGCTCTGCGGCGTTCCCTATACAGTGAGCCGATGTCGAACAAGCCGACGAAATCGAGTAGTTGACGCCTTTGATTTCAAAACTTGTCGCTAAGGCCGCCGACGGGCCAGAGCACATGGCCTTGGGAACTTCGAAAGGTCCAATTTTTTTGGGACCCCGTTCCACTGCCGTTGCAGCGGCCTTGACAATGGCGAATGTCGAGGGACCACCCGAACCCATGATGATCCCGGTTCGCTCATTGATAACATCGTCTTTTTCAAGTCCGGCATCAGCGATCGCCTGATCCATGGCGATATAATTCCAGCCAACTCCCGCCTCCATGAAGCGCTTTGGCTTGCGGGGAACTTCAGCTTTCCAATCAATTGTAGGCTCACCATGAACATGGCAGCGCATTCCAAGTTCGGCGTATTTCTGCGAATGCACGATGCCGGAAGCACCCTCCCGCAGCGAGTGGGCCACATCCTTTATGTTGTTCCCGATAGAAGAAACAATACCCATGCCGGTGACGACAACGCGTCTCATCAGCAAACCCTTTCAAAGACGCCTTCAAACGAGGCGATACGCTGATTTTCATGGCATCCGACCAGGGGGTCAGCACCACACTCTGAATTTTCACGCCTCAAGTATATAAGCGTCGATTATCTTGGCTAAAAGCCTTAAACGTTACGAGCTATTCTTTCGATTCGTCGGAATCTTCAAACAATCCCACCCGAATATCGTTGACGGTGAACACGACCTCACCATCGGCCTTCATCACGCCATCAGCTATTCCAAGTTTCAAGCGTCGCAGAATAACACGTTTGAAGTCAACGACATACTCGACATGTTTGATGCTCGGCGGCACCATTCCGGTGAACTTTATCTCGCCGGCTCCAAGTGCACGCCCACGCCCCGGGGCGCCAAGCCAGCCAAGGAAGAAACCGGTAAGCTGCCAAAGAGCATCTACACCAAGGCATCCTGGCATCACCGGATCGCCTTTGAAATGACAATCAAAAAACCAGTTGAGCCGTTCGTTACCTGCGATAGCCAATTTGGCAACAACCTGTCCCTTACCATGTGAGCCACCATCTTCAGAGATACTGGAAATCTCATCAAACATTAACATTGGTGGCAATGGTAATTGCGCATTTCCCGGACCGAAGAGTTCGCCTCGCCCACAGGCCAGCAAGTCTTCAAAATTGTAACTCGAGCGCCGCTCAGCCATAGGCTCCGCTATGTCCCTCTTAAAGTCTTCAACGGCTTACAGCCGATATTTCTTTGATGACCAGACATCACGATTTGTCGTGATCGCGGATCATCAGCCTGTTGGGTGAATTGGCCCAAACCTACCTTGACGTTCAATAGGCAAACGTCGCCAGCGTCAAGGGCACACATTTGGTCATGAACTTCAAAACGCTCGTGGTCAGATCGGATCAAAAGAACCGACAAGACCACGCAAGATCTCGCAACCGGACACTCAGCGTCATCTCTCAAGCTGGTCCCTCTTCAATAATCAGGTAAAAAAACGTATGGTATCATGTGGTTGAGGCATCCAAGGCAGAGGTGGACCATTCTTATGTGGCCCATCAGGGCGCAACCACATGTTTTCAAGCTGCGTCGAAATGCTTCTTCGATGAGCCACAACGATGAGCAATTTTCATGAAACAGACGGGGTTATGGAGCCTGTTATCCCCTCGCGGATACCTCAGACCACGACCTAGTGCCGTGAACTGTAAAAAGTCCAAAATGTTGCGTAATTCCAACTGCCGCGATAGATTGACTTGAAACATTTGACCTTTAAGCCTCAATCATGGCTGGCTTTAGGATATTTACCGGAATGAAACAT
>JAJRZC010000027.1 GCA_024275435.1 Alphaproteobacteria bacterium
CAATAACACCTTGAACCTTGGCAAGCGACGACAAAACACGGCCGGGACCCACTTCAATGTAAATGCGACCGGGGTCTTCAGCCAACAAAGACAATCCATCAGCAAAACGAACCGTCGATTGCAAATGCTTGACCCAATAACGTGGATCCTGCGCCTGTTCCGCCGTAAGCCAGGTACCGGTAAGGTTTGAAACAATGGGAATTTTTGGTGCAGACAGTGGGATCTCACGCAAAAAAGCCTCGAACCGACCAAGGATAGGTTTTAACATTTGAGAGTGAGCCGCAATGTCGATCGGGATACGGCTTGCGTCCACACCCTCACTTTCGAGCTCTTTCGCAAAATCATTGAGCAATTCGTTTGGCCCCGACACGACGCACAATTCAGGCGCGTTAATGGCGGCGATATCCATGCCAGCCGGAAGACGCTTTTTCACTTCTTCAAAGGCAAGCGGCACACTCAACATGCCACCTCCCTTAATCTCGTCAAACAGTTCACCACGCAGATGAACCAGCTTGACCGCATTTTCAAAGCTCAACACACCGGCGATACACGCTGCAGCATTTTCACCCATGGAATGACCAATGAGCGCATCGGGTTTCACCCCCCATCTATTCCACAATCGCGCTATAGCAACTTCAACTATGAGGATCGCAGGCAACTGAAGCGAGGGCTGTAAAAACCGCTTGGCAACTGCACTATCTTCACCATCGGCCCCAAACCAAAGATCACGAATTGCCCTCTCAACCTCTTTTGAGAGATACGAAAGACCTTCATCCACAACGGCGCTGAAAGCTTTTTCTTCAGCGTAAAGCTTAGCAGCCATACCTGGATACTGGGCACCACCACCACTAAACTGGAAGACAGCCCCAGATATTTCTTCCACCACCGTATGACTGCCAAACCGCTGAGTATCAGCTTGTCCTAAAACCTCAATCGCATCGTCTTTGTCAGAAACAGCCACGACCCGCCGATGCTCAAAACAACGACGGCCCTCCTTTAGCGTGTAAGCAACATCGCTAAGTGCTAGCTCCGAGTTGGCCTCCAGGTGCTTTGCAAGTCTGACCCCACCCTCTTCGAGGGCTTTCTTATTCTTTGCGGAAAGAACCAAAAGCTGAGGACCTGAACTCTCATCCGCTTCTTTTTTCTTCTCACGCACCCCTTCAGGTGCCTCCTCAAGTATCAAATGCGCATTCGTGCCACCAACGCCCAAGGAGTTGATACCAGCACGCCGCGGGCCACCATTTCGATGCCACGGCGTGAGACGGTCATTGACGAAAAAAGGGCTAGACTCAAAATCAATTGCAGGGTTGGGCTTCTCATAGCCAAGGCTTGGAGGAAATTCCTGGTTCTCCATCGCCAGCACTGTCTTCACGAGGCTGGCAACACCCGCTGCCGTATCAAGATGTCCAATATTACTTTTCACAGAACCGATACGGCAGAAGCCTTTCTTGTCGGTACTTTGACGAAACGCCTCGCTTAAAGCTGCGATCTCAATAGGATCACCTAGGTTCGTTGCAGTGCCGTGGCACTCTACATAAGCAATAGAATCCGCACTCACATCCGCAAGCCCATGAGCTTCAACAATCGCTTCCGCCTGGCCTGAAACACTCGGAGCAAGATACCCAGCCTTGCTTGCCCCATCATTGTTCACAGCCGTAGACTTGATAACAGCCCGGATCGGATCACCATCAGCTAAAGCATCGCTAAGGCGCCGCAAAACAACAACGCCGGCCCCACTACCAAAAATCGTTCCACCGGCGCGGTGATCAAATGCACGGCAATGGCCATCCGGCGATAGGATCTCGCTCTCTTGATAGATATAACCTCGCCTATGCGGCAGATCGATCGTCACGCCGCCCGCTATAGCCATCTCACATTCACCGCTAAACAAGCTTTGGCAGGCTTGATGTACTGCCACAAGAGATGTCGAACAGGCCGTTTGAACATTGAAGCTTGGACCGCGCAAATCGAACTGATAGGAAACGCGCGTCGCGAGAAAATCCTTGTCGTTGCCCGTATGGCGCAGCAGAAACATCCCCACCTGATCAACCAGGTTTCGGTGAGAGCACACATTGAAATAGAAATAGCTGCCCATGCCGCACCCGGCAAAAACGCCCACCGGTCCGGAGATGCTTTCCGGTGGCCGGGCAGAATCTTCAAAGGCTTCCCATACGCATTCAAGAAAATGGCGGTGCTGCGGATCCATAATCGCAGCTTCCTTCGGGCTTAAGCCGAAAAATCCTGCATCAAAGAGTTCCATCCCCGGTAGATCCGCTGTACGTGGAATGTAGTTTTTACGGCGTATCTGCTCAATAGACTCACCCGCCTCAATGAGCTCATCTTCCGATAGCGTTCGAATAGACTCGACGCCCTCTCTCAGGTTTTCCCAGTATTCGCGTACATTCCTGGCACCGGGCACACGCACCGCCATGCCGATGATCGCGATATCATTCTGAGACACGTTGTGATCATCATCCAACATGGCCGCTCTTACTCCACTCTAAAACCAACGCACCCCAAACCATACGACCCCAAGAACCTCTCTCTCAGTTCGTCTCGAACCGGTGAATTCATGACAGCATTTTCTTTTCAAAAAAACTCTGCATGAAATACCCCATTTGAGGACGAGCAACCCACAACTTCCAAAACCCAACAACCCAGGTCGAAAGCTTCTTTTAGGGCAATCAATTCGCCAGATAAAAATGAGTCAAATTAACCCTTACAAACGAACCCACACAGCCTCATAAAGTTCCAAAATCAAAAAAATAGATCTACGCAGCTCAATCAATGAGCACCACGAACCACAGTCAAGATGGTGCGCACCATGATTTCAATATCAAACCAGATCGACCAGTTATCGATATAATAAAGGTCGTATTCCATACGTTGTTCGATGTCCTTGATGGTTTTTGTTTCCCCACGAAAGCCATTGACCTGAGCCCATCCCGTTAGCCCCGGCAACACTCTGCGACGTCGGGAGAAAAGATCCAGGTTTTCCTCGAAATGCTCATCATGGGCAAGCGCATGAGGTCGCGGCCCGACAATCGACATATCACCGAGCAACACATTGATAAGCTGAGGCAGTTCATCGATACTTGTCGCCCGCAAAATACGACCCACCCAGGTTACCCGAGGATCATTGCGTTCCGCCTGCTTCACGTGCTCGCCATCTTCCACAACATTCATGGTCCGGAATTTGTAAATTCGAAAAACACGGTTGTTCTGGCCGTACCGACGCTGACGAAAGAAAACCGGACCAGGACTGTTCAACTTAATGGCAACTGCAACGATAGCAAACAACGGCGCAAAACCAATGAGCCCGATAACCGCAACGCAATTATCCAAGAACCGCTTCAACAGACGATTGTTCTCCGAAGCCGGTACAGGGCTGACAATTTTAGTCCGCAAAGCCCCAATAGACCGCCACCCATGAACCGTAAGCGGAAACGGATCCAAATTGGTACAAAGCATAATTTCCGATGAGTATGACGCCAGGCTTTTCACCGAGTCTTGAATGGCACTCATATCCGTGCTCGGCAACCCAATGACAATACCATCATAGGCCCCCCACGACATGGAGTTTTGCAGTTCCTGCAGCCCGCCATCAACTTTACCAGAAACATCCTCATCAGGATCAGTAATGTAAATTCCGCCGACCTCACTCAAGCTACAAGAATTCTCCACATGGTCCTTGATCCTGGTGACATATTCCAAGGTCCCGTAAAGAGCGATTTTGCGTCGCAACCGACCCGCATTAAATAGCTTTCGTACATACTTCATCATCACCCAGCGCACACCCACAAGCGAGAGCGCGCTAAGAGCAAACCAACAAAGAATCCAACCACGAGAAAAAATTTCGGCAACTTTAAACAGGTACAAAATCCCCAGCAGAACCAGGAACGAAATCGTCAACCCACCCAAGACTTTTCCAATACCAAGAACCGGTTCCACAAGGACATCTATCTCGTTGAGACGCATCTGCTTGAAAAAGAGATACAGCGTGAACACCAAGATAAGCGTTGGGCCTAGGTACATCACCATAGACTGTTGCTGCCCCAGAAACAGATCGATATAGAGGAGCTTGGCTAAAACCGCAGAAATAAGAATCGCTATTGTTTGGCTCAGAGCAAATGCACTTTGACACAAACGAAACGGTGAGGTTTTCTCTTGGGCATTTGCCACCCGGTCGATCATCTGCTGGTATGTCCAAACGATCATACCATCGGCTTTTCTATCGGCCATTCTTCCTACCATCAGATACGCAATCAACAAATTTGGGGTTACAACAACACCGAAAGGAGAAACCGCTCACAATATCAATTTTTGACAGTGAATTGTTCAACAGCCACCAAGCAGATTTATTATCTCTATTTCGAGTGTTATAGTCACACATTAAAGCAAAAATTAAGCAATTGGTAAAAATCGTTAACCTATACCAAAACAGTTTTTCCAAAAAATATTTAGACCTTTTTAGCCCCCCAAAATACCTCATTCCCTTTATTGATTATGTATCCAGACCTTCAACAAATCGAAGATCTCTCCCCATCAACCGCGTTTCAGGAATTTAAAAGCCACCTGAAAAAGCCGGTGTTAAACAGCTAAGGTCACACTTTCAAACGGGATTAGTGAGAAAGTGACATGAGAACAAACACCCGGCCATCCACCAACGAGCCACCGAATTGGTATCCAGCCGGCACGTCGAACTAGAAAATCGATCCGGGAATGCCAACCTACCCTTGAACAATATTTCTCATTCTCAGGCCTAGACAATAATTCACTTCGTTATTTGTTTATGCGAGTTCGCTAGTTGCAACTCCTTCCTTTGAGAGTAACAACGCATGTCAAATATCAAATCTCATGGGGAAAAAACCATCAGCGAAAAACACTTATTCGAAGCGCCCTTGAACTCCAAAGCTTTTTCCGCCAACCATTTCCGCGCGTTCATGCGCCACATTCCAGCGACAGTCTCAATTGTCGCTGCTGGTCCGGAAGGAAAGCGCAATGGATTAACTTGCACATCCGTTTGCTCGCTCAGCCTCGCCCCCCCGACCCTGCTTGTCTGCGTTAACCATTCTGCAACCGCCCACGATGAAATCATCCAACAGGGTTTTTTCTCGATCAACTTTCTCGCAAAAGAGCAGGAAGCTGTCGCTCGGACCTTTTCAGGCACCACAGGGGATCTGGGAGAAGAACGATTTAAAACAGGAAATTGGACAGTGGGAAAAACCGGTGCCCCATTGCTCTCACAAAGCCTCAGCTCAGCAGAGTGCAGAATTTCAGACCATAAAAAAACAACCACCCATACAATCTTTTTTGGAGAAATTGTCTCAGGCTCCGCCGACAGAAATAAAAGCCCGCTCATCTATGTTCAAGGCTCCTACTCTTCTTTGAATTCCGACGTTACACGAGCGGGAGAGGCGGAATGAACACCTCAAAAGATGAAACGCTACCAATCCTTTCCAACGCCGAGAAATTACATATCGCTTATTTTATCAATCAATACCCAAAAGTAAGTCATAGCTTCATTCGCCGGGAAATACGTGCCTTAGAACAACAAGGCGTTAAGGTGGATCGTTATGCTCTACGAGGCTGGGACGCCGAGGTTGTCGATAAAGAAGACATTCAAGAACAAGAGCAAACGCAATACGTCCTGAAAAATGGCCTTTTTCCGCTCGCAAAAATCACGCTTGTCACTCTTTTCTCCAGGCCAGGTAAATTCTTTCAAACCCTCAAGGCCGCAGTTGGAATGTCTTGGCGCTCAGAACGCTCTCTGCCCTACCATCTCATCTACCTGGCCCATGCCTGCCAAATTCTAAGCTGGGTGAAAACCTCCCGCGCAACCCACATCCATGCCCACTTCGCCACAAACTCCGCCGAAATCACGATGCTCGTTAGACTTCTCGGAGGCCCCCAATACAGCTTCACCATGCACGGGCCTGAAGAATTCGACAAAATTCACAACATCGGCATTCAGAAAAAAGTCCGGCACGCAAAATTCGTAGCCGCCATCAGCTCCTACACCCAAAGCCAGATGTTCAGGTTTTTGGATCTGACAGAATGGCCCAAAATAAAGCCTGTCCATTGCGGGCTGGATCGCGATTTCTACCAAATACCACAAAGCTCCCCTCCACCAGAACGACAACGTCTTGTCTGCGTCGGGCGGCTATGTGAACAAAAAGCACAAATCATCCTGCTTGAAGCTTTAAGCTTGGTCGTAAAATCTGGTGGTAAGTGTGAACTTGTTCTAGCTGGAGATGGCGAAATGCGACCGCAGGTGGAAGAACGAATAAACGCACTAGGCCTTAAATCTCATGTTCGCATCACAGGTTGGATCAGCAGCGAGCAGGTCCGCTCGGAAATAAGCGCCGCGCGCGCACTGGTCTTACCGAGTTTTCAAGAAGGACTCCCAGTTGTCATCATGGAGGCTATGGCCCTGAAGCGACCGGTAATTTCAACCTACATCGCAGGCATTCCCGAGTTGGTACAAGATGGCAAAACAGGCTGGCTGGTACCCGCCGGCAATGTTAATAAACTCGCCGCAGCCATGAAGGCGTGCCTCTCTGCCCCCTTGGATGAATTGACCCAAATGGGCAAAAACGCTCACACCCGTGTCATACAGCGCCACGATATAGATAAGGAAGCCTCCCGGCTCATTCAGCTATTCGGGCCAAGCCCAATAAAAAATGTGATTGAAGAATGGAAATCCTAGATCTGCCAGCAACATTGCTCTTCATCATAGCTCTCATTTTGCTGGTACCCGTTCTCGTCCTGCTGGTAGAAATCCTCGCTTCCTTCCTACCCCGCCGAGACAAGTCCCACACCAAGTCTCACTCGCACTCTTCGCCCCCTCCCTTCACGGTTGTTGTTCCAGCTCACAATGAGCAGACAGTCATCGTAGAAACATTATCCAACATTCTCGCACAACTTTCAGACCGGGACCGCCTGGTTGTCATTGCCGACAACTGCACTGACGAAACAGGAAAGCGAGCGGAAAAAACTGGTGCGGAAGTTATTTACCGAAAAGATCCCACGCGGCGAGGGAAGGGTTATGCCCTTGATTTCGGTATAAATCATCTAAAAGCCGACCCACCCTCTGTAATGATCATCATGGACGCCGATTGCTTAATCGAACACGGTGGTCTTGCAAAAATAGCCTCAATCTGCGCGAAACAACAAAGACCGGTACAAGCACTCTACGAAATGCTCCCGCCCTCAAAACAGCACTCTTCCTATCTCAAGTTTGCAACCCTGGCTTGGCGACTGAAAAACCACCTCCGCCCTCTCGGATTATATCGGCTTGGTCTCCCCTGCCAGCTCATGGGTACAGGAATGGCGTTTCCTTGGAGCATCATGTCCAAAGTCGATTTAGCATCAGCCGAGGTTGTCGAAGATCTCGTGTTGGGTCTTAACCTTGCCAGCGACGGTCACGCACCGCTGTTTTGCCCAACTGTCAAGGTCACCAGCCGGTTTCCAGAAAACGCCACCGGTCAGCAGACACAAAGAACACGGTGGGAAACAGGCCACCTCAACACCATTGCTCGAATTTTACCTGCCCATGTACTCAAGGCCATCAAGCTTGGTAACCATAAATCATTGTTTATGGCCCTCGACGCGGCTGTTCCACCCTTAGCCTTCCTGTCTCTGGCCCTATCGGCTATTCTCTCCCTCGCCATCATTCTTGCCTTGCTCGGAGGACCCTTAAGTCCTCTACTGCTGACGCTCGTTGCTATTGCGCTGCTTTGCGCTTCCATACTCCTCGTCTGGTGGCAGGTCGGTAAGGATATCATATCCTTTATCCAATTGGGCCTTGCGCCCTTCTACGCATTATCCAAAATAGCGCTCTACGGACGCATTCTGGTCGGTCGGCAAATTGAATGGATTCGCTCAAAGCGGGACTAGCCCGCATGACTCTAACATTGGTTGACATTTTTCTCGGATCATTTTGTCAAATTCAGGTGCTATGAAAGCAAATTACTCACCCAATGCAATGGGCAACAAAACAAACTCCGGTCGGTGGAATTGGTTATTCAATCCCGCAAAAAAAGCAATTGAGAAAATAATGCCGGACCTATTGGGAGCACCACACGATATTCACCCCTGGTCGCGCTCCATAACCAAAGTCCTGAGCGAAGCAGCAAGAAAAAAAGCGCGCATCATTGGCATCACCGGGCATCGTCGTGGCACCGGCGTAAGCTTGATCTCCCGGGAACTGGCAAAAGCCTGTATCGGTTTTGGCAAGTCAACAGTTCTCATAATCGCCAGCGAGACAGATGAAGAAAACGCATCCTCCAACATAATAAAGCTTGAGGATGAAGGATTGACCATCGCACATCTTTCCGAACTGACAATCAAGACGCCATCGGGTAGCGAACAATATCGCCAAGCCCTTGAGGAAATAGCCAACACCTACGAGATGGTCATCATTGATCTACCGCCCGTTGGCCAAACCGTTGGGCAGATGAACTCAACCTTCAAAAACCTGGGCCAATCGTGTGATGTTTTATTTCTTGTCTGCCTGTCCGGAGTCGTGAGCAAACCGGAACTCAAAGACTGCCTAGAGCGCTGCAAAATCATCGATGTCAATTTAACGGGACTCATTCTCAACGATTGGAATATCCCGGCGTCCTATCTGTTATCCGACACTTAGCAAAAAATAAAATATCGCCATCATCACTTGAAGGAAAATACGAAAAGATCAGTTATTCTCAATCCGCAATCCGCAATCCGCAAATCCTATGAGGCAAGCCAAAACAAATTGATATGTTTCTTTTTCTCGCCTGATCACGATAAAATTCTAACGAAAACGACATTACCGGAGCCCACTGGAGGTTCGTAACAACAGATGAAACAAGAGCAAATCGTCCTGGCATTTGATATTATCTACCGGCGTTGGTGGCTGTTTCTTTTGCCCCTGGCACTGGCCATTCCCCTTGCAGCTCTCATCGTCTACAAGGCCCCGACCAAATATATTGCCAACTCCATAATATTGCTGGACTCCGCCAACCGGGGAGATGCCTTTGGTGGCAGTGGATCCCGTCCCCCTCCACAAAGTGCCTACGAGCAAATTCAAGTTATCGATGCTTGGCTCAAAAGCGATCACGTCCTTGCTTCCCTGTTACCGCAATTAAACAACGACATAGATCTAAGTGATCCAAAGAAGTTGTTTATCGAAATGACAAAGCTTCGCGCGGCACTCAACCTAAATCTCGTTGGGAACTCAGTCCTCAACATCAGCCTGGAAAGTCGAACTCAAAAAGGGTTGGGAAAAAAACTTGAGATCATCGTATCCCAGCTCATGGAAGGGTTGATGAGACCCGATGCCGGTATTCTTAATGCTTCTCAACTCGTTCTATTACACCGCAAGGAAACAGCATCAGAGAATCACCAGGCACTTCGCCATGCCATAAAGACGGCTGGTCTGAGCCCCACCAGTCGCATCGAAAGCCAACTCAAAGATCTTTATTACATCGAGCAGCATCGACTTTCTCAAACAGCCGCAAATCCAAGAGCATCTCGAATAACATCATCCTCTGGCTCCACGCGCACTCCAGAATCAAAAAACGCATCCACTTCAAGAAAAAAAGCAAAGAAGAAAAAGAAACAATCTCCCCAGACAGAAGAAGAAATACGCCTCTCCATCTCAAGGGACCCGGCTTTGGTACAGAAACTAGAGCAACTTTTTGCAGCCTACGAGGAAGCGCGAATTGCCTATGAAGTTCTCAAGGAGAATACTCAATCTTCCAACACCAACTTTGTCACGATCTTCAGCGCCCCCGAAAAACTGACAATCATCGGGCGGCCACAAGATCCACTCGTTGGTGGAAACTCAGGTCTGAAGTTGGCCATTGCCGGACTTTTCTTGAGCATTCTCACCGGCGCCGCACTCGTTTTTCTTGCCGAATATTTTGACACCAGAATGAGGGCTCGACAGGAATTCGAAACCCTTTCAGGACTACCCATTGTGGCTCGTTTATCTGAAGTTCCCACCAGTACATAAGGCTAAAGACTGGGAGCTCAAAAGAGTATTGTGTAATGCGTGATCACTCACCAACGGCTCTAAAGCACGCATTCCAACTGGCAGCTTCACTTTGTTTCTTCTCAGGCTTGCTATTTGCAAGCCCCGCCAAAAGTGAAACAATAGCGACAATCAATGCCAAAACCGGTGGCTTCAAACTTCAATATGAAACCGTACCAATAATAGAAACCTCATTCGCATTTTGGCGCGCTCAATGGTCATGGTTCAACCTTCCCATTTTGGGCAAGGCTCTTCAAAAACCCTTAAGTTATTCGTTCTCCTCACGCCCCATTTCAAACAAGTTCACTCTCACAGGTTTGATCGAAAGCCAGTCTGAAAACGCAGTTACCTACAAAATCAAAGCCAGCGAAGCTCCTGACGGTCTCCATGACATATTCGGCGGCATCTCTTTCAAGATCTCTCTGCACGCCCTCAAACGCGAAAACTTTGATCCAAAGCCCGAAATCATGCCAAATAAAATGGGCTGGAGCCTCCTCATTGAACCAGACAAACCACCCCTCACCGTAACCTTCAACAAGCCCGTTCAAAGCTTGGAATTTGAACAAGGCAACTCAGGAAATATCCGCGCCCTCCTGTTGTCGCGCAACAAACATCGCGACAATGTAGACATCCAAATGACCATTTCCTTTCCAGGGAAACTAAAACGCGCCCCCACACAAAACCTCGCCAAAAGAAACCAAACCTGGTGGCCCAACGATCTTCACTGGAATAAAGCGCCCGTAGATCTCAGCTTTCTGAACGCCGCTGAGAAACCTGCAGGAAAACGGGGCTTTCTAAGAACCAATGGCGAGAACCTCGTCTTTGAGGACGGGACACAAGCCCGTTTCTGGGGCACCAACCTGTCTGCCTATGCAATTTTTCAATACAATTCGCCAGAACTCGTCCGTCATCAGGCAAAACGACTTTCCAAACTGGGGTTTAACCTGGTTCGTCTCCACCATCATGATTCCCACTGGGTCAATCCCAACATCTTCAAACGAAATGCGCAAACCACACGCCTCTTGAACGAGACATCCCTGGAACGTCTGCACTGGTGGGTCAAATGCTTGAAGGATGAAGGCATCTATGTCTGGATTGATCTGCATGTCGGCCGGCAGGTAACGCGAAAAGACTCCATCACAGCTTTTGAAGAAATCTCAAAGGGCAAACCAAGAGCGAATATTCAAGGATACGCCTACATAAACCCTTCCATTCAGGAACGCATGAAGGAATTCGCCAAGGCCTTTTTGACGAAGGTTAATCCCCATACCGGTCTCGCCCTGAAAGACGATCCAGCCATCGCAACAATCTTGATCACCAATGAAAATGATCTCACCCATCACTTCGGCAACAGCCTGCTTCCCGACAAGAATGTGCCCTGGCACAACAAACGCTACATGGCTCTTGCCAAAAAATTCGCCAACACTCATGGCCTGGACTATGAGCAAACCTGGCGATCTTGGGAACACGGGCCTTCCAAATTATTTCTGTCAGAACTGGAGCATCGCTTCTTCAAAGACATGACGGACCACCTGCGCCAGATCGGCGCAAAGGTCCCCATCATCACAACCAACTTTTGGGGTAAGATGAGTCTCTCCGGGCTCCCGTCTATGGCATCAAGTGACATGATCGATGTGCATGCCTACGGTAGCGCCAACGAACTCATGAACAATCCCAGGTTCAACCCGAACCTGGCCAGCTGGATCGCCACGGCAGACGTGGCCGGCAGGCCGCTTTCCGTTAGCGAATGGAACGTCCAGTCCTTTCCCGCTTTCGATCGCTACACCTTGCCACCGCACCTCTCAGCAATTGCCAGCCTGCAAGGATGGGATTCAATGCTGCTTTACGCCTACGCCCAAGCCCCAATGACCGGGCCAAACTCCCCAAGCAATTGGCAAGCTCTAAATGATCCGGCTATGATCGCCATGCTACCTGTCGCCGCTCTTCTTTTTCGTGACCGTCACGTCACAGAAAGCAGGAACACACACTATTTGGCATTTCCTCAAGAGACATTCATAGGGAGCAGCATCTCACCGGATTCCTCACGTGCCATCCGCACACTCACGGAACGCTCCAAGCTACGCATTGCTATTCCAGCCATGAAGTCATTGCACTGGTCCCAACCCACGCAGCCTCCCAAAAATGCGACAATCATAACCGACCCAAATTACGATGCTGTTGGTCCTGGAAAGATCGAAATTTGTTCCGATACCAATGAAATCTGCCGTAACTGGAAACACGGATGGATCACAATCAACACGCCAAAATCTCAAATCGCTGCCGGTTGGATAGGCGGAAAGACGGTTAATTTACAAGATGTATCCATAACGCTGAAAACGGAAAATGCCGCCATTGCCGTTCAAAGCCTAGAAGATAAGCCAATTACCAAAGCCCAGCGCATTTTAATCTCCATTACGGCTCAAGCTCTGCCTAATATACCCTCGCGACTGCCATTTTACGCGCAGCCCTTAATTGGTGAACTGAAAATCAAGGCCCAGCCAAACATGAATCTTTACCGACTGGACCGTGAAGGAAAAAAACAGAAAATACTCGTGAAAAGACAAGACGGCTGGTACACAATCCAATTGTCTCAGAAAATAAAAAGCAACTGGTTATTGCTCGAAGCCTTTGCTTCGAACAATTAACGCGCAAAGAAACAGAAAGAACAAAGAGGACTTTTAACGTGTCATTGAGCATCCTGATTATTGCCGAGCATGCATCTTTAGGATATGGCGGAGAAGCTGCCTTGGCACTGCACTATTTCCGCATACTCAGCGAGCGCGGGCAAAAGGTAAAGCTTATCGTCCACGAACGCACGCGCGACGAACTTACCCGGCGCTTCGGAAAAGACGCATCCATCGAGTACGTATCTGACACACCATTTGTTCGTGCACTTTGGCGTTTCAGCCGCCACCTGCCCCAGCGTATTTCAAGCTTCACCATAGGTTATCTTATGAGGCTGATCACGCAGAGAAAACAAACAATCATGGCTCGAGAACTTATTGCCCGAGACTCAATCGATATTGTTCATTCGCCCATGCCCGTATCCCCAAGAGAGCCATCGCTTCTCTACAATCTCGGAGCGCCAGTTGTCATTGGCCCAATGAATGGTGGTATGAATTATCCCCCAGGCTTCCGCGAACGCGATCAACAATTAGAATCAGCTTTCATCAAGGCTGGCCGGAACATGTCCGACCTGCTGAATCAGGTGTTTCCCGGGAAACGGCGCGCACAAACCCTTCTCGTCGCCAACGAGCGCACAAGGCGCGCCCTGCCTTCAGGCGTCACCGGAGAAGTTATCCAAATCGCTGAAAACGGTGTCGATCTGAAACTATGGAGGACCATAGCTCGGCAAAATTCACCAAAAGGGAATTCCACTCATGTCCGTTTCATTTTCATGGGTCGTTTGATTCCCTTAAAAGGCGTTGATCTACTCTTAAAGGCCTTCCATTCGGCTAGTAAGAAAATCCCAATGAGTCTTTCCATTATCGGCGACGGTCCAGAACGCGAGAATCTTGAAAAATCAGCCGAATTAAAAAATTTGTTGTCCTCAAAAGAAGAAGTTGGAAAAGTGACCTTCGCAGGCTGGCGCTCCCAAACCGAATGCGCCCAATATCTAGTTTCAAGTGACTCACTTGTACTACCTAGCCTTATGGAATGTGGCGGCACTGTTGTTTTGGAAGCAATGGCCATGGCACGTCCAGTCATAGCAACGGATTGGGGCGGCCCCCAAGACTACCTAGATCCAAGCTGTGGAATCTTGGTTCCCCCCACAGAACCTGAGCAGTTTGTCCAAGGCCTGGAAACTGCCATGCTTAAACTGGCTAGCTCAAAAGATTTGCGAGAACAGATGGGAAAGGCCGCTGCAAAAAAAATTGAAACCACATTCGATTGGGATATAAAGGTCGACAAGATGTTGGAAATATACCGTCGAAGCTTAAAAAAAGCTTCAAACAAAAAGAAGG
>JAJRZC010000381.1 GCA_024275435.1 Alphaproteobacteria bacterium
GGGACCTGGATTACCTTAAGCGGGGTTCCTCGACTGTCTACATCAACGTGCCGGTCGGTAATGTCCGCCAATATGCTTCTGTGCTGCGTGTCCTGATCGGTCAGCATCTAACCGGCATTATGTCGTCGCGCGATTATATTGCCGAGTGGCCAATCTGTTTCTTCCTCGATGAATTCCCGCAACTTGGCTATATGAAGCCAATTGACGATGCCCTCGATATCGGGAGAGACACCAAAATCAGGTTGTGGCTGTTCTGTCAAAACCTGGGTCAGATTTACCAACACTACAAAAACGCGGATGGGATTCTGGCTGCCTGCAATTTTCAGTCATTCATGAACATCAACGACAACAAAACGGCGGCTTACGTGGAACGCCGACTGGGCACCACCAGCGGTAGTTATCTTGATGCGAGAACACGCTCTCTCGCCTCAGGTCCTGAGCTTATGGGTCCGGAATATGAGAACAAAGTGGTTGTGCTGGGACGGGGCCTTAAGCCGATCAGAGCTGACAAATCATGGCTGTCTGAAGCGCCTGCATTTTTGAAACGGCTACCTGCCGCCATCCGGGACAGCTATGGCTAATACATTTCGTAAAATGGTCATACCAAGATAATCAACTAAAACAAAACAGGGCACAACCGATGGCACATGACGATGGTGAATTTGGATTTTTTTTGGAAGCGTTCACAGGAGGCTTGGATAGAGACGATCCAAAACCAATGTACTTTCGAACTGCAGATGCAGCTGATATATACACGCAAGGAATTTTGGGAACCAAGAAACGCTGGGACGAATTTCTTGCGAGCATAAACGCTGAAAATTGTAATGTTGTTCTCCAAAAAGTGGAAGAAATAACCAATCAAATGCAAGCAGAGCTCAGCAAGAATTTTGACAGCGGAAATTTGGGAATGGCAGATCGCCTGCGAATTGGAACGAGTTTTAATATGTTATTCGCCACCGTTAAAGTGGTAGCTGGGCAGTATCACGTCAGTGCCGACATAGGAAAAACTTTAGATTCCATCGTTGTTATTGTAAGCGATATTCAAGAGGAATCTTGGGCAGGAAATGGATAGGTCAGCTAGTCGATCCCTTCCTCCATGTCCCTACCAAAGTCCCGTCCTTTGGGTCGATAGTTTGATTTTTTCCGCTGAGGCCTTGGCCTCAACTTGCCATGCTCCTTTTGCAGCATGCGCCACTTCTCCCCGAAACTTGACGGCCTCTGCCACGTCCTGGTTTTTTCAACCTTTTTGTTTTTAACCTTTGATGGCTTCAAATGTTTACGATGCTCAACGATCCACTCGCGGGTTTTTGGCTGATCCTTGATCGGCTGTCCCTTGACGGCCTTATCAAGTTTTTTGCCCGCGTCTTTGCGCCACTCCTTCTCTCGAAGGACCAACAGCCCCAGACGATGCGGCTCTCTGTTAAGGCGAAAATAGGCGGCCTTAAAACCACGCGAACGCACAAGCTTGGTGAAGGCTACTTTTGCGGCAGTCGGCTTTTTGAAGAGTTTTTTGAAACGGTCGTGCTCCTCATTCAGAGTGTACTCAATCGCATCGCGAAGCAGGCCCGATAGCCCCAGCCGCCTATTATTCAGTTGGAAATAGGCTTTCACCATTTCATGAGAACTCATGCGCTTGCTGAGGTGCACTTGCAGTTCAGGCGGTGAGATGTCCAATTCTTCTTCGTAGAAATCGAACTCCTTCTCAATGTCCTTGAGAAAAAGAACATTGTGAATTTTAATCCACTCATTGTGCTGAGCGCGGGTTCCCTTGTCGGTGGCTTCACGGTCGACAGTCCATTTCTTGCCGAACTTGGAGCGCCTGGTTTGTGGGCGGCTGATTGGCTTGTCCTTGCTTGACGCACGTGATCCACCTGGTCCTTCATGAATGGTCGGCTTCAACTCAATGTCGCGATCCTTATGGCTTCGGTGGTCGATGCGCTCTTTGATGTCAGCCTTATCCAGCGCTCTGTTCGCAGTGCGCTCCCATTCCTTTCGCCACGATCGTAGAAGTGATTTTTGGTTCCAACCACGAACCTTGTTGCCAAACCCGTCCTTGGAAATAGACCGCATGGTCAACAGTACATGGGCGTGCGGATTGTGATTTTCTTCATCGGTATGAATGGAAACATCAGCAACCATTCCTTTGCTTACAAAGGCGCTGTGGCAGAATTGATGGACAAGTTCTTTGTGCTGCTGAAGGGTGAGTTCACGCGGAAGCGCAATATCAATTTCTCTGGCGGTCTGGGCGTCCCCGCGCCGTTCCACGATATCCACTTCGTTCCATAATTTCTCGCGATCCTTAACCCAGGCTGGTGCAGCTTTCGGTGCGAGAATTTCACTAAAAACTGTGCCCTGTTTTGCCGTGAAATCAGCGATGCGATCTTCGCGAGCGTTGAACAGGCTCTCGCTTGCGCGATATGCAGCGGCCGCAACACAAGAGCGCCCCTGCTTTCGGCTGATGATACTGGCATTGAGATGATAGATAGCCACGAAAAGACCCTGACAAACTGTACGGGCCGAGGGGTTTTTAGGCCAGAATCCTGTCGTTCGAAATGCGCTCGCGCACCAAACATTCGGTACGAATGTATAAGTGCGCTGTTAGGAATAAAAACTACCCCCACCAAACCCCTTACAGGCTGCGCAGCAGACCACACAATTAGACGAAGAGCATAAGAAAACACTCGCATGATTCGACTATAATTATCAATAGAATTCAACAAGTTGGTTTATACACATTTATGTGAGTGAGATTGTGTCTGGATCAAATAAAGAGGAAA
>JAJRZC010000382.1 GCA_024275435.1 Alphaproteobacteria bacterium
CTTCGAGTTGCTGAAGGAATTTCAGGGTTCGAATCCGGATCGTCAACTTGTTGGGCTAGTCCGCAGCTCTTCCCGTCGTTCGCCAATTGAATGGAATACAGAGTATGCTGAACCCCCTTTTCGCCTAAGGAAAGATTTGGTTTTGAGCTCAACTTCGAGAGATTGGCGGTCTTTTTTCAAGGAGAATCTGACCTCGACGGATTCTGTCTATTTGAATGGCCCGGGCGAATTCAATTACAAAGATGAATGCAAAATATTCTTTGAGAATCTTGTTCGGGCGGCGTAATATTGGAAGGTGTGAATAGCCCCTAGATTTGTAGACACCTTCTTCCCTAAAAATGAGGCAAGGAGGCCATCATGGGCAATGCAAGATTTAGTGACAATTTCAAACGGGATGCGGTGCATCAAATTACGGTTCGGGGATATCCGGTTAAGGAAGTTTCTCAGAGATTGGGTGTCAGCACCCATTCATTGTATTCGTGGGTGAAGAAGTATTCCACGTCGTCTGAAGCCGCTGACAAAGACGACCATGCCGCAGAGAACAGGCGGCTAAAGCGGGAGCTGGCACGGGTCATAGAGGAGCGTGACATCCTAAAAAAGGCCACGGTATACTTCGCGAGGGATGCAAAGTGAGATATGCCTTTATTGACGAGCATCGCCCAGTATTTTCGATCCGTGCGATGTGCCGTTGTTTGCACGTTCACCCCAGTGGTTTCTATGCTTGGCTGAAGAAGCCTCTTAGCAAAAGGGCCTTCGAAGACCAGCGTCAGACAAAACTAATCAAAGAGGCTTGGGAAGAAAGTGGCGAAGTTTACGGCTATCGCAAACTACACGATGATCTGTGTGACCAAGGGGAGACCTGTTGTCCGAACCGAGTGGCGCGTTTGGCACGATTAGCAGGCATCAAGGCCCAGATCGGCTATAAACGCCGCCCAGGCAAGTATGGTGGTAAGCCCTCGATTGTCGTGGATAACACGCTGAACCGTCAATTCGATGTGGACGCGCCTGACTGTTTCTGGGTCACCGACATTACCTATATCAAGACCCACGAGGGATTCCTGTATCTCGCGGTTGTGATTGACCTATATTCCCGCCGTGTGGTTGGCTGGGCGACACATAGCCGCCAATATACGGACCTTGCTCTGCAAGCTTTGTTAATGGCCGTTTGGCGGCGTAAACCAGTCAGCAAGGTGCTAATCCACTCGGACCAAGGCTCACAATCCACCAGCATGGAATGGGCGTCATTTCTAAAGCACCACAATCTTGAACACAGTATGAGCCGCCGTGGGAACTGCCACGATAACGCCGTTGCCGAGAGCTTTTTTAACCTGCTGAAACGGGAGCGCATCAGACGGCGACTATATAAAAACAGAGAAGACGCTAGACGTGATATCTTCGACTACATCGAAATGTTCTACAATCCAAAACGCAAACACGCTAGAAACGGGATGCTGTCACCCGTAGAGTTCGAAAGACAGCAGAAAATGAAACAAGAAGGCGTCTAGGAAACTAGGGGCTATTCAGAAACTAGGGGCTATTCAACTGGAGCTGCATTGATTTTACCAGACTGGTCAGCATTGACCC
>JAJRZC010000383.1 GCA_024275435.1 Alphaproteobacteria bacterium
GGGAGGCGTTTTGTACGGCGCGCAAACGCGGGGTGGAAGCTCTTGCCTATGTCTGTGACATTTCTACAGAGGGTATTTCCATAGCCCGATCGGTACCTCTCAAAGTTTAACGAGCGCAGCCTTGTTGAAGAATTTTCTGTTTTTTTCCATCCCTGAAGGCCCAAGGCCCGGACGTTAAAGGCTAGTGCTCGCGAAAGTATCAAGCACATGTGAACTAACTTTAGCTGACAACAGCGAGGTTCGCCGTCAAGTTATCTCTGAAATTACCGTTCATCTGCCAGCCAAAATGACTTTTTATTTGGCAATGGAATCGATCGAGGAGATATTATTTTATGATCACCAGAAGAGCATTTCACGGCATTGGACTTGGTACCGCTGCCGTGTTTACGATGGGAGCGAGTGCATTTTATGGGCATCGAGCTTCTGCAGGGGAGACCTTTGAAATCGTGAAAACTGACGCTGAATGGAAAAAGCTTCTAACAAGCGAGCAATATCGTATTTTGCGCCAACATGGAACAGAGCGCGCGCACTCTTCTCCCTTGGACAAGGTCTATGAGTCCGGCACTTATCACTGTGCCGCCTGCAACTTGGCTCTCTACTCATCTGAAACGAAGTTTGATAGTGGAACCGGCTGGCCGAGTTTCTGGAAACCGCTCGACAACGCGGTTGGGCAGAGTACCGACTACAAGCTTTTATATCCGCGAACAGAAATTCACTGTCGTCGTTGTGGCGGGCATCTTGGGCATGTTTTCAATGATGGTCCGGCACCTACAGGACTGCGCTACTGCATGAACGGCGGTGCCCTGAAGTTCATTGCCGACAAGAGTAACAGCTCAAAGTAAACACCGAGCTTCAACCTTTACCAAAGCCATGTAAACACACTGCAGTTGCACCGACATAGCTGCTGGCCCGGTATGTTTGATATCATCACTTGGAGAAAAAAAATGTTTCGTTCGCGCCTCAATGTTGTTGCGCTCCTGGCTGCCATTGCTTCGGCGGTGGTGTTTGCCGTGGGGCATACCAATGCGACAGAAACGGGGTTCATTCAGGTTGCAGATCAGGACTCGAAGGCTAGGAAACTGGAAACCGCTACTTTTGGTTCGGGATGTTTTTGGTGTACGGAATCTGACTTCGACAAGGTTAAAGGTGTTACCTCAACCATTTCTGGGTACATGGGCGGAACGACTCGTAATCCAACCTATAAATCGGTTTCAACAGGCAAAACCGGACACATTGAAGTTTTGCAAGTTATGTATGATCCAAAGGTCGTCAGTTATAAAATGTTGCTGGATTTCTACTGGCGTCATGCGGATATTGTCGATGGCGACGGACAATTTTGTGATCGTGGCAACCAGTACAGGCCTGTTATATTCACCCATAACAAAGAACAAATGCGTCTGGCAAAGGAAGGTAAAGCGGCCCTTGATAAGAGCGGGCGGTTTAAGAAGCCTATCGCCGTTGAGATTAGGGCGGCGTCTAAATTCACACCGGCTGAGAAATATCACCAGAACTACTATCAAAAGAACCCGTTACGGTATCGCTATTATCGCTATGGTTGCGGGCGCGATCAACGCTTGAAAGCTCTTTGGGGCACAGCTGTTACGCACTAGGGTTTTTCACATTTCGAGTGAAGAAATTCTATCTACTTTACTGGTCCCATGAATTTGAATTTTATTCGGAGTGGGCTGCGCGCACCTTCTCAGCAAGTTTTCCGGAGACTTCTGCAAGGTGGTCAAACCTAGCGTGATAAGAGCCGACCCCTGAGGTGGCCGATCTTAGCTCCACGATTAAATCCTCCATATCCGCTTCGGGTATATGCGCCTCGACAATATCCCAACCGGGCCAACCTTCTCGTGCATCAAAACCCAGAATATGACCTCTTCGGCCGGATATGATTGCATTTACGCGCGCAGTGGCGTCACTTGGAACGGCAATGTCGACGGCCATTACCGGTTCCAATAATACGGGCTCACACTGGGGCATACCCTCGGCCATGGCAATTCGTCCGGCTTGGCGAAACGCCATATCTGATGAATCAACGGAGTGGTAAGAGCCATCCTTCAAGATCACCTGAACATCGACGACGGGAAATCCCAATGGGCCTCGTTGCAGGTATTCCTCCACGCCCATCTTAACCGACTGAATGAACTGGCGCGGCACAGTTCCACCGGTGATGGTTTCATCGAAAGCAAAGCCATTGCCTCGGCCGTGAGGTTTTATGGAAATCACCACGTCACCAAACTGACCATGACCGCCAGATTGTTTTTTATGGCGTCCGCGAATTTCCGTTGGCTTTTTTATAGTTTCTTTATAGGGAACCTGGCGAGGAAAACGTGTGACGTTAATTCCATATTGCCGCTTCATCTTTTCCATGGTGATACGAAGGTGCATCTCGCCTTGCCCCAAAAGTGTGACCTGTTGGGTCTGAGGGTCGTGATACAATTGCAGCGAGGGGTCTTCCTCGATAAGTTTTGCGAGAGCCGAATTGAGTTTCACTTCGTCTTTTCGATCTTTCAGCCCTATTCCGATTCCGAACACCGGCTCAGGTGCTGGGGGATGTTCAATTTGGACGACTCCGTTTTTGGAGCAAGTGATCGTTTCACCGGTTTTGACATCTTCAATGCGGCCAAATGCGACCGTGTCTCCGGGGCGCGCCGGACCTCGTTTTATCAATTCATCCCCAAAAATGGCTGAGACACCAGACACCCGCTGGCTTCCACCACTTGCGTTCTTTATGACCGCCCCATCTGGAAATTCGCCGGTGAGAACGCGAGCAATGGAAATGCGTCCTCCATGACCTGAATGTATAGTCTTGAAGACAAAGGCGGAACTTTTGGTGTTTTCTACCTTCAGACGTTGTGCCGTTTGCGAAACATGTGGCGCTTCATGGCGTAGAGCTTTTAAGAGCCGCTCAATTCCATTTGCATTTTGAGCGCTGCCCAAAAATACCGGGCAAATCATGCCCTTGGCCAAGTCATCTGTGAGGTCTTCAAAAATTTTGTCTTTGGGGGGGATCAGGTCCGATAGAAGCTGCTCCAGTAATGCATCATCATAGTCGGCAAGCTGCTCCAACATCATGAAACGTGCTTCCTGTTCACGGATGCGCGTCCCTTCCGGTATATCGATAATCTTTGAAGCGGCATGTTCGCGGTAGATGTAGGCACGCTCGGAGGCAAGATCAATAAAGCCCGTTACGATCCCGTTTTCCCAGATGGGGACCTGCCTTAATACCAGCGGGAGATCGCTGGCGGGTTGAAGCATTGGAATGATATCGCGCACCGGCGTCGAGAAGTTATCTATTTTATTTAAGAATAAAAAGTGTGGGATTTCGCGGTCTGAGAGCTGCTTTAGAATAACTTGAAGAGCTGGCAAGCGTTTTGGGTCCGGCTCGCACACGACAATGGCGGCGTCTACTGCGGTCAAAGCTAAGGCGCTTTCGTGCTGGAATTCTATGGAGCCCGGGCAGTCAATAAAGGTGAAGTTGTCATCCAGAAATTGCGTGTCGGCGATATTTAAGGAAATGCTCATGCCGTGTTCGCGCGATTCTGGCGAGGCATCGCCCAATGTGTTCTTGTCGGTGACGGTGCCTTGACGTGGCAGGGCTTTGGTTCTTGATAAAATAGCTTCTAAAAGAGTTGTTTTGCCAGAGAGATAAGGGCCCACGAGTGCTATTGTGCGCGTACGAGCGCCGTTGAGCGCTCCTTTGGTTTTACCTGCGGATTGCCCCATGGTGTCTTACTCCAAAACTTGATTTGTGCGGGCTTGGACACCCGGCACAGTGAAAAGCGCTGCCGCTTTTGCGCGCGTGACATTTGCGCGACAGCCCCGAAAGAACAGGGTCCGTTTCAATCAAATTCGGCCTAGATGTGCTCTTTCAGGCTCTCTATTTTTGCGCTGCTTCCTGGCAAGCGCAAGGGGTTGGGTCATGCAATGTTGCCCAAAAGAGCTTTGTGAAGATGTTGCAGGTGCGGCCTTGAATCTTTTCCATGCTCTTATTCCCTTGCAAGCCGTCGTAATTAAACCTGAACAAGTTGTTGTCATCTCGAGGGAAACATTACTGTTTGATGAAAAAGAAAAGCCAGAACTTTTGATTTCGCACCTGCGAAGACATAATTGTTTTAAAAAATTTAGATATTATTTATTGACCTGCTCTTCAATTGTATCATCATGGGTATAAGTCAGGTGGCTGAGTCAGACGATCATCACACCGGGTTTATTCCTGTTTGGTGCGTGAATGGTCGCGTTTAACATGGTTGTTATTTTACGGACGAATTTGATGGGCTTGGAAAACTTAGTAACAAAGGCACGAGCTGCTGGGTATGCGATGGGCAACCCAGAAGAGCGACCTGCTGAAAATGGCAGTGCCGATCAGCGTTGGTCCAAGTCTTCCGATCCGATGATCGTTCAGCGTTTTGCTGCGAAAGCCGCCAAGCAAGCGGCCAAGAATTTTGCCTTCGTTCGAAGTACGGCTGCAGCGTTTCGGCCTCGCAACTTACCCGTGCCCGTGGGCAACAAACAGCCAGGGCGTTCACGCTGGGTGGTGCCGCTTCTTCGTAGCTGGTGGGGCGGGGGCGCGGCTGTCTAGTCGACTGCTTTTTCTCATATTTCTAAAAATCAAGAAACACCGGAAAGCAACTGGCACAAGGTCGCCGGGCCTTGTCGTTAGCTAGTCGTGCTCCGGTCCAATGAACGGGCTGTCTGCTGTGATGTTAAAAACAGAAACGCCTTGTTTCGGTAAGAACATCTCAATGCAATTTCCAGGGCCGTCTGTGAACATCCAAGGGTGCGTCAGATACGTATTGACCGTATAGGATTGCCCTGCTTCTAGGGCTGCGTACTCTACTGGCATGCCTTTAAAATCAATCCATAAAACCGCACGATGAGCATTGGTCTTGTTTTTGAACGTCA
>JAJRZC010000384.1 GCA_024275435.1 Alphaproteobacteria bacterium
AATCTGCGTAAATACCGGTCTGTCCGCCAGTCTTTTGCCAGTTCTACGCAGGATCGGGTGAGCTGTCCTGGATATTGTTCCAGTTTTGCTTCAAGGCGCTCAAACAGGGTGAAGGCGTCGGCTGTTGCGCCAGCAAAACCGCCAATTACATTGCCTTTTTCCAGGGTTCGTACCTTGCGGGCGTTGGATTTTATGACGGTTTGACCGAGGCTGACCTGGCCATCTCCGGCGATCACGACTTGGCCACCTTTACGCACTGTTAAGATCGTTGTGGCGTGCCAAAGCTCGTTGTTTGTAGATTGTGAAGATCGTTCATGCATTGTCATGGGAGAAATAAGGGTTTGCGAGGCTGTTTCGTCAAGGCTTTGCGCGTATTGCCCCATGGTGATATTGCCTGGGTGGCATGGTGCGAGGTTATGGTGAGAGTTCGTGCTAGCTGATAAATGCTAAATATCAATCTGGCAAACCGAGGCAAATGAGGCTTCTTCAAGTGACGCAGAAAAACAAACGTCAGGCTACCGTTAACCGGTCCACCAAGGAGACCGAGATCACCGCAACGGTCCATCTCGATGGTAGCGGGGTCTATGATATTGCGACCGGGATAGGGTTTCTTGATCATATGCTGGAACAGCTCGCGCGCCACTCTTTGATGGATATTAGCCTGCGAGCCGAGGGTGATTTGCACATTGATCTCCATCATACAGTGGAGGATACTGGCATAGTCTTAGGGCAGGCCTTAGCTGAGGCTTTGGGCGATGGGCAAGGAATTGCTCGTTATGCCGACGTGCACCTGCCGATGGACGAAACACTCACCCGGGTTGCGATTGATGTGTCAGGACGGCCGTTTCTTGTGTGGGATGTTGAGTTTACTCGCGACAAAGTTGGCGAGATGGATACGGAATTGTTTCGTGAGTGGTTCCAGGCTTTTGCGCAAAATGCCCGCATAACCTGTCATGTTGCCAATCTTTATGGTGAGAACAATCATCATATTGCAGAGACATGCTTTAAGGCGCTGGCGCGGGCATTGGCGGTTGCTGTGGCCATTGACCCACGCCAAAAAGGTCGCGTACCCTCAACAAAAGGAATTCTTGCTGTATGATTTTCTCGTTGTTTCGAGCATGGGATAAAGAGCGCGTGGTCACCTATACAGTTCATGAACATGGCAAACCTGTCTCTGATCGGATTGATCGGGCAGAACAGCTTGTATTCGTCAAAGATGGTTTCAACTATTCCGCTGCGTTGTTTGCACCGGTGTGGCTCCTGGTAAATGGCTTGTGGTTGGCGTTTGCGGGTTATATCGCTGTGGCGGCATTGATCGTTGCTGGCAGCTCCTGGCTTGGATTGGGGGAGTTATGGCCAAGCCTTGGTTTTTTGGGACTGCATCTGCTTATTGGAGCGGAAGCCGATACATTGAGACGTTTTGCGCTGGAGCTTTCGGGCTGGAAAACTGTGGGAACGGTTGTGGGACGCAACGAGGGCGAGTGTGAGCGGCGCTTTTTTGACACGTGGCTCTCCGAGCAACCGATGCTACGCCGGGATGAAACTTCGATGGGTTCTGCAACTGCAGGGGGAATGGCCCATCCTTCGCGGTTACCTGATGAAGGTTCTCGGCGCTGGTGGCCATTTGGGAAATAGCCACAGTAATGCACACAACTGTCATCATTGATTACGGATCCGGCAACCTGCATTCCGCCCATAAGGCTTTGGAACGAGCTGTTGGTGAGAGTGGAGCTGAGCAGCGAATAGTTGTCAGCTGTGATGTTGCAGAGGTTTTGGCGGCCGATCGCATCGTGCTGCCGGGTGTTGGTGCGTTTGGCGACTGCCGGGCCGGGCTTGAAAATGTACCAGGGCTTGTTGAGGCGATTACGCAGGTTGTTAGGAACAAAGAGCGGCCATACCTTGGTATCTGTGTTGGTATGCAATTGATGGCGGACAAGGGTCTTGAGTTTGGCGTTCATGAGGGGTTTTCGTGGATACCTGGAGACGTTAAAGCGATTGCGCCCAACGATCCTGCGCTCAAGATTCCTCACATGGGGTGGAACACAATTGATGTGGTTTGGGACCATCCGCTTCTTGAAGGAATCTCAACGGGAGATGATGGGCTGCACGCTTATTTTGTTCATTCCTATCATTTTGTGCCAACGCATCGTCGTGATGTGGTGGCCGAGACGGATTATGGTGGCCCGCTGACGGCCATGGTTGGCCGGGACAATATGGTTGGAACGCAGTTTCATCCTGAAAAGAGCCAGGGACTTGGGCTCAAGTTGCTGGCGAATTTTCTCCGCTGGCAACCTTGAGCTAGTCTCCATGTCCGCTTGTTTGCCTGACTTATGAGAGTACGGGCTCGTAGTTTCACGCAGCAATTGCAGGGTCGAAGGTGAGAACGTTGTCGTTAGAAGCGGTCGCGGCTTCGTGAGCTTTATTGCCGCTTGAGGGACGCTGACGGAACCAGCGCAACGTGGTGTTTGTTAAAACGGCAGGGTCGTTGGCGGCCTGGATCAACAAACCATCATCATCGCCGAGCAGCCATTCGATGCGCGCTTCAATTTCATCTTCGGAACTCTCACTGGTAATGTACCAAGTCTGCTCCAGTGGGCGGGCCCAACGAACACCCATGCTCATGATCTCTTCTGCGATGGCGTGACGTTTGGCATTTGGATTGGCGAGGTCGTAGGAGATGAGGTAAGTGCGCATGGTTAAGTCTCTCTATTAGCTTATATTTTGACGTTAGAGAAACGCGGTACCAGTTCAATCGTCTTATTCGTTGGAGGCCGTGTGGCTGTTAAGTTGTTCCTGTGTTGTTCGCTGAGAACATAAAAAGAACATGCCACGAATCAATCACAGAGTCCAGCAATAGTTCGTCGTTTGTTCTTTTTCTTGTTCGCGCCATTTTATCTTACCAAGCAAGGCTCAGGATTTTGGTAGTCGTTTTTATTTTAGACGGGTGTTGGTGCGTTTCAGCTTTTTAAGCTGAGCCGGGATTGCTTTCTTGTCCTAAGGCGAAAAGAGACGCGGACAGGCTTGTGGTGACTTGCCTGTCCGCGCCTCCATAGTTGTCCAGGGCATCTCTAGCCGCGTCTTGGTGGTGGTGTTGAGAAGCACGCGGTGGGGTGGTTATCGGACGAGCTGCCGGGCATATACAAACACGAGCAGTAAGAAAGACCTGAGCAACAAGCGGATGTGGTTTTACCGTTGCATTTGACTTTCTTTCGTTTGGGTTTCGTCGTGAGCGTACCGGCTGTTTTGTAAAGATTTATGGACTGTGATTTTTGCTTTGCTGAATACTGGAAGACAGTTTCCGGCATTGGTGAAGAAACAGCCGTGTCTGCTTTGGTTGCTGAAGGCAGGGCCATGACTGTCAAAAGTGCAAAACCGAATGCCACGAGTAAATTTGAGAAAAATAGTCTGTAACTCATAGAAAAACACTCCTATAGGTGCGTGAAAAGGGGCGTGATCAACGCTGCCTATTGTTCACAAACATATTTGGATGTTTGTTACGCAGGGTATTGCGGGTGTTTTTTTGTTACCAGTGTAACAGGAGGTCCACGGGTGCTTTGAGCCTTAAACCGGGTTCAAGGCAGCGGAAAAATGGTTGGAATTTGGCGGCGGTTGGGTGCTTTGGATTGCGGATTGACTGCCCGGTGACCCTAGATCTCGATCTCAGCAAACATGGTGAGTTGGTCGGGGTGATGCTCGTTTTTTGGGATGCGCCGATGCTTACCAAAGTCTACGCGGTCTTTTAAGGAAGGGTAGCGTTTGTTGAATTCCTTGAGGGCGCGCTGGCGGCTTTCGGGAAACTTGGAGCCCTCCCAGATTTCGTAAATACGACGCGGGTCGCAGCCATAGCGTCGCACAATATCAATGCGTTTGATCCTGAGCCAACGCGCGATCCAGATGTCGACGGCGTCGTTGGGGTCAAGACTTTTGCGCGGGGGCTTACGTTTTTGGGCTGTGTCAGCTAAGAGCATCGGTCTGTTGCAATGTGTTTATTTGAGTGTGGGTCGGGTTGGGTCAAGTTTGACTACTTTTGAGGTCTCATACAAAAACAGCAATCTCGTGACCGGTTGATGTGTCAATGGGTGACGTACGTTTTTTCTGGAGGTTATGAAAAGCTTTGATCTTATTTCCCGCAATTGATCTTAAAGACGGCCAATGCGTACGCCTCAAGCTTGGTGAGATGGACCAGGCCACGGTGTTTAATGATGACCCGGCAGCACAGGCGGCTTTGTTTGAGGCGCAGGGTTTTTCTTGGTTGCACATTGTCGACTTGAATGGTGCGTTTGCCGGGCGGCCTGTGAATGGTGAGGCTGTGGAGGCAATCCTGGGTGCGATTTCGATGCCGGTCCAGCTTGGTGGTGGCATTCGCGATCTTGCCACCATCGAGACGTGGCTATCAAAAGGTGTGCGCAGGGTTATTCTTGGAACGGTGGCGGTGCGCGATCCTGAGCTTGTGAAAGAAGCATGTGCGAAGTTTCCCGGTCGTGTGGCAGTGGGGATTGACGCGAAGGGTGGGCGTGTTGCAGTTGAAGGCTGGGCTGAAACGAGTGAGTTAACGGCGATTGATCTTGCGGCGCGATTTGAAGATGCTGGCGTTGCGGCGATTATCTACACCGATATTGATCGTGATGGCGTTTTGAAGGGATTGAACCTGAGCGCGACGGTTGAGTTGACGAAATCGACGTCGATACCGGTGATTGCTTCTGGAGGGTTGGCGTCGATTGATGACATTGTTGCTTTGAGCCGGCCGGAGAATGCGATCCTTGAGGGCGCCATATCGGGTCGTGCGCTTTATGATGGTCGGATCGATGTCAAAGAAGCGTTGAGGGTGCTGGGTGGCGTTTAAGTAATGTGTTTTTTTGATTTTTTGGGGCCGGCCTTTTGCCGTTGTGACTTTTACAAGTGCAATTCATTAGCGGAACGCTTGTGAAGTTTTTATCCAAATTTTTTTATTTGTGAACGTTAAGTTCGTTCGCCAAATACCTTTTGTATTGAGGTTATTTGGCGTTAGGTCTGGATTGCGCCTTAGTTCTTCTTACAAAATGAATTCCATATCAATCAGAAATCATGACCAAGTCCGGTGGTGAAATGTTAGGTCAGGACGACCCAATGAGTTCAATGGGGCAGGGGGAGAGTCCCCCGGCTGTTGAGGGTGTGCCTTTACCTTTTTTGCCGCCATCGAAGAATGCTGCCAAATTTATTTCACGTGCGGATAAAATTGATCCTCGATATGTTGATCTGGAACTTGTCGGGTCTCGCTCAAGCTCACGGCAGAAGCGTATGCAGGGATTGTTATATTCTTCCAGTCTTATTTTGAGCTTGGCAAGTTTGGTTGGCACTGTTTGGCTTGCTGCCGGTTTGCAAAAGAACTTTCCTGATGGCCGTGACCTGAAGGGTGTTCAACAACAAGAAATTGCGAGGCAGGATGGCGCTGCTGCCATAGGTGAGCTAACGCCTTCCAAAGTGCAACAAGGAACGACTTCGAGCTCAAAAATGGGTGCTGTTGTTGTGAAACGAGTGCCGATTCGGGAAAGTTGGGTGGAACTTCGAAATTCTGCTTCAGGCGATAATGTCCTTGAAACTGCTGGGGATGGGCCTGTTTTGAAGGAGGCTGATCCACGTATCAGTGTTCATTTGGCAGAGACCTCTGAGAATTCGGAGAGTGTCGTTGGTGTTCTGGTGGATCCAGTTTTGGTGGAACCGGATTTCAAAAAGCCAATACGAGCCATTGAGGATTATGGTTTGAAAGAGCTTTTGGACGAGGGGCAGCGGTTCTTGAAGTATGGGGATGTTAGAGCTGCCCGGTTGTTTTTTCGACGTGCAGCCGAGCAGGGCTTGGCAAGTGGGGCTCTTGCCATGGGAAGCTCCTATGATTCTAAAGCCTTGATTGCAAGTGGGTTGGCGGAGGTTTCACCCGATGAGAGCAAAGCCTTAAAGTGGTATCGACGCGCTCATCTTCTTGCCGATAGCAAGAAGAAAAATGATCGTTGATGATCATGTTAGAATTTTTCTTTTTTATTGATCTTGAAAGAGTCCACTGTTTGCCCGATTCAGTGCTGATTTCAGCCGTGGATTCACCTGATAGTTACCTTAACGTTTTATTGCCAGTTTGAGTAAACCTGCCGTTAACCCAGCCCGTACACAAACTAAAGACAGCTTAAAGAATTTAAGTTGTGTGATTTTGCACATTTTTTCTTTTTTTGTTTTCTGGGTTTGCGATTTCGGTGGAATTATGTGGGTTCGTTATTTGAGTTTTGCGTATAAACGAGACCTTGCTCGTGGAACAAGAGTGTTCATTGCGGCTGTTTCTTTTGTCAGCCTTTCTGGATGCGCTTGTCTTGTGGGAAATTCTTCAGCGGCCACTTATCAGGGGGGCGGGAGACATTTTGCGGACCCTTCCATTAGGCAAAAGAAGGTTGTGAGACACACGACAAAGAAGATTGTCGCGCCGCGTCCGATTGTTGTGCCCCGTCGGCTTTTAAAGAAACTTCATGCACCAAATTGTAAGGTTGCAGGTATCCAAAAGCCGCCTGGTGGTTCCGATGCTGCTGGGAGTGAAGCCGATCCAAACCTTTTAAAGCTTGCTAAGCTTCAATTGGAGCGTGATTGCTATCGGCAAGCTGAGAAGTTGGCCCGTAAACGACTACGACAGATTCAAAAGTCGGTCGATTAGGTGTCCCGGGGTCGGGAACTTTTCTGTCAGGAAGACGTTCATCTCAGAAAAAATATTTTAATTTCATATAACGACTGCCGCGCCGGATCGGCGGGGATCGGCTGCAGCTTGCATGGTGCCGTCTGCCTGGCGCTGTGCAGTGTGGACACCACCGAAGAACATGTTTTTGTCCGGCCAAGGGTGAGCACCTGGAAAGGCAGACAAAAGTGCGTTTCGAGTCTGCTTTGAGAAGTGATCCTCGAAGCTTAACGTCCCGCATTTTTCCACATGCATGCGCGGGGCTGCAATGGCCTCGACCAATGACATGTCATTGTCGATGAGGTTGCGTGCCACTTGTAGAATGGCGGTGCGTATGCGGTTTGATCCACCGGAGCCCATGGCCGTTCGGGCTCCATCTGGTGCATGCAGGATTGTTGGGGCCATCATGGTGGACATGCGTGTGCCGGGTTGCCATGTGTTGAAGCCGTTGGGGTTTAGATCTTCTTCGCCGAGCATGTTGTTGAGCATGAAACCGTAGTTGCCGAGTTCGACACCGTTGCCTTCTCCGTTGGAAATGGTGGCTGCGGCGGCGTTTCCATGGGCGTCGATTACACTTATGTGGGTTGTTCCTCGTGGTGCTGGCGTGTGTTGCTGTATTTTCTCAAGTTGCTGTTTGATGATGTGGGGCTGGGTAATCTTGGCCAAATCTTTTGCATAGGTGCGCCGGACATCGGTAGTAGCGGCCATGACGTGTGCAAGATCGACCGAGGAAGCCGGACCGTTCGGTGATAATTCTTCCAGAAGTGAAAATCCAAAGGCGATTAACGCACCGCTGGCGGCAGGTGTCGGGTTAAGCGAGAGGATGTGATTTTTATAGTTGTGGTTTAGAGGCGTTCGGCGCTCGACGCGATAGTTTGCAAGGTCGTCGTGCGTTAAGTGACCGCCTTGGTTTTTTGCCTGTTTGAGAATTGCAGTTCCGATTTCCCCATCAATAAAGAGACCGGGACCTTCCTTAGCGAGTTCTTCAAGCGTAGCGGCGAGGTTTTCATTGCGAAAGGTTTGCCCGGTTTTTAACAGGGCTTTGTCTGGACCGCAAAACAGTGCCTGTTTGGCTTCTTGCGTTAAGATTGGCTCCACGATGGAAAAAAGGTAGGCGTGAAACTCGTTCATTGAGACGCCGGTTTTGGCGGCTGTTACAGCAGGTTCAATGATGCGCGCCATGGGAAGGGAGCACAGGTCATGGTGGATCGCGAAGACACCAGGGACAAAGCCCGGCACGGCTGAGGTGCCAATGCCAGCGTGGAACTCCTGTGAAGCGGGTCCGAAATTCACGATTACGCTGCGGTTATCCGTCTGGCTGGGAGGAAGCTTGTGTGCTGGTGTTTGGACGAAAAAATCATAGAGAAGGGTTTTGTTGTTTGCGGCACTGTGGGCCATCAAGAACCCACCTCCGCCAAGGGAGGCGAGGACTATTTCGGGGACGCAGGCGGCAAACAGCCCTGCAAGAACAGCATCGAAGGCATTTCCGCCCTCGTGAAGCATTTCGGCTGCTGCGTCGGCGGTTACCTGGTGTCCGGCGGCAATGACGCCTTTCGGTTTTGTTGTCATTTTACCCTTGGTGTTTTTTTATCAAGGGTCTGTTTTATGGGAGAGTTGGCCAGAATGCAGCTTTTTTTGCAAACTGCATAAAGAGGCTTATTGAAGAGGAACGGTGACGTTGAGCCTGCTTTTGAGGTCAGGTGCTTGATCGGAGCCAAGACCTTCGATTTGTGTGGTGGCCTGGACATTGTATTGGCTGGGATTTGAGAACCTCACGCCGGCGCCAATTCTGTCAATCTTTGATGCGCTATTGTGCGTCTCGTTGGCATCAAGGTCGATTGAACCTGAAAGATTGACAAACGGCTCGATTACTTCACCGCCGTCGAGCTGAAATGGCCGGCGTATTTCAGGGCGTATATCAAGGCGCGTGGTCTTCGAGGTGGAGCTGGATTTGGCGTCAGCGGTTTTGGCGGATTGACCTGGAGCGGCGATCTTTTCATGGATGAGGGCGGCTGATGGAGCAACTGTAAAAGAATTCCATTTCCAGTGACCGGAAAGTTGAGCTGAGCTTGTTTGTCGATGAATATCCGGCGCGTCTTTTAATGCGGTGTTTTGCTGTTTTCCCCACGCTGTTTTGGCGTTGAATTTCAGGTTTGGTGAGAGCTGCATGGCGAGATAAGGGCCGGTGAGATAACCTTCTTCTGTGGTGCCATCGACGTTTTTCTTTTCAATCAGCTGTGCGCTTGTGCCCAATAACAGATTGCGGTTGAGCTTAATGTCGGCACCGATGTGTCCGTCAAATCCGGGGGTGCGTGCGCCCATTGCGCGGCTATCCAGTTTTGCTTTTGTCCATATGTCCACGGCGCGACTGGGATTAGGTTGCGGTTTTGGCATTTTCAGTGTGTAGGGCGTCACAGCTTGAGCTTTTGAAAACTTATCGAGCTCTTTGCGTTGTTGGTGGGCGCTGAAGCGACTTAGGCTC
>JAJRZC010000385.1 GCA_024275435.1 Alphaproteobacteria bacterium
CCTTCCGGTCGCAAGAATTGGTGTGATAGGGTCCAGGGCCGGTTTTGCCCGCATCAAATCAATAATACCAGCGGCATTTGCGATTGGAGCATGGCCGGCGTTGAAAAATATGTCTTTTCAGCATGTTACAAACATCTGAAAGAATAAATTGCCAATACCTCTGGTATAAATTGGAGACGACGTCATGGCCAGACTCAAATGGGGAATTCTTTCAACCGCGAAAATCGGCCTTGATCTGGTGATCCCCGGAATTCAGGGCTCGGCACTGAACGAGGTCGTCGCCATTGCCTCGCGCGACGGCGCCCGCGCCCGCGCCGCCGCGGACCGGCTGGGCATTGCGCGCCATTATGGCTCCTACGAGGCCCTGCTCGACGACGCCGATATCGACATCATCTATAACCCGTTGCCCAATCAGCTGCACGTGCCGCTGTCGCGCAAAGCCCTTGATGCGGGCAAACATGTTTTATGCGAAAAACCCTTTGCCATGACGGCCCAAGAGGCGTCCGAACTGCTCGGCCGGCCGGAAAAACCCTACATCATGGAAGCCTTCATGGTGCGCTTTCACCCCCAATGGCTGCGGGCCAAGGAAATTGTCGAAAGCGGTGAAATCGGCGAGGTGAAAAACATCCAGACTACCTTTGCCTACTACAACACTGACCCCAAAAACATCCGCAACATCGCCGAGACCGGCGGCGGCGCCGTTTACGACATCGGCTGTTACGCCATCGTCGCGGCGCGGTTTTTCTTCGGCGCCGAGCCTCAGCGCGTCGTCTCGATCATCGACCGCGACCCAACCTTCAAAACCGACCGGCTGACCAGCACCTTGATGGATTTCGGCAATGGACGCCAATCCAGCTGGTGCGTCTCAACCCAGCATGTGCCGTTCCAGCGCATCAACATTTTCGGCGCTAAAAAACGCCTCGAAATCGTCATCCCGTTCAACGCCCCGATCGGCGAGGAAACCCTGATCCGCCTCGACGACGGCACCGCGCTCGATCTCAGCTCCGCCAAGCCGGAAACCATCCGCGCCTGCGACCAATATGGCGAAGAAGCCGATGCCTTTGCCCGCATGGTGCTGGGAGAGGAGCCACCGATTTATGGGGTGGCGGACGCGGTGCAGAACATGAAGATTATCGACGCGGTGTATCGGAGCGGGGAGAGTGGGGCTTGGGAAGAGGTGTAGATTGATTGTATGTTTTTCTTACTACTGGATATGCCATTGATATTCTAACAATTTTTCTGGATATATTCAATAGAGTTGGATCTTGATGTGAACGTTCTTGAAAGGACTATTCCGGAAATAGATTATTTATTGGCTCTTGCGCCCGAGGAATTGGGGGCGAAGCTTCTTTTTATTATAAAGCGAGAAATTCACGACAAAATTTTAACGATCGCAAATTTAACCCACGAACTTTGGCGCACATCTGATCAAAACTGTTGCTATCCAATTCAGCGAAAGAACGAAGTTGAGCAAGCTTTGCGTGAAGCATGGTCTTGGCTGGAAGTACAGGGCTTCCTGATCCCTGCTGAAGGCAGTAATGGCCGGAATGGATATCGGATACTGAGCCGGCGGGCCTGTCGGCTCAAGGATGAAAGTGATTTTGATAACTATGCCGTGGCGCGACGTTTCCCCAAAGAGGCACTGCATCCCAGCATATCTAGCCCGGTGTGGTTGTCGTTCGTGCGTGGAGAATTCGATACAGCGGTATTTCAGGCTATGAAGACGGTGGAAGTTGCTGTTCGTGATGCCTCAGGACTGAGCCAGGACTTGGGTGTCAAACTCATGCGCAAGGCCTTTGACAAAAACACCGGTCCGTTGACGGACAAGAGTGCTGATGAAGGCGAAAGAGAAGCGCGGGCGCATCTTTTTGCCGGGGCTATCGGCTGTTACAAAAACCCTCATTCACACCGTAATGTACCACTCGATGACCCCGCAGAAGCAACCGAGATTGTAATGTTAGCCAGCCACCTCTTGCGGATCGTGGATGCGCGGCGAAACTCATGAGCAAGATCGCACTTCATTTTTCTTGGCGCTGCTCTTGATCTTTCTGCGGTAGCAGCTGAAAAAAAGTCATCCTGCCGTAGCCTCCCCACAATCCTGGCTTATACCAGCGGTATTGGCCTCCTACTCATGTCGAACTATCTTACTGTGTGGGAAAATTTATGGGAAGAACTGCGCTAACGGTACTATTTTCGCGTAGAAACAAATAGTTATCAAAAAGTTTTTGTGGTGGACGCAGTCATCTGCAAACCCGTCTCTGGCTAAATTCCCTGATATTCCCGTTTCCAAAAAATATCGGAGATTGCGCGTGGCAAGCAATTCAATCTGCCCGATTTCTACAGATCTTCTATATACTTCCGCGAAAATCGCCACTATTCGAACTTTTTGGAACAGATTTATTGCCTGAAAGCGGGATTTTGTGGCCGTTCCGTAGATTGTCAATTCCGGCTTTTAAGTGATCCAACC
>JAJRZC010000386.1 GCA_024275435.1 Alphaproteobacteria bacterium
GAGTCGCCAGTTTTGGGAAAACAGTAGAACGCGAATTTTGCAGATTGGGCGGATATGCACGGATTTTTTGTTTTTATCCGTGTAAACCCGCTCAATCTGCAAAATTCGCGTTCTATTGTTTCCCGCCGCTACAGATCTTAGTATCTAACCCATGAAGTTTTCGTATTTTGTGCAAGAAAACGTCAGACAGACGCGTTCAGGCGATAAGCAAAAGATGGAATGATGACCATCTCCCGCAGTTTGAGCGCCATTGTGGCAGCCTGACGACCGAATTCAGTGAGATAATACTTGTACCGCCCGCCGACGCGCTTGATGAGACCATGAACTCGGAGTCGTTTGAGCAGACGAGTCGCTTGACCAGTGTTGAGGCCATCGAGATGTTGCCGCAAAGCTTTATTGGTGAAACCATGGATGACAAATTCACCGCGTAAAAAGGTGCGAAGAAGAGAGGCGTCCTCCTCAGTGAGGAGATGAAAGCCCTTATAGCGACGTTGATTCACGGTCCTGGTTTCAGTGAGCTTGTGCAGCTTCTTTACACCAACTTCGGGCGTTTCAATGGCGGAGATGAACTTGAGATAACGTCGATTGGCTGCGATGAGTTGTTCTTGCAGTGCGGGTAGGCTGTAGATGCTCTTCTTCATAGGGGCCCACTTGGTCGAGGTCGTACCATCTCGATGGTGGACCTGACGTCGTTGTTGAAAGAAGGAAACATTGGCCACGGTGGTCTCGATACGCAGCACAACCTGAAACTTGTCGTACATCTTGATGGAGACAGGCCCCATTCGATGTCGAATGCAACGGCCTTCAAGACGCACATTGAAACGGTTACCCATCTCGTCTTGATAGTTTCCATGGAGCTTGCGACCCAGAAAAGTGGCGATGTCGGCGGGTTTGACCGCCTGAATCAGGGTTTCCACCAGATGGGGATAGATCGCCTGAAGGGTTCGCTGCTCTTTGAAGACGAGATCGGTGGCATACTCGACCTGCATGAGACTCCAGAAGTAGACGAGATTCAAATGAGTGACAACGGGACAATATTCCTGGGCAAACTGGTCTAACTTGGCATGCAAATGCGCCACATCCAACGCCGCCGCTAACTCGTTCGCACGCTCGAAATCATCGATCTCCAAGAATGCATTGTCGTGCTGAACATAGCCGATCCCGTGTCGTCGTAGATGAGAGGCTAACCAGTTGTGCCCATTGCAGTAGAACTGTAAACGAAACGGGCACCAGGTGGGCACCCGCAGGTAACAGAGCCCGAGTTCTTCATCGATGAAGTAGAAGTAGTAATGCAGACATTTGCCTTGCTTGGTTTTCACAAAGGTCTTGTGTGTTTGCTTGTCGTGCCAGGGCATGTAGGCTGTACACGCCTCCATAGCCGAGAGGATGTGAACCAGTCCAGGGTGATCACCTCGCTGCTCGATAATTTCGCGGATGCGGTCTTCCTTACGGATCTGGCTGCTCTTGGTTACAAACTCGATTTCCACGCCATGAGCTTTTGCTATGCTCGCTGCATTCTCGCGTATGAGATCGCGTAGTGGCAGGGCAAAATCCGGGTAGTCGAAAATACGAATCCGTTCAGTGTAAAGATATTTGGTCATGCCTTTGGCATAACTCAATGGTTGCAAATGACCAGCGATCACAATTCGATCAAAGCAGTTAAGAACACCGTACATTTGGGTCTTGTATTTGTCAGATAGCAGTTCCATCGGTTTTCACCCCTCCCAGTCGCTTGCTCTGGGGTGATTGTAGTCAACTAACACAAGATGGACAAGCTCTCCCTTTTTGGTTCCGGCTTGTCCGGGTTAGGCTACTTCGAGAAAATAAATACACGTCATGTCCCCGGCACTTTCCAGTCGCACTCTGGTCAGCGCCAAACTCGTGACAAGTGCCGGGGACGTTAATTCCCAGGAAGGGCCTTATTTTGAAGGCGTCTCCCCCCCGGGTTCGACCACAGGA
>JAJRZC010000387.1 GCA_024275435.1 Alphaproteobacteria bacterium
AACCCCTTCAGATAAACGCAATCCCATAAGCAAAATTTCATCGGCCTGCTGAGAGCCATCCAGCGGCTCACTGAAAGTGATGCCATGGCCATTCTTCTCCACAAGAGAAACCCAATCCTCGGGATGTCGCTCACATGACGTCGCAACGCGCCGGCCTTTTTCTCCCCCCACAACAAGACGCCCATGCGCACCTGGCCCAATACCGGCATACTCACCATACCGCCAGTAAATCAGATTATGATGGCTCTCCTGCCCCAAAACCGCATGATTGGAAATCTCATAGGCAGGAAGCCCCGCAACCTCGCAAAGCTCTTGTGTAATTTCATAAAGGGCAAGAGAGCGTTCCGGATCAGGAACCGCAAGCTTTCCCAAAGCATGAAGCCGCGCAAACGGCGTCTCCGGTTCAATCGTCAACTGATACAAAGAAAGGTGACCACCCTTTGCAATCTCCAAAGCCTCAGACAGCTCCTCACGCCATGCCTGAGACGTTTGACCCGGCCTCGCATAAATAAGATCAAACGATGAACGGTCGAAGACTTTTACCGCCAATTCAATTGCGGCTTTGGCTTCAAAAACAGAATGAATGCGACCGAGACTTTTAAGATCATCATCGCGCAATGACTGCACGCCAATGGACACACGGTTCACACCAGCACTACGATAGCCATGAAAACGACCGGCCTCCACACTGCCTGGATTGGCTTCGAGAGTTATCTCAGCACGAGAAGATAACGACCAGACTTTTGCAACCGTTTCAATGATCCGCTCTACTGTCGAAGGCTTCATCAACGAGGGTGTTCCCCCGCCAAAGAAAATGCTTTCAACGGACCGCTTGCCAATCAGCTCGCCAACATGGGAAAGCTCGCGCTCATATGCCGCCAAAAGTCGTTCTTCATCCCAGCCGTCAAAACGCACATGACTATTGAAATCACAATACGGGCACTTCTGTGTACAGTACGGCCAATGAATATATACGCCCACAGAACCCGAAGAAGTCAGCGCCATTCTCCCTGTACCACTGGCCTGACATGCGCCAGCCTCACCCTCAGAGGTATGAATGCTACTCATACCGACTCGCTGCGAGTAAAATCTTGGCCATAGATCGCCAACGCGGTTCATCCAAAAAGTCGCTATCCTCGATCCACGCCTGCATTGCCTCCAGAAAATCCGGCAATGTCACATTTTCCCACGACTGTGCGTTCTCATCGAAATCGCGCCGCAGGTTGGCCACAAAAACCGCCAGCTCATCACGCTGCGAAAGGTTCGCCACCGCCGCCTGAAGAGCCTCAAGTCCATTATCCTCATCATCTTCAATTTCGCGATCATCCAAGCCCTCATCAACCAGCTCGATATGGTCGAGACAGGCATCTTCAAACATTGCGAAAGCCGCGGCTCGATGCGACATCTCGTGTTTGTCCTCAGGCTCCATTTCGCCGAACGTTATAGTCTCACCATCAGGTACGAACATCGGATCGTAACCAAACCCGTTTCCGCCCTTAGGCTCGCGCACCAGGCGGCCGAAGACCTTGCCTTCAAAAACTTGGATCTCTCCATCCGGCCAAGCAAGACATAGGGCACAAATAAAGTTTGCCTTGGGCCCTCGCCCCTTCCATCCATCCTTTTTGGCAACCTCTTCACGGACCTTGGCCATGGCGCTCGCAAAATCCTTCTCCGGGCCCGCCCAACGCGCTGAGAAAATCCCCGGCGCACCATCAAGCACGTCCACCTCAAGCCCGGAATCGTCAGCCAGCGCAGGAAGGCCGGCACCTTCTGCCGCTGCCAACGCCTTGAGCTTTGCGTTCCCCACGAAGCTGTCTTCGGTTTCTTCCGGCTCAGGCAGACCAAGATCTCCGGCAGAAACAGCATCAAGTCCATAGGGTGCAAGAAGCTGTTTGATTTCCCAGACTTTGCCAGGATTGTGGCTGGCGACGACAATCTTGTCGCCCCGCTTCAATTGTCGGCGCGTCATGTCTTCCCCCATACGCAAAGTTTAACAAACTCAACGTGGTCCAAACATCAACTCACTGTAAGTTTCTGGAGCTCCACCAGTTCCTTGATGCCTTTTCGTGCGAGCACCATCAACTGATCGAAATCCTCTTGGCTGAACGGCACCGTTTCCGCCGTTCCCTGCACCTCGACAATACCGCCACTACCAGTCATCACGAAGTTGGAATCAGCATCGGCGGATGAATCCTCAAGGTAATCGAGATCAAGAACCGCTTCACCTTCGTAAAGCCCACAACTGACAGCCGCCACCTGATCGCGCAAGACATCATCGCCAACCATGTCACGCGCCTTCATCCAGGATATGCAATCTGAAAGAGCAACCCACGCCCCGGTGATAGATGCCGTGCGCGTTCCACCATCAGCCTGGATAACATCGCAATCAACCGTGATCTGTTTTTCGCCGAGCTTTTGAAGATCGACAACCGCACGCAAAGAGCGACCTATCAACCGTTGGATTTCCTGTGTCCGCCCCGAAGGTGACCCCTTGGTCACTTCACGGCGCATGCGATCATGCGTCGATCGTGGTAACATGGCATATTCAGCAGTGACCCAACCACGTTGTTTTCCTTTCAACCACGGTGGCACCCGTTCCTCGACACTCGCTGTGCAAAGCACATGTGTATCACCGAATTTGATGAGGCACGATCCCTCCGCGTGTATGGAAACCGCACGCTCAATGGAAACACGGCGAAGTTCGTCAGGTTTTCTTTTCGATGGGCGCATAGATTATAACTTTTTCTTTCTTTTCATTAAGGTGAACGGTGAGGCAAAAAGCGTAATTTCAGCAAAAATGCGCGCACCACGTTGTACCTTGGTGAACAAATGCAACGACCAAGGCTTTTTTATAGGAGCCGTAGCGCCCTCATGGGTTTATGAGTCCATGACATAAGATCACGAACCAGGGGATTGCGAAGCAGGGTTACGGGCCCGTAACCTAAGACACTACAAACCCACGATCAACTTGAATTCTATGGTAAAAACAGCCACATCTAGCCCATTTCCTGCTTCAGGAACCCTATCCTTCTTTGAAAATCAATTTCGCGTTTGGAAATGACAAACACAATCAAAGACATCAGCGACCTGAATCTGCGTTCACGTGAGATTCTCAGAGAAATCGTCGAAAGCTATCTTTCGACCGGTGAACCCGTTGGTTCCCGCAATCTCGCACGCTCTCTGCCCATGTCTCTCTCACCTGCATCTGTACGCAACGTCATGTCAGATTTGGAGCGGATCGGCCTAATCGAAGCCCCGCACGCCTCAGCCGGCCGACGACCCACCCACTCTGGTTTACGCCTATTCATCGACGGTCTGCTTGAGATTGGAGATCTCTCAAAAGATGAACGCAAGAACATCGAACACTACATCGGCAACGATAAAAACAGAACCGTCAATCAGGTTCTGACTGAAGCCAGCAAAATGATTTCAGGGCTTTCCCATTGTGCAGGCGTGGTACTGGCCGAAAAAGAAGACATACGCCTAAAACACATCGAATTCGTACCCCTTGAACCCGGCAAGGCCCTCGTCGTCATGGTCGGCGACAACCAAAACATCGAAAACAGAATTATCGATCTCCCCAAGAACTTACCTCCATCAGCCTTGGTGGAAGCCGGCAACTACCTCAGCTCCAACATTGCGGGCATGACAATCGCGCAAGCCCACGAACACATCGAAAAGCAGATCGAGAGTGCCGAAATCGAGTTTGACGAACTCACCAAAAAGGTAATCGAAGCCGGAATCGCCGAATGGTCAGGAGCAATCGACGACCGCAAAAGCCTGATTGTCCGCGGTCAATCGAACCTTTTGAAGGATTTGACTGCAATTGAGGAACTCGAACGCATCCGCCAGCTGTTCGACGACCTGGAATCCAAGCGCAATCTGGTTCAGATTCTGGGTCTCACAGAAGGCGCTGAAGGGGTCAAAATCTTCATCGGCTCGGAAAACAAACTTTTCTCTCTCTCCGGCTCATCACTTATTGTCGCCCCCTTCCACGATAACAAACGACAAATCGTTGGCGCACTGGGCATCATTGGCCCCACGCGACTGAATTACGCACGTATTATTCCTATGGTTGACTACACCGCCAAGATCATCAGCCGGATGTTGACTTGATTTTACCAATCAACGCCTGATATCCAATGTGGCCCGGAACCCATGGGCCACCTGTATGAGTTTTGCCAAGACCAAAAAGCATTCAGAGCGTTTTAAAGTTGAGGTTTTATGTCCCCAAGAAACAACAAGCCCACCGACAAAGCTTCCATCAAACCAGTATCGCCCAACGCGAACGGACCCAAGCTCAAACCCACAGCGGCTGCACCGGAAAATCAAAATGCAGGTCCGCCTCCTCCAAACCCTGGAGAAAATGCAAATTCGCCACCAATGTCACCGGAAGGTCCCTTGCAGAATCCTGCTCAATCAGCAGATCACAACACAGCGCCTCAGCCGCAAGGAGAGGAAACAGACCAGGTGGCTGCGCTAAAAGCCCAGATTGAAGACCTGACCAAAAGACTCTTAACGGCCCATGCGGACATCCAAAATCTGCACAAACGTTTTGATCGCGAACGCAAAGAAACCGAAAAGTACGCAATTACGAAATTTGCCCGCGATACTGTTGCCGTAGCCGATAATTTCGAGCGTGCCATCACTTCCGTACCCAAAGACGCAACAAACGACAATCCCGTCCTAAAGGCTTTGCTCGACGGGGTTATCATGACGGAACGGGAGTTCTTAAACGTGCTGGAGCGCCACGGCGTCAAACGCGATTCCCCTCTGGGGGAAAGCTTTGATCCCCACCGTCACCAAGCTGTGATGGAAGAAAACAACCCAGACGTCACATCAGGAACAATACTGAAGGTTTTTCAACCGGGCTACGTCATGGCCGAACGTGTCCTGCGTCCAGCCATGGTCGTCATCGCCAAAGGCGGTCCCAAAGCCCCTAAGGAAGAAACCATGGAAGGTGAACAACCTTCAGACTCAGACCACTTGAGCGAAAGCTCTAACATACCCCCTGAAGACAACGGAGATGGCACAGCCGGGTAGGGCATTCGCGTTCTGAGCCCGCCCCGGCCCAATCAAAAAAACACTCACTGCAACCGCGTTGCAAATCGTGGCTTAGCGCACTCGGCCCCCGGCTCGTCCTCGCACGAATACCACGTATATAAAATCGCTTCAGCCCGCCCTACGAGGTTCTCCATTGGCACCAACCCCATATCCGGGTAACGGCTGTCGGATGAGTTATCGCGATTATCACCCATCATGAAATACCGTCCCGGTGGGATGGTAATCTCAGCCATGTTGCGCTGACCAAACCGATATAGCCGCTCGATAATCTTGTGAGGCTTCGCTCCCGGTAACAACTCATCGTATTCGCGAACCTCAACAAGTGAACCGCCATATTCGCGAAACTTATAGGTACGAACAAAAGAGCGCGGCACCTCCACCCCATTCAAAACAACCCGGCCCTCACGCAAGGCTATGCGATCCCCCGGAACCGCAATCAACCGCTTGATCATCCGTTGACCGGACCTTGGATGGATGAAGACAACAATGTCGCCACGCTTTGGTTCGCCCGCAAGAACACGGCCCGAAAGGGATGAGGGCAACTGCAAATCATACGCAAGTGAATGACGGCTCCACCCGTAGGCAAATTTAGAAACTGTAAGACGGTCTCCAACCTGCAACGTTGGAACCATACTTTCCGAAGGAATAAAATACGTAGCGAATGCCGTAGTTTGAAAAACAAACGCAAAGCCAAACGCTAAAACCAGCATTCCAGCAATTTCTTTGAAAAAAGGACGCATCCCGAAAAACAACCTCACCGACATACGGTTTCACAAAAACAGGGCTTTCACTGCAATAGATATGGGTTCACCACCATAAATTTCCAGCAAAATATTAGATGAAGTTCATCTCAACATTGACTCGGCGTCTATGACTGAAGACTTAAAATCGCCAGCAAAGTCACACTTTAAGACCTTGTAACCCGCCGCAACGTAAGATTGAAGCGACCTCCTTCTTGCAACAAATCAGAAGTCCCAGCCTTGATCCGATCAATGCCATGATAAGCCAATCGCGCAAGCCCCCCTAAAACCACAACGTCACCTGACTTCAAAACGATGCGCGTTTTCGCATCTGCCCTCTTTAGTCCACCCACATGAAAAACGGCATCATCCCCAAGTGAAATAGAGACAACCGGCGCTTCAAAAGTCTCCTCATCCTTATCCACGTGTGAACCCATCTTGGCCCCATTGCCATAATAATTAATCAGACAGGCTTGCGGATCCATCTGGCATTGAGAGACCTCCCGCCAGATATCCATCAAATCGGAAGGAATCGCCGGCCAAGGACGCCCACTCACCGGATGAAGAGGTTGATAGCGGTACCCAGACTTGTCGCTCACCCACCCCAAAGAGCCTGCGTTAGTCATTTTGACAGAAAAAGGACGCCCCGAGACGGGCATAGTTGGTGTATAAAGCGGGGCTGCGACAATTATTTCTCTCAAGTCCGCAACAAGGCTCTTCTGAGCTCGAAGATCAAGAAAAGCGCTGAAATATTGATATCCCTTGATCATATCCCCCTCAACGGCGCATCAGACCAGGCACGAATAGAAAGCATAATGCAGTTTTTCCTCATGATCGAAGCTTCAAGCCCGTTGCACCTTTCAAACTCCTGCCTATATAACCCCCATTCACATTTCTCAACGCCAGGGGACTACGTACGACTGAGCCCTCTTGGGTATCAGGTACCTACCTACCGGACGCCATGAATTGGGTCCAAATGGTCCGCCAAATGAATTAAAGGGAAAAGCACTATGGCAAAAGTCATCGGTATCGACCTAGGCACCACGAACTCGTGTGTGGCCGTCATGGAAGGCGGTAAACCGAAGGTCTTGGAAAACGCAGAAGGTTCCAATACAACTCCAAGCATCGTTGCGTTTACGGACGATGGAGAAAAACTTGTCGGCCTGCCGGCCAAGCGCCAAGCTGTCACAAACCCGACAAACACGCTGTTTGCCATCAAACGCCTCATCGGACGGCGCTTCGACGACAAACTTGTAAAAAAAGACCAGGCTCTCGTTCCTTATAAAATCATCGAAGGTAAAAACGGCGACGCGTGGGTGGAAGCGAACGGCAAGCAATATTCACCGCAGCAAATCTCGGCTTTCATTCTTCAAAAGATGAAGGAAAGCGCTGAAGCCAAATTAGGTGAGCCGGTGACCCAGGCTGTAATCACGGTTCCAGCCTACTTTAATGATGCCCAGCGCCAGGCAACCAAGGACGCCGGTAAAATCGCTGGCCTTGAAGTGCTGCGCATCATCAACGAACCAACCGCCGCCGCACTGGCCTACGGTCTCGACAAGAACGAGAAATCCCAGACCATTGCAGTTTATGACCTTGGTGGAGGGACCTTCGATATTTCCGTTCTGGAAATTGGCGATGGCGTGTTCGAAGTAAAATCCACCAACGGTGACACCTTCCTTGGGGGCGAAGACTTCGACATGAAGCTCGTTTCCTACTTGGCCGATGAATTCAAAAAAGAACATGGCATCAATCTGCGCGATGACAAACTAGCTCTACAGCGCCTGAAAGAAGGTGCCGAAAAAGCCAAGATCGAACTCTCATCAGCCGCTCAGACCGAAATCAACCTGCCGTTCATCACCGCAGATCAGTCCGGCCCGAAACATCTCACAATGAAGCTGACCCGGGCCAAGCTCGAATCCTTGGTAAGTGATCTGATCAACAGGACCAAAGGCCCTTGCCAACAAGCCATTAAGGACGCTGGCTTGAAACCTGCCGACATCGACGAAGTCGTACTTGTCGGCGGCATGACTCGCATGCCCAAGGTACAGCAGGTTGTCAAAGAACTGTTCGGCAAAGACCCCCATCAGGGCGTCAACCCTGACGAAGTTGTGGCAATCGGCGCCGCAATCCAGGCCGGTGTTCTAAAAGGCGAAGTCAAGGACGTTCTACTCCTTGATGTCACGCCTCTCTCACTGGGCATCGAAACATTGGGCGGTGTATTCACACGCCTCATTGATCGCAACACCACGATCCCAACCAAGAAAAGCCAGGTCTTCTCAACAGCCGAAGACAACCAGAGCGCCGTTACCATTCGGGTCAGCCAGGGTGAACGCGAGATGGCCTCCGACAACAAGCTTCTCGGTCAATTCGACCTCGTCGGCATCCCGCCTGCGCCTCGCGGCGTCCCGCAAGTAGAGGTAACTTTCGATATCGACGCCAATGGCATCGTTCACGTCTCGGCAAAAGACAAGGCCACCGGCAAAGAGCAATCAGTCCGGATCCAGGCTTCCGGCGGTTTGTCGGAAGACGAAGTGGAGAAAATGATCAAAGACGCCGAGTCTCATGCTGAAGAAGACAAGGCGAAACGCGATCTGATCGAAACCAAGAACCAGGCCGAGGCTCTGATCAACCAAACTGAAAAGACCTTGGAAGAAGTTGGCGACAAGGTTGGTGAGGAAGACAAGAATGCGGTGGAAATCGCAATCGTCACCACCAAAGACGCCATCGAAAAAGACGATACCGAAGCAATCAAGGAAGCCTTGGCTAATCTTACACAGGTCTCCATGAAGATCGGTGAGGCACTGTATAAGAGCCAGTCTGGCGATGATGCCGGTGCTCAAGCAGCGGAAATGGACGCTGCTGCTGAGGAAAGCTCGGACGATGTCGTTGATGCTGACTTCGAGGAAGTCAAAGACGACGACAAAAAGTCTGCCTAGCGAAACTCAAGGGACCCCAAAATAGAAAAACGGGGTCCCTTTTGCCATTCATGCAAAGCTTTTTGCCCATTCGTCTTTGATCCGAGCAACATATGATTGTATATGGATCTCACGGCGAGGCTATTGACCGAGCACCCCAAGAAACAAAAATGTCATTCACCCAGTTCCAGCGAAATCAACGCCGGACCAAAGGGTCAACCATTTTCGTTGCCGACCACGTCTGAGGATTAAACGAACATCATGGCCAAGCGGGATTACTATGAAACTCTCGGAGTCGATAAAAACGTCGATGAGCGAGGTCTAAAGTCCGCTTTCCGAAAACTCGCTATGGAATGCCATCCAGACCGCAACCAAGACGACGGAAACGCCGAGAAAAAGTTCAAGGAATTAAACGAAGCCTACGAAACGCTAAAGGACCCCCAAAAACGCGCGGCCTATGACCGGTTCGGTCACGCAGCTTTTGACGGTTCACGCGGGGCTGCTGGTGGCGGATTCGGGCCGGACTTCTCCTCTTCCATGACAGATATCTTCGAAGACCTTTTTGGAGATCTCATGGGTGGGCGTCGCGGCGCACAAGGTAGACCCACCACAGAGCGTGGTGCTGATCTACGCTACAACATGGAAATTCCTCTCACTGATGCCGTCCATGGCCGCACTGCAGAAATCAGAGTTCCCACAACGGTTGTCTGCGAAAAATGCGATGGCAAAGGAACAAAGGCCGGAACGGAACCTGTAACCTGTCCCACATGTGCTGGAATGGGAAAAGTCAGAGCCTCACAAGGCTTTTTCACCATTGAGCGCACCTGCCCGAGCTGCCATGGCCGGGGCCAAATCATTAAAGACCCTTGTAGTAGCTGCTCGGGAAGCGGCCGCACCACCAAGGAACGAACCTTATCAGTCGATATCCCGCCGGGTGTCGAAGATGGCACACGCATCAGATTGCAGGGCGAAGGCGAAGCCGGGCTACGTTCAGGCCCCTCAGGCGACCTTTATATCTTCCTAACCATCAAACCCGATCCGTTCTTCCAACGCGATGGGTCGGACTTATTCTGCTCTGTTCCCATTTCCATGGTAACAGCCGCCCTGGGAGGCGAAATCGAGGTTCCAACCGTCGAGGGAAAAACCACACGGGTCAAAATCCCAGAAGGAACCAAAACCGGCAAGCAGTTCCGCCTAAAGGGCCTTGGCATGCCGATACTTCGCTCCAAGATGAAGGGCGACTTATATATTCAGGTTGAAGTAGAAACCCCCAGGAAACTCACCTCTCGTCAAAAAGAACTCCTCAAAGAGTTCGAAAAAGAAAGCCGTAAGGAAACAAGCCCCGATAGCCATGGTTTCTTTGCACGAATGAAGGAATTCTTTGAGGGTAAAGAGAGCTAGAATTTATCAAGCGTTTTCTGCCACAGCAGAAAATACAACAACCGTTCAAACATGAGACGGCCCCATCATGACCTCTCCAATCAGACTTCTGTTCTTCGCCGGCTCCTCTCGCAACGGCTCGCACAACATGCGGCTCGCCAAACTCGGCGCCACCATCGCAGAAGCTAACGGCATCTCGGCAACTTTCGCAGACCTTGGCGACTACCCAATGCCCCTTTACAATGGAGACCTGGAAGCCGCCGAAGGCCCACCCGAAAACGCCAAGAAATTCGCCAGCCTCATGGCCCTTCACGCGGGCATATTCATCGCTTGCCCCGAATACAACGCCTCCATAACACCTCTGCTGAAAAACACTCTGGACTGGGTTAGCCGCGTCACCGATGAGGACGGCAATCGTGTAAATGTTTGCAAAACACGCACTTTCGCTCTGGGCGCAGCCTCTCCCGGCGGCACCGGCGGTATGCGCGGATTATATACGGTTCGCCATCTGCTGGAACATGGCCTTGGCGCCATTGTTCTACCCGATCAGTTTTTGTTGCCAAAAGCACCAGGTGCCTACGATAATCACGGCCATTTAGACAACAAAGACTCTCAAGAGCGTTTCAAAACCCAAATCGAATCCCTTGCCCGCGCAGCCCGCATCCTCCACGGTTAAGCTAGGCTCGCCAGGCTAAGAAAAACCACCAGCGATTACTCGCGAATCAAGGTCGATCATTGAAAGGCAATAGACAATGGCCTCAAACCAAGCCACTCGAAATCGCCTCATCGTCGCCCTGGACATGCCAACCCTCGAAGAAGCAAGACGACTCGTTCAATCCCTCGACACCACTGTTTCGTTTTACAAGATCGGTTTGGAATTGCTGTTTGCCGACGGTCTCTCTTTTGCCCAGAACTTGTCTGAACAGGGCAAGGATGTGTTTCTCGACATGAAGCTCCTCGATATCGGCAACACGGTGGAACGTGCCGTTGGAAACGCCGCAGAGCTGGGCGTTAAGTTCCTCACCATCCACGGCCATGACCAAAAAACCCTAAAAGCCGCCCTCAACGGGCGCGGCGCAAGCCAAATGAAACTCTTGGCGGTCACGGTCCTGACAAGCTTGAACAAGAACGACCTCAAACAGCAGGGAACAGATATGGCACCGGCCGAGCTAGTTCTTCATCGAGCAAAAATGGCCTATGAAGCAGGCTTTGATGGCGTCATCGCTTCAGGCCAGGAAGCAGCAAACATCCGGAAAATAACCGGCCCGGACTTTCTCATCGTAACACCCGGCATACGCCTCAATGGCACAGCAACAGATGACCAGGAGCGCGTTATAACCCCCGGTCATGCCATCCAGAACGGAGCGAACTATCTCGTCGTCGGTCGCCCCATCACCCAAGCCGATGATCCAGTGGTTGCAGCAAACTCATTCATCGAGCACATCAAACACGCGCTCACGACACAAGCCTAGACACTCAGCATCAAAAACAAAATAAATAAGGACCAACAAAACAATGCCAAAGGGATATGTCATCGCCCGTGCCACCGTCACCGATCCGGACAAATGGGGGCAATACGTCGCCAAATCGAAAATCGCCCTCGACAAATTCGGAGGAACCCCAATCGTACGCGGTGGTCAATGCGAAATCATCGAAGGCAATGGCACCGCTCGCAACGTCGTCCTCGAATTTAACAGCTACGAAGACGCCCTCGGCTACGCAAAATCACCCGAATACGCGGAAGCCAAAAAACTGCGCCAAGGAGCAGGCACCCTCGACATAACCGTCGTTGAGGGCGTTTAACGCACCGATGAGTGATGCCCCAACATCATTAAATCAAACCACTTGGCGCGCAACGGTCCTCACGCTGTTTCCGCAGATGTTTCCTGGCCCCCTGGGACAATCTCTCTCCGGTCAGGCACTGGAATCTGGCCTCTGGTCGCTCGACACCATCGCCATTCGAGATTTTGGAACAGGGCGCCATAACGCCGTCGATGATAAACCCGCCGGTGGTGGCGCCGGAATGGTCATGCGCGCTGATGTTCTTGGCCCCGCAATAGACGCCGCGAAGGAACAAAACCCGCACGCCATACCCATCTACCTCTCGCCACGTGGCAAACCCCTCAATCAGAAAATGGCGCGTGAACTTTCAAAAGCCCCAGGACTCATCTTGCTAGCCGGCCGCTTCGAAGGCATCGACGAACGAGTTATCGAGGAAAAAGGTCTCGAAGAAATATCCGTCGGGGACTACGTCCTCTCAGGTGGCGAATTGGCAGCCATGGTCTTGCTGGACACCTGCATTCGCCTTCTGCCCGGTGTCTTGGGCGCATCAGAGAGCCTAAAGGACGAGAGCTTCGAAAACGGACTTCTCGAATATCCACAATACACCAAGCCCCGTGAATGGCAGGGCCGCGAAATTCCTCCTGTTCTTTTGTCCGGCAACCACCAAGAAATCGCCCGCTGGCGCCAGCAGCAGGCCAGAAAACTGACAAAAACTCGCCGCCCAGACCTGCTAAGTTGTAACTCACCCCCAAAACCAAGAACGCCCACGAACAAATAACACCGCCGAACCTTGGCGCAAATTAAAATATACATTTCAATCAATAAGTTACACCATCTCTAAAGGTGCGCATCTATATCTTGAGAATACGCGCCAAAAAGCCCTGAAACTAAGCATCGACAAACCAGCGAAATTCGAGTAACTACTCCAGTCTTGAATTTCCCCAATTTTGGGTCGCATGAACGGTGCCCGCCTGTAATATGGCTTGGCTGCGCTGGTCCTCTGCTTTGATGTCTTCAAAGGTAGAAGAAAAATGAACATCATCGATGAGCTCGAACAAGAGCAGATCAAGCTAATTACCGCCAAACGCAACGTCCCCGAATTTGGCCCCGGAGATACGGTCCGCGTCAGCGTTAAGGTTGTCGAAGGCAAAAACACCCGCATCCAGGCTTATGAAGGTGTCGTCATTGCCCGTTCAGGCGCCGGCATCAACGAGAACTTTACGGTCCGCAAAATATCCTACGGCGAAGGCGTCGAACGTGTCTTCCCCATTTACTCACCTTTCATCACACAAATCGAAGTGGTCCGCCGAGGCCGTGTTCGCCGCGCGAAACTCTACTATCTTCGTGGCCGTCGCGGTCGTGCTGCCCGTATCGCAGAGCGCACAGACGCACGCGCACGCCGCCTTAACGCCGCCTGGAAGGGTTTCAAAAAACAGAAGGGCGAGCCCGAGGATCTCACACAGATCAGCGGTGTAGACGAAAATTTGGCTTTACGCCTCAAGCAGATCAATTGCGTCAAGCTTGAACAGATCGCCAACCTCTCCGACGACGACATGGCCAACATTGAGGACTACCTCAAGTTGGAAGGCGTTATCGACAAAAACGACTGGGTTGGTCAGGCTCAAAAACTAATCGCCGAAGCGGCAGCCGCTGAAGTTCCCACCGAGGAAGAAGAAGCCGCTGCAAAAGCTGAGAGCGAAGAAACCAAGAAATAGTTGATCACTTTTTGTGATTTAACCTACAAAACATAAAAAAAATCCTGAAGGCTCGTGGCTCCAACGCTTCGAGCCTTCTTTTTTGCAATCAATCCATTGCAGACATCTGCTTTTCCTCTAAATTCATCACTACACCTTCAAAGCACCCTACGTTCATTCAAAACCTTTAAACCTTATGAAAACCTCCCATGACCAAACTGGATAGCATGCACACACTAGACAAAGCTTCAAAGATCAAGCTTTACAACGCTGAAGCTTTTGAAGGTATGCGCATTGCCGGGCAACTTGCAGCACAAGCTCTCGATATGCTCGCTCCTCATGTTGTCCCCGGCGTCAAAACCTCAACAATCGACGACATGGTTCTGGAATTCGCATTAGATCATGGAGCAATTCCGGCAACGCTGAACTATCGCGGCTTCACCCATTCCTGCTGCACATCCATCAACCATGTTGTCTGTCATGGCATCCCAGGTCCGAAGCCTCTTCGCAACGGAGACATCGTCAACATTGATGTCACCTTGATCAAGGATGGTTGGCACGGCGACACCAGCCGCATGTACGCCGTTGGAGAAATATCGCGCCGTGCCGAACGCCTGATTGAAGTAACCTACGAGTCACTCATGCGCGGCATTGCCGTCGTCAAACCTGGCCGCACAACAGGCGACATAGGTGCAGCCATCCAAACCTATGCGGAAGGTGAAAGATGCTCCGTTGTACAAGAATTCTGTGGTCATGGACTTGGGCAAAATTTTCATGAGCGCCCCAACATTCTGCACTACGGCGAAAAGGGCGAAGGGCCCGTCCTGAAAGCCGGCATGATATTCACCATCGAACCGATGATCAACTTGGGACGCCCGCAAGTGAAGGTGCTCTCCGATGGCTGGACAGCGGTCACCCGCGACAAACAACTGTCCGCTCAATTCGAACACTCGATCGGCGTCACAAAAGACGGTTGTGAAATTTTCACGAGTTCTCCCATGGGCTATAATAAACCGCCCTACGAAACAAAAGATACGTAATAGCCTAAAAGGCAAAAAACCGACAACAAGTCGAAACGACAATAACGGGAACAGGATTCAAGGGCACTCACATGGGAAGATGAAAGACCCAGAAAGTCCCGGCTCAAAATCCTCAAAACAATCGCCAAGAGCCTTCCGACAAAGCCCAACTGGCTGAGCGGCAAGCCGACATCTCTTCACCAGGAGGAGAATTTGATCTTGCATTACCGCTCCAACCCTCTTCATCAAAACCCAACACAACAAACAACACCCACAAAAGCCTGAACCCTCATCAGGTTTCACAACAATCACCACAGACGCTCCCCAAGACAGGTCATCGCAACCGCCTTCGCATGCGGTTTCGCAAAGGCGGCGCCGACGCCTTGCCAGACTATGAACTTCTCGAACTTATTCTTTTTCGCGCCATTCCCCGCAAAGACACAAAGGATCTCGCCAAACGGCTGATCAAGCGGTTCCATTCTTTTTCCGAGGTCATAAACGCTCCCGAGCAACGCCTGAAGGAAATACCCGGCATAGGGGATAGTGTCATAACGGAACTGAAACTCATTCATGCCGCCGCCATCCGCATGATGAAGTCTCAAGTTATAGATAAACCGATACTTTCCACATGGTCCGCTCTCCTCGACTACATCCACGCTTCACAGGCTTTTGAGAACCGCGAATACTTCCGCATCCTTTTTCTCGACAAGAAAAACCACCTGATCGCAGACGAAATTCAGGGCCACGGCACCGTCGATCACACCCCGGTCTACATCCGCGAAGTGGTCAAACGCACACTCGAACTCTCCGCCACAGCCATCATTCTGGTGCACAATCACCCCTCAGGCGATCCAACGCCCTCACGCGCCGACATCGAAATGACCCGCCTTATCTGCGACGCAGCCAAGCCCCTCGGTATCACCATCCATGATCACATCATCGTTGGTCGCGAAGGGCACGCCAGCTTCAAGGCGCTGAAACTATTGTGACACTGCGCCCACACGTCGCAAGCTCCTCCCTTCCCAAGGCTCGAACTTTCATCGGTCCAAGGCTATATAAAAGCCAAACAAAGCTCACCAACGCTTTGACCATCAAGTAGGCCCCAGGAGCAATAAATCATCATGTCGCAAGCGAAACACGCCAAGGTCGTAATCCTCGGCTCCGGCCCTGCCGGATACACAGCCGCAATTTATGCCTCTCGCGCCATGTTAAATCCGATCCTCATCCAAGGCAGCCAGCCCGGTGGTCAACTCACCATAACCACAGACGTCGAGAACTACCCAGGTTTTGCCGACCCGATTCAAGGCCCTTGGCTTATGGAGCAAATGCAGGCCCAAGCGGGCAACATGGGCACTCAAATCATCATGGACGAAATCACGCAAGTTGAACTCAACAAACCACCGTTCACACTCAAAGGTGAGTCCGGCGATACCTATACCTGCGACAGCCTTATTATATGCACCGGCGCGCAGGCACGCTGGCTCGGCCTTGAAAGCGAAGAAAACTTCAAGGGTTTTGGTGTCTCCGCCTGCGCTACCTGCGATGGTTTTTTCTACAAAGATAAAGTCGTCGTCGTCATCGGCGGCGGCAACACAGCCGTCGAAGAAGCTCTCTTTCTCACAAAATTCGCCAGCAAAGTTATCATCGTACACCGCAGAGATACTTTCCGTTCCGAAAAGATCCTTCAAGATCGTTTGTTCAAAAATGAAAAGATCGAGGTCATCTGGGACACGCAACTCGATGAAGTCCTCGGCGACACCGACCCCAAATCAGTCACCGGAGTGCGCCTCAAAAACGTCAAAACAGGTGAAACAACGCAACGAGACGTCGCAGGCGTGTTCATCGCAATTGGGCATGCCCCCGCAACACAATTGTTCAAAGGTAAGTTGGAAACAAAATCATCGGGCTACCTTATAACCAAGCCCGACTCCACGGCCACATCCATTCCAGGCGTATTCGCTGCCGGCGACGTGACAGACGACACCTACCGCCAAGCCGTAACCGCCGCCGGCATGGGGTGCATGGCGGCACTCGAAGTCGAGCGTTACCTCGCAGAAAAAGACACCTGATCCAAAGACGGAATTCTTCATCAATTCGAATTCGGATCACCTCCAAGAAGGGGGGCATCACATGGACTGGGACAAACTTAGAATTTTTCACGCCGCTGCCGACGCCGGCAGCTTCACCCATGCCGGAGAAGCGCTCAACATGAGTCAATCCGCAGTGAGCCGGCAGGTCTCCTCACTTGAGGAACATCTCAAAACACCATTGTTCCATCGTCACGCCCGCGGTCTCCTGCTCACTGAGCAGGGCGAAATGCTTTACGAGACGGTCACAGACGTCATGGCCAAGCTGAAAACCGCCGAGACCCTGCTTTCAGATTCAAAAACCAAACCCTCTGGTGATTTGGTAATCTCTGCACCAGTTGGAATAGGAACCGTTTGGATCACACAAAGATTGCGTGAATTCATTGAAATCTATCCGGAAGTCCGCATCGAATTATTGGTCAACGATATCCAATCAGACATCTCAAAACGAGAAGCCGACGTCGGCATATGGATCGCAGATCCGGATAACCCCGACCTCATACGTCGCCGGCTGTTTACGATGAATGTCCACGTCTACGCCTCACCCACCTACCTGCGCCGCTTTGGGGCGCCCAAAACCCTCGAGTCGCTCGACGATCACCGCATTGTTTCCTACAGCGGCGATCCGGCCAAACACCTTGGCGCAATCAGATGGATAGAAACCGCCGGCCGAAAAGACAAAAAACCCCGACTGGTAACCTTCCGGGCCAACAGCATTATCGCCATGAAATACGCCATTCGCTCAGGATTGGGCATCGGCATGCTGCCCGATTACCTCGCCGATGGAGAACCAGATCTCTTACCAGTTCTAACAGAAATCGATCCGCCCAAAATGCCGGTCCACTTCGTCTATCCAGCAGAGCTGAAAAATTCCAAAAAGGTACAAATTCTCAGAGATTTCCTGGTCGCCAAATCTCGAAAATGGCAACACTAACCAGAAAACCAACCGCCCACCGGCAGTATAACCCCAACTGATTGCCCAAAGATATCAGCCTGATTGCCCATTAGGACTTGAGTGCGCTATCAAGGGCACCAACTGATTTGCTCTAAAAGATAAAGAATGAAACATGGCCAACACAAATAAACCGACAACCCTTTATGATAAGATTTTTGATGACCACATCGTTGACCAGCAGGAAGACGGAACCTGTCGTATCTATATCGACCGTCATCTCGTGCATGAGGTAACCAGCCCGCAAGCCTTTGAAGGACTGCGAATGACCGGGCGTAAGGTTCGCGCACCAGAAAAAACCCTCGCCGTTGTCGATCACAATGTTCCAACAACCGATCGCAGTAAGGGCATAGAAGACCCTCAAAGTCGTATCCAGGTCGAAACGCTCGCCAGCAATGCCGCAGAATTTGGCGTTCAGTATTTCAACGAACTGGATAAACGCCAAGGCATCGTCCATGTCGTTGGCCCAGAGCAAGGTTTTACGCTACCCGGCACAACAATCGTTTGCGGAGACAGCCACACGTCCACCCATGGTGCATTTGGCGCACTCGCCCATGGCATCGGAACATCGGAAGTTGAACATGTCTTAGCGACGCAAACACTCATCCAAGCCAAAGCCAAAAACATGCGCGTCACCGTTGATGGCAAGACCCCAAAATGGGTAAGCGCCAAAGACATTACCCTCGCCATCATCGGCAAGATCGGCACCGCCGGAGGCACGGGTCATGTCATAGAGTATGACGGCGAAGCGATCCGCACCTTGTCGATGGAAGGCCGCATGACGGTGTGTAACATGTCCATCGAAGGCGGTGCACGCGCTGGCATGATCGCCCCCGACGAAAAGACATTTGAATTTCTCAAAGGCCGTCCCATGGCGCCGAAAGGAGCTGCCTGGGATGCCGCCGTAAAATATTGGGAAACGCTTTCAACGGACGAAGGCGCCCACTTCGACACGCAAGTAACCCTGGATGCTGCAAACCTGCCCCCCATTGTCACCTGGGGCACCAGCCCGGAAGATGTCGCGGCTATCGATGGTATCGTTCCCGACCCAACAGCTGCAGCAACTGAAGACAAGCGCACATCTATGCAGCGCGCGCTCGAATACATGGGTCTCAAAGCCGGCACAAAAATCACCGACATCCCGCTCGACGTCATCTGGATCGGATCGTGCACCAATGGCCGTATCGAAGACTTGCGCACCGTTGCAAAAATTGTCGAAGGCAAAAAGATCGCCTCGTCGTTGGACTACGCAATGGTTGTTCCGGGTTCAGGACTTGTTAAAGCTCAAGCCGAAGCCGAAGGACTGGACAAAATATTTACCAACGCAGGTTTCCAGTGGCGCGAGCCAGGCTGCTCCATGTGTCTGGGAATGAATCCAGACCAACTCAAGCCAGGCCAACGTGCAGCCTCCACTTCAAACCGAAACTTTGAAGGCCGCCAAGGCAGACTTGGACGCACTCACCTAGTTTCCCCTGCTATGGCCGCAGCTGCCGCCCTTGAAGGCCATTTCGTCGACATCCGCACCTGGGGATAATTACAATTTCGCGTGAACGCATGGAAAACAAAGCTTTCTGTGCGTTCACCACAAGCTTCATTTTGAGCCTATCTATATTTGAACATCGGGTACTATTCCCAGGCCCCATGAGAAATAGTTGAAAAGTTTCCATTTCAACAAATCAGGCGGCATATTTTTGCCAGATTCTCAATCGTTGCTGTAAATGCACGAACCTCTATTGCCCCGAAAATGGCGAACTCCCGATCTTGTGATTAGCCGTGACGTGCCCTCACGCGAAGTTGTGTTCCACCATTCTAAAGTTCCGTTTAAGTCCAAACTGGTGTGGAACCAACAGCATGAGGCTTCGGTTCTATACATGACTTAAATTTTACGGAGCATCTCAAAATGAGTGAAACTAAATCACGCACTCTTGCCACTGTAGCCCTCGCAACTGCAGCCGCTGCAACAGCCGCTGCTATGGCTATCGTGCCAGCAAATGCCGCAAAACCCGGCATGGAAAAATGCGCCGGCATAGTCAAGGCTGGTAAGAACGACTGTGGCACAGCAAAACACAAATGCGGTGGCATGGCGAAAACCGATGCTGATCCTGCTGAGTGGATTTATGTCCCAAAAGGCACATGCGAAAAGATTGTCGGTGGCTCTGTAAAAGAAGCCATGATGAAAAAAGGCAGCGACAAGAAGTAATTTTTCGTCCTGTGAATTTCAAAAAAACCTATGCCGTCGAAAGCCGGCATAGGAAAAAAGGTTTATTGGTTTCAAGATGATCATCTCAGGAAACTCTGCATCATGACAGGCACGTCTTGGACAAAAGTAACCGGAGGCGCCCAAGGCGTCGGTCTGGGTTTTCGCCTCGAACACGCACAACGCATTTTAGAGGAAGAAGCCGTTTCCCCCTGGTTTGAGGTCCTGGCCGACAACTTTTTTGTCGAAAGCGGACCACGATTAGCAATCCTGGATAAACTTACCGAACGCTATCCTCTGGCTGTTCACTGCGTCGGGTTAAACCTTGGCGGTACTGACCCACTGGACCGGGAATACCTTGCTCAGTTGAAAAAGTTAATCAACCGCATCAACCCACTTTGGGTGTCCGATCATCTATGCTGGACATCATTTGAAGGCCGTCGACTGAATGAACTGATGCCACTGCCGTTCACCCAAGAAACCATCAAACACGTTGCCGAACGTATAAAACGCATTCAAGACGCCCTTGGCAGGCACATACTAGTCGAAAACCTTTCCTCTTACGTTTCATTTGAGCAAAACGAAATGCCCGAGTGGGAATTTCTGTCTCAAGTGGCGCAAGAAGCTGATTGCATGATCCTCTTGGACGTCAACAATATTTATGTCAGCGCCCGCAACGCCGGCTTCAGCAGCTCTGAATATGTCGAAGGTGTAACACCAGATAGAGTTGCGCAATTCCACCTTGCCGGCTTTGAGGAGTTCGACACCCACTACCTCGACACCCACGGACGCGAGGTTCCAGACGAAGTCCTAGAACTCTTTGAAAAAACCATTGAGCGGTTCGGTCCCCGCCCGACTTTAATCGAATGGGATTCCAATCTCCCCCCCTTTGAAACTCTAAAGGCTCAGGCAGTCCGCGCAGAACAAGCCATGTCTCGTGCTATGAGTAGAAAATCAATCCCCTCGGCCGCCGAATGAAACTTGCCGACCAACAAGCCGCCTTGGCAAAATGGGTGCTCGATGCAAAAGCGCAGGGCACACCAAAAGGTCTCGCTCCCCTAAAAGATCTCGACGCAGGCGCAGGCGCAAATCTCTACCGCGACGCCATCTTGGAAGTGGAGATCAGAGCGTTAATAATCACTTTCCCCATCGTCTATGACCTTGTCGGTGATAGGTATTTTCGTGCCGCTGCCAAACAATACCTGCGCGGCGAAGACTCTCGTTTTAGAGACGGCAATCTCGATAAAATCGGCAACGGGTTCCCAGCAATACTGCCAACTTTGGAAGCCGCCGAGCAAACACCCTACTTGGCAGATGTCGCCAGAATGGAACTGGCCATTGATAGGGCCTCAGGTGGCCTTGATGCCGCCCCCTTGGACCAAGAGACATTGACTGCGCTCTCAAATGACCCGTCAGATTTGCAATGCCGCCTTTGCCCAAACGCAACAATCCTGCAAAGCCAATACCCCATCGACAAAATTCACGCCTCATGGCTTGAAGGCTTTAAAGAAGAACTTGATATTTCAAATGACTCTGGAACGACGAGCATCATCGTCTGGCGCCCAGAAGATGAAGCAAAAGTATCACGTTTATCAATTGATGAATGGACTCTTCTCAGCGCAATCAGCACCCACCATTCATTCTTAAAGGCTGTCGAAAGTGCCTCAGATCAAAACCCCCAAATAGACGTCGCCTCCGCCTTGGCCAACGCCATCCCCAGCCGATGGGTGGAAATCACTGTTAACAGTTAAAAAGTGCTGATCCATAAAAGCCCTGCAAACATCAACAGGCTCATAAGAGTCGATAGGTTTATATCTCCAAAGTCCTTGGCCCGCACAACGCGAATAACTTCGCGCACTTCAACGCTTTGCCCACCGATGGACCCGTCCTTCGCGCGCAGCCAATTCCAAAACATCCGACCGCTTGTCTGCCCATGTCGCAACATCTCCAACGGCGCGCGCCGCCAACCAAACTTCAGAACATAGATCACAGCAACAACGATCAAGAGCTGCAGCAGAGTAGAAACCCAACCGCTGATTAAGAACCACACAATAGTCCACAACAGCGATAACACCGACGCCACAATCCACCACAGCCAAGATAAAATTTCCATTCCCAAAGCCTTAGTTCTTAAGTCTTCATCTGATGCAGTTTAAAACCCGAAAGGTTATTGAGAACCTATACACTCCACCCAACGACTTTGAGCCGATAACTTGCTATCAGCATGAACAATGTGGTCGAGTTTGAACGATAAGCACATGCCAAACCAGCCCCCTTTAGACGCAGACCAATCAATCTGACTTGGTGCGAAATCGACAACATGTCCCACCGCGAACAACACATTCCGCATGCTCTATGGGCTTGCCTGTCAACCGTTCAATAAGTGCCAAATCCAGTGAACAAACTTCTTCATGTTCCTTAGCGAGATCATGAAACACACAATTGTGGGCACAAATTTCAAGACCGCCACCGCCTTCCTGCGGTATGGCTTCTGCCTGATATCCAAGCTCAAGTAGAATGTTGGAAACCTCAATAATAAGCTCATCACCACTCAGGCCAGCGACCCGCTTGGAAAACTCATCGGCAAGTGATGCCCCAAGCTCATTTAAACAATCGCTGAGTTCTTCAGCTCCCAGGCGTGATTTGACAAGCCCCACAAGTAATTTTGCAAACAAAGAATAGTGCTTGGGAAAAGTCGCCTGTCCCTTATCAGTCAGCCGATAAGTTTGGCACGGACGTCCCTTCGTCTGAGCAATAATAGCTTTCTCAATCAAGCCGTCTCGCTCCAAGGCAATGACATGCTGATAGGTCGCGTTCCGCGAGATTTCCAGCAACCGGCTCAGCTGATCCACCGACAGCGGGGCGTTCGACCGCAAGATGGACTGGAGGATCCGTGACTGAGTGCTCCCAAACGCTTTATCCGATGGGTGCGATGACATTGGCTATTTGTCTCCTGATAAATCCACTTCGCTGATAACCCGCAATACGATCAACGCTCAAAAAACGGGCTTACCAGCATTTCGCTCAACAATAGGGCTTTCATACCCCTTATTCTACTTTGTAATCTTATTTCTTGACAAAGATGTTTATCGAGCTACGTTCGCCCTATCAAATTAAGCCCGGGAGATCATCATGCTCACATATGCCGTTTTCTTTTTTGCTGTCGCAGCCGTCGGTGGACTTGTGCTTGCAAGTTCAGTTTTGAGGGGCAAACTTGCTCCATGGCCACTTTCACTGATTCATGCGGGATTAGGTGCAACTGGTCTCGTGTTGTTGATTCTGGCCGTTATGAACGGTGCCGACAATCGCATAACCATCGCACTCGTAATTTTAGCAGTAGCGGCCCTTGGAGGATTTTTCCTCGCCTCAATCCACCTCAGACAGAAAGTCGCTCCCAGCGGAGTCGTAATCGTTCATGCAGGCGCGGCCGTCATCGGTTTTCTGCTACTCGCCGGCACCGTCTACAATCTCTTTTAGCTGAGTAGAGTAACTTGCGTATTTTTGGACATCCAGCTCACCCTCTAATGGTGCATTTCCCCATATCTCTGTGGGCGCTGACTACCATGTGTGATGCTCTGGCACTCATGGGCTATACTCAGGTCTGGGGCTTTTCAGGCCTACTACTGGCCCTGGGACTGGCATTTGCCATTCCTGCAATGGTCATAGGTCTTATCGATTATACAGGAATCGATGATGAAGCAGCTCCCGTTGCAAACTACCACTTACTTCTTATGAGCAGTGCCTGGATCACTTATCTCGCTTCATTTTTATCCAGGCTGGACGGAACCAAACTGATCGACCAACCCGATCTGATTCCCATAGCCTTGAGCGGCATCGGCCTTTGTTTGATGGTACTTGGCGGTTGGTATGGCGGGCAACTCGTCTACCATCATGGCGTAGGAACAAGGTTCCAAAACAGAAAAACGAGTGAGAACTAGAACGAACGCCAAGCATTTTTATTCACCCATAAACAGCAACGCCATCCCACGACTTAACGGAGATGGCGTTACAATTTTTATGTTTTCCAGCAATCTTTCTGCTGGACTGCCAACAAAAGCTTACTTCTTGCAAAAAGTCGCTTGGCTCTTGCACGTCACGCCAATACCACCCGCAGCTGTCACGCATTTGCTTTTCTTGTTGCTTACCGAATACCCCGGAACGCTTCCGTTCGCCAGAAATGCCGGCCACAACTCCCAGCCAACCGATTGTACCATTGTCTCCATGGCAAACCATTTCGCACTCTGCGCAGATTCCGCTGTCGCCTGGGCTGCCTTACGCATGCACCCAGCATCTGCACTGGTCGCCCCAACCACCAAGCTACCTGCCAGAACCATGACTGATAAGGCGAGTCCACTTTTTCCAATGTTTTTCATTTTTCGTGCCCCTAGAAATTATGCCCAAATCTATGCAGCATTTCTGCACCTGATTTCCAAAAAATTTAAACTCGTAGTCTCTCACGTGAACTCAAAAGCTGTAACAATCGAAAACAATCCTTTGCACACTTAAAAATGCCCACGTAAACCCCGTAAAACTTAAAAGACGAATAAGGCAGACCCGGGGACAGTCATACCAAAAACCACAAGCCCAGCATCTTCAAAATATTCGCTGAACTCAAGAAAACTTTTGCAAGCATATACTCAGAAACATTGCCTAAGCGTATGATTAAAATAGATTTTTGCACCGCCTCTACAAATCACAGGTTAGCAAAATCCAAACAAAAAAACTAAAACTTTCCCCCAGGCACAACCATATTAAGCAAACATCTTTTGCCACAATCTAAGTCTCGTGGAAACAAAACACTTCAAGCCAAGGATCAAACACGCAACCATCTGATAGTGAAAGCTGGAAAGACCTGAGTACCGAGCATTTTTCTTGTCATTGGGCTGATTTCGAGCAATCATGCGCTCGCTAAAAGCTCACTGGGGTACGATGGGACGAAAAGCACAGACAGTTCGCCTATACCAACGCTTTTCTGAAGCCTTGGAGAAATACAGGCGATAGGGGGATATTTTGCAAGTACTACGAACGACCATAACAGGCTTTATATTTGCTCTGGCTCTTGGCCTTGGATTTTCATTGTCACAAGTGCAAGCCAACGAAGGCCCCCCAACTGCCGAAGAATATGTGAGCCATGTGGGTGGCGATGCAAAAATTGTTCAGTACGGACAATTCGTACTCGACGGTAAACGCCAAGTCTGCGGCCGCCGCCCCATCGTGTTGGACAACAACCTCGATGACTACGGAGCAGCATATCCCGGGTTCTTGATCATGAACCCTAAGCTTCTCGCGCGTGTCTCCACCCCTGTAAAGCACTGGATTTTCGCCCATGAGTGCGGACATCAATTCCGAGGCCCGGACGAAGAAACCGCCGATTGTTTTGCCGTACAGCGGGGCCGTCGCTATGGATGGTTGTCCCCCAGTGGCGTCGAAGAAATCTGTGAGTTCATCAAACCCGCCAAGGCGGATATGATGCACCTCTCAGGCTCCCAACGCTGCCAGGCCATGCGCAAATGTTACGGTGAAGGCAAGGTACACTAAAAGGCTCCGCCACAGCCACAGCCGCAACAGGCCGCTACAAACGGGCGTCGCCAGCTTCTCACAGGTGATGATTTGACCCCAGAAGCTATCCCCGCCTAGGCAGGAATGACTATTTTAGAATCCTCAAAGGCCAGAAAACCTCTGGCCAGCCCCACTCAGCATGAATTACCCAGGGGCTTTTGGGTTCTGAAAACATGCCCTTCACCGACGACATCAAGAAAATCCTGAGCCTTGCCAAAACCATTTATCAATGGCTGGGTTTCCTCACAGATCTCGATCCCACCCGGCGCGAAAGAGTGGCCAAATACGCCGATTCCATTGCCGATACGCTCAATCGGGCTGCAAAAGCATTAATCCTGCTGGAGGCAGCCCCCCACTCCAAAGCCTCCCGCAACAAAGCTATGCGCGAGCTCTCTCGTATCAACGGTTATGTTGAAACCCTGGTCGAAGTGCTGAAACATCAGCTTGACGGACGCAAGCTTGCTGGCGTTAAAAGACGACTGGAAAGAATCGGAACTCAAATCCTGCCACCAAGTCACCCTGATCCCGTCCGAAAAATCCGCCTGGACAGGCTGGCCGAAGCGGAAGGATATTTTCGCGCCCTCGCAGATGCTCTGCGAACCTGAGGGCCTGTCACGAAAACCAATTGACAGAGCTGGCCCAACGAGAGGACATCATGGACAAATTCACATCACTCACCGGCGTCGCCGCCCCTCTGCCTTTGCGCAACATCGACACCGATATGATCATCCCAAAACAGTTCCTAAAAACTATCAAACGCACAGGCCTGGGCAAATCGCTCTTTTTTGAAATGCGGTTCGACAATGATGGAAATGAACTGCCCGAATTCGTCTTGAACAAACCAGCTTACCGCAAGGCTCAAATACTGGTTACGGGCGAAAACTTCGGTTGCGGCTCCAGCCGTGAGCATGCGCCGTGGGCACTTTTGGATTTCGGCATCCGCTGTGTCATTGCCACTGATTTCGCCGACATCTTCTACAACAATTGTTTTCAAAACGGCATATTACCCATCAAGCTCCCACAAGAGCAGGTCGACAAGCTGATGGATGACGCCCAACGTGGTGCCAACGCCACCCTTACCATCGACCTTGAAGCTCAGACCATCAAGGGCCCCGATGGTGGAGAAATCAAATTCGAAGTTGATCCTTTTCGCAAACATTGCCTCCTCAACGGGCTTGATAACATCGGCCTCACCTTGGAAAAAGAATCCAAAATCGCAGCCTATGAGAAAACGGCCTCAGAGCAACGCCCTTGGCTGTAGGCTCTGATCAGAATTGCGAAACACAAAACAACGGGGGCCTCATCGAGAATGCGGCCTCCTTTTTTTGTCAGAAAATCCAAAAAGGTGCCCTCGAACTCCTTCAAATTTTACACATATTTGACACTCTTTTTCCCAGCCAGCTTCAAAGTTCCTTTCCCCAAACGTGATGCACTTCAACCTAGTTTATTGATTTCTGAATCAAGGGGACGAGGCCGTGATCAAAAACGCGACCGCCAAAATTTCCCTATCCCGGGAACATAAAACTGCCGGAACGCGAAACGTTATCATCATTGATGACAACCCTACCGACCTGGCGGTTTTGGAAAAGATGGTGCAATCATCCCAGGCGCCTCACTGCCAAGTGTCATCTTTCACCACTGTAAAAGATGCTATAGACTCGAAAGAAATAGCTACAGCCGATCTCATCTTGCTTGATGATCGCTTGGCCGATGGACAAAATGCGGAACACAGCCTCAAGGCCCTGCATGACGCAAACATTTCTTGTCCGGCAATAATTGTAAGCTCATTTGTAAGCAGAAAACGGGACCAAAAAGTCCTCCGCCACGGCGCCGTCCAGTTCACTTCAAAGGACGAACTGAACCCCACTTCGATGCAACGCCTTTTAGCCTACGGTTTAACGGCACGGGGCTTGTGGAGCATTGACGGCATCTAGAGCGAACGATGCAGCTTCAAACCCCACATATCATATCGCGGTTCGCGCCTTCTCAAGCTCTAACTTCAAAGCTCCAGCAAATTCCCGTCGTTCCTCATTGGAAAGAAAGTGACCAAACACCACTTCCCGGCCATGAGAAACAAGGCGCATCACGGTTTGTCCATCCGGCCATTCAGTCAAAAGCACACGAACCCAGTAGGGATTAAAATCCAAAGTCTCGCTTTGACCTGATTTGTCAACCCTGGTGAGAATAAGCGTTTTGGGAAAAAGCTCGACAGTTTCATAAGCCCGCCCAGCACGATAGTTGTATCGAAACGCTAGGTAGATGAGCAAAACATCCAGCCCGAAAAAACCCATCACAGGCCAAGCACCAGCGTACAAAAACACCATCCCGATGATAAAGCTCACGACTGAAATGGCGCTCATGAAAATAAGAAAGCCTCTTGGGCTAAGCGAGCGATTAGGTGTCAAGATCGCTCGAAAACAAGCTTCCTCTTGCACAGATACCCTTCCTTCGTCCATGACAGAACTCCCAGAATTCACCAATCAGTTTAACAAAAGCCAAAAAGACATGACGGTCAAAAAAAAACCGAGCACACCTTCCAAGGCTGGCAAACCCAGCGTCAACGCCATTTCCAAACGAAATGTATCACAACCTGCCCAGACAAAAAAGACACCCCTCAAACCTCAATCAAAGCAAAAAAAGGTCGCAACAAAACCTAAACCAATCAAAGCCGCACCCAAAGCAAAAGCAAAAAAAACTGCGAAAACCGCGAAAACCATCAAACCGCGAAAAAGATCCAGAAAAAAGCCCGCCGATTTTCAAGAAATCTTCAAACGGTTTTCCCAGCTGGACCCCGACCCGAAAGGCGAGCTGGAATCGGTCAACGACTTTACACTTCTCGTTGCTGTTGTGCTCTCTGCCCAGGCCACCGACTCAGGTGTCAACAAAGCAACCCGCGCCCTCTTCAAGGTCGCCGATACACCAGAAAAAATGTATGCCTTGGGTGAAGAAAAGCTGCGCCAATACATCAAAACAATCGGACTGTTTCGCAACAAAGCAAAGAACGTCATCGCCCTCAGCAAAAAACTGATTGAAGAGTACAACTCCACAGTCCCGCAAGATCGCGACATCCT
>JAJRZC010000388.1 GCA_024275435.1 Alphaproteobacteria bacterium
CAGCCTTTTCCAATATGAAATGAGTCTGAAGATGGCTTGAATCTGTTAAGCATAGGAGGATGCTGATACAGATGGATGAGACACAGATTCGGACGTTGAAAGAGGTTGAGAAGTTTTTGAGTGGAGCGGTTCAGACGCACCCGGTTTTCCAAGGTGGCAAGGATGCCATCTATGCTTGGATCGAACGGACTTTGGTCAGGTTTCGCTATATCCAGATCAACAAAAATGGCAAAGGGATTGTCCGCAGGTACCTCATTCAATTAAGTGGCTATTCGCGTCAACAAATCACGCGGTTAATCAGCCAATATCGAAAAAGTGGGCACATTCGTCGCCGTCAACGGACGGTGAAGGGATTCGAGCGCAAGTACACACCCGATGACATACAGCTTCTGGCGATGGTGGATCGCCTTGTTGACGACGTGTCCGGCACAACGACCAAAGCCTATTGCAAGCGGGCGTATGAACTTTTTGGCGACCAGCGTTTTGTGCGGTTGGCTGGTATCTCGGTCTCCCACATTTACAACCTGCGCGGCGGGAAAATCTATCAGCGTGTCAGGCGCACATTCACAAAAACCAAAGGTGTGAAGGTCAATATTGGTCAACGATGCAAACCGCATCCAAATGGCGAGCCGGGGTATCTTCGTGTTGATTCGGTGCATCAGGGTGACAAGGACGGCAAAAAGGGGGTGTACCACATCAACTCCGTGGACGAAGTTACCCAGTGGGAAATCGTTGTCACCGTCGAACAGATCAACGAGCAGTTTATGGTTCCCGCTTTGACATCATTGCTCGATCAGTTTCCTTTTGTCATCAAGGGATTTCACGCGGACAACGGTTCGGAATATATCAACCGTCATGTCGTAAAATTGCTGAACGCCCTGATGATACGGCTAAGCAAATCGCGTCCCCGTCATTCCAACGATAATGCGCTGGCTGAGAGCAAGAACAATTCCGTCGTACGCAAAACTTTTGGTTACACACATATCCCGCAAAAACATGCAGAGCTGGTCGAAGAATTTAACTGGAAAACCCTCAACCCCTGCTTGAACTTTCACCGGCCATGCCACTTCCCGACTGTTGAAACGGACAGCAAAGGTAAACAAAAAAGACGTTATTATCAGAAGGATATGATGACACCTTATGAAAAGCTTAAATCATTGCCAGAAGCAGGGGGGTATCTCAAAGAACAGATCACCTTTGAAATGCTGGAAGGGACTGCCATGAAACAGTCTGACCTGGAGGTGTGGGAGCAAATGCAAAAGAGCAGAACCAGGCTGTTTGATATAATCTTTGAACAGCCACAACACGTGGCGTATACAGATGAAAGCCAAACATCTCTTCAGACTCATTTACCAATTGGAAAATACTATTCCGGATAAAGGTTAAGGCCCGGAGTAGTAGGCATGATCTCTGGCAAACCAGGTGCCGCCTATATACGAATATAACCGAGCCCATATGAGCGACCCATCTGTCGGCAAACCGCTGACAGTCACGCTGGTTCCGGTCTGGCTGACACCGTATCCATAGATATCGGATCCTCCCTGAGAACTGCCGAGCCAGAGCGAATAATTTGTGGCGCCAACATTGTTCCACATGAATGTGGCACTTCCCCCGCCGATGGTGGATCCGCCAGCGGGGCTGTAGATCACTGCGCCCGAAGCGGTCCAGGCATTTACGCTGGAACTGCTGGAATACCA
>JAJRZC010000389.1 GCA_024275435.1 Alphaproteobacteria bacterium
CATGCGGAGAAACTTTCTGCCAGTGACAGCATTCGTGCGATCCGGTTTGCAGAAGTTGTTGTCTTGATGGTTGATGCCGAGCGTGGGATCGAACGCCAGGACCTTATCATCGGAGACATGGTGAGCCAGGAAGGACGCGCTCTGGTGATTGCAATCAACAAATGGGATTTGGTTTCTGAAAAACAGCAATTCCTGAAAGCGCTTCAAGAAACTCTTTCGAAAAGTCTCTCTCAGGTGCCCGGTGTCGCTCTGGTGCCGATATCGGCGTTGGCAGAAAGTAAACTTGATAAGCTGCAAGCTGCCATTTTCAAGACTTACGGTTTGTGGAACAAGCGTGTTGCCACCCCGCCTTTGAATAGATGGCTGCAAGAGGCTGTTGGTCGTCATTCACCTCCGGCTGTTTCCGGGCGACGGATCAAGATCCGCTTTATGACGCAGCCTTCCACGCGTCCACCGACGTTTGTGGCGTTCTGCTCCCGGCCAGAGGATATGCCAAAGAGCTACATTCGCTATCTGACCAATAGTCTGAGGTCTGCCTTTGATTTGCCAGGTGTACCGGTGCGTTTCAATCTGAGAAAAGGTGACAATCCTTTTGCAGATAAAAAGAAGCGCCGTTAACGCTACTTTCAACTGGTGCCGGTTTGGCTTCGTCTTGGGCTATGAGTGGATATGGAGAAGGCCCTTTTTTAGGGGGCTGGTGCGGGTGAATGGACCGTAGCCACGAAGTTGTCTGAATTCTATTTCAAAGCCTTTTTCGTTTTTCCTTTTTTCATGACTGAATACGTTTTGGGAAGGTGAGCCCAGGGAAAGGAAAATCAGTGCCCATTGAGCCTAAAGGTATGAGGCAAGAAAGTGAGGTGCTACAATTTTTTGAAAGGACCACAGACGATGCTTGTTGGAAAAATGAATGTTTGCGGTCGTTGGGCTTTACGCTTTGTGCTGGGTGCTCTGGCTGTAGGGGTGTTTGTGGGTGGACTGGGAATAAGCGCAGAAGCTCGCCCTGTATCGAAGAAGATCAAGTTTGCTTGTAATAGTGACTACAGCCGGTTTTGTGGTTCATATAAAATCGGTAGTTCGAAATTACGCAAATGCATGAAGTCACACGGTCGGCGATTGTCAGACAGGTGTCTTAGAGCGCTCGTTGATGCGGGGCAGGTTTCACGCAAGGTTCTGCGCGCTCGCAAGCGCAAATCTTCCAGGCGGTAAATGGGCCCGAAAACTGCGCGCGTGCAATGGATATTATAGATTTGGTGAGGTGATTGCGGGCGGGAACGCTTGCAGCAAACCCGAAGAGGCTGCGAGGTTCGCCGCCCGCGCGGTGCGTCGTCCGAAGAAAACAGATTGGCGCCGCTCCGAGTGTTTGGGGTATAGGCATTGCGTTAATTTTCTGCAAGTGTCAGAGCTACTGCGTCACTTTTTATCGTCGGCGATGATTTTTGTCTGGGCGTAAGGCGTCTTAGTTTTTGGGTGTAGAGGTGAGCGATATTTCAACGGAGATTTTGTTTTATCATCTCGAAAACGAACCCTTGGACCGTGTCTTGCCCAGCCTTTTAGAAAAGACTTTGGAGCGTGGATGGCGAGCGGTGGTGAAGGCGGGATCGGTTGAGCGGCTCAAGGCGTTGGATGCGATTTTATGGACTTACCGGGATGACAGTTTTCTTGCCCACGGGATGGCGAGTGAAGCAAATCCAGAGCATCAACCGATTCTACTGACCTGCGAAGATGAGGTGCCAAACGGGGCTGGAGTGATGTTTCTGGTGGATGGCGGTGTTGCGGGCTCATTTGAAGGATTTTCGCGCGTCGTCTATTTGTTTGACGGCCATGATGGCGAGGCTGTTTCCATCGCTCGCTCGGAATGGAAGCGTGCAAAGGAAACAGATTGTTCGTGCACATACTGGCAACAAGACAGTCATGGGCGCTGGCAGAAGAAAGCTTAAATTCTGTTGGAACAAGAGCTTGGGTTTCTTTTTTGGCAGGCCGGTGCCACAATTGAGGCACTGTTGTTCGGATTTATAATTCTCCGCCTCGGTGCATGTTGTAAAAATGCAACCAAACTTTGGGTTACAGCGGAGCTTTTGCAAAGGAAACTTGGAAATTAACGTGATTTTAGAGAGACGGGTGTCACGCAATGGTGAATGATAAACTGTAATTGGTTGGCATGTATTGCGGCATATCTGTTAGGTTTGTTTTAGAAAATCAGTCTTTGAGGGCACTCTTATGAAGCGTTTATCTGTTTTAGCCATTGTTATCGGTGGAATGGCTGTTGTCTTTGCGGCCCTATCGGCTTTCTCTGGTTCTGCTTTAGCGCAACAAGGCGCTTCGCAAGGCGGTGCTGCGCACCCCAAATCCAGCTACTATCGAGGTGGCGCCAGTAAGCGCCGGCGAGGTGGTTATTCCTATACTTATGAGGATTCCATCAACACATATGGTGACTCGCGTGGGCAGTATGGCAGCGCGGACAGTTTGCGTGACCAGCAGTGGGGACGCCAAACGGATGCAGGTCCATTCGATCATGGGTTTTTCTTCGATAGCGCCACTGGACAACGTGGCGGTGATTCGCCTTACATGAACTAATAGCCAAGATAACCTGACACTTTTTCTCGATATCATCAGCTAGAGTGTAACTCGGTGAGTTTTGTCGTGATTGACAGAACTCGCTGGTGCTTTGATATGCATTATGATGGAAATGTTCAGGGTTTGCCTGTTCCCATTTTAGGTGTTTAGACCTGTTTTTAAGAGGTACGCCTCTTATGATTGGCTATTTTCCCTCTAGGCAGAGTGCTGCTGGCCCGGTATAGATTTCAACTTCTGGTATGGTTAATGCGTTGTCCGGTAAGGCGGGATTGTTTGATCGCGTTTGAAGGGCAATTTTTATCAAACATAAATATATCTGAGTGGATTTTGTACATGCGCGCATCCTTCAAATATTTCTCTGTATTTGCTTCTTTGATTGCTCTGGTGGCGGTTTCCACATCTCCTGCGTTCGCCAAGTGCACGCGGCTGGCTTATTCCG
>JAJRZC010000390.1 GCA_024275435.1 Alphaproteobacteria bacterium
AAGAACCCAGATGATGATCCGCGAGGACCTTGGACATCATCGTCCAACTTCTCTGCACAAGGTTATCGGCCAAATCAGATGTATGAAATTGTCACTCCGGGAGGCACCCGACATCACCCCCCCGAAGGCCGCTGTTGGGTAACCATAGAAGCGGAATTTGAACGATTGAAGGCAGAAGGCCGAATGTGGTTTGGTAAAGACGGAAAAGGCAAACCGCGAAAGAAGACCTATCTTCGCGAACACGAAGGGCGAATGTCATGGTCTTGGTGGTCTAATGATGAAGTTGGCAACACCCAGGAGTCAAAGAAAGAGGTTAATGCGATATTTGGCGCTAACTCGTTTGACACCCCTAAGCCCGAACGCTTGCTAGAACGCATCATCCATATTGCCAGCAGCCCCGGGGATCTGGTCCTAGACTCCTTCCTTGGTTCAGGCACAACATCAGCCGTTGCTCAAAAAATGGATCGTCGCTATATCGGGATTGAAATGGGGAATCACGCGGTTACCCACTGCCAACCACGGCTCAAGAAGGTCACAGACGGCGAACAGGGTGGCGTTTCTGAAGCTCAAAACTGGAAAGGCGGCGGTGGTTTCCGATTTTATCGTTTGGGGGCCAATGTCTTTGATGAAAACGGTCGCATTTGTCCAGATATCCGCTTTACGGTTCTGGCTGCACATATATGGTTTAGCGAAACAAGTACTCCCTGGAATGGCAACTTTAAGAGTCCTGCGTTGGGAATTTATGACGGCAAAGGATACGCCCTGCTCTACAATGGCATCCTGGGCGACAAGAGACCAGACGGCGGCAATGTGTTGACAAGCCACACATTGAAAATCATTCGCGACGATATGACCAAATTAAACCCAGGCTTTTCTGGCCCCTTGATAATTTACGGTGAAAGTAGCCGAATGGGCAATGCACGGCTAAAGCGTGAAAACGTCATTTTCAAACAAACACCGTACGATTTAAAAGCAAGATAGGGGCGGGCATGATTTTAAAGGACTATCAAACAGAGACACTGAGTATACTGCGTGATTATTTGGAGCTGTGCCGCCTGTCTGGTCCAGCTGAAGCCTACAAAGAAACGGTCGAGGTCCCGGAACAAAAACGTCGCCTGGGTCGCTATGCACAGGGCTATAGGCCTCTGGATGGGCTGCCGAATGTTCCCTATGTATGTTTGCGTTTGCCCACTGGTGGCGGCAAGACATTATTGGCAGCGCGTTCAATCGCTGTTGCTCGTGATGCTTGGGTTGAGAAGGATTACCCCACCGTTTTGTGGCTAGTGCCGACTAATACCATTCGTAAACAAACTGTTGAGGCTCTAAAAAATCCACGTCATCCTTATCGCCAACAAATGGATGAGTTATTTGCAGGGCAGGTAAGAGTATTTGACATTGGCGATTTCACCCAAGTGCGTCCGCAGGACATCCGCGATAAGTTGTGTGTGATTGTTGGCACCATCCAGACTTTGAAAGTCTCCAACACTGAAGGGCGCAAGGTCTACGCGCACAATGAAGAACTGGAACCGCACTTTACCGGAGTTGTAAATAAACATCCCAATCTGGAAAAGGTGAACGGTAGTGACCAAGTGAAGTTTTCATTCGCCAATCTGTTACATACAGTTCACCCGATCATGATTGTTGACGAAGCCCACAACGCCGTGACCGGATTGTCGCGGGAGATGCAGCAACGAGTCAGTCCATCTTGCATCATTGAATTTACTGCCACGCCCCGCCTAAACAGCAATATTCTGCACAGCGTCACAGCGCAAGAGATCAAAGACGAGCAAATGATCAAGCTACCGATTGTGCTGGCCGAACATCCAGACTGGCAGTCTGCTGTTGATGGTGCGATTCAGCGGCGGCAAGAGCTTGCTAATGTTGCCGAAAAAGACAGCAAATACATTCGTCCTATCGTTCTATTTCAAGCGCAGAAGAAGAATGAGGAAGTCACGGTCGAGGTTTTAAAAAACTACCTGGTGGGAACCAGCGGCATAGAAGAGAACAAGATCGCTGTTGCTACTGGTGAGCAACGGGAACTTGACGGAACTAACCTGTTTGACCCCAAATGCCCGATTGAATATGTGATTACCATCGAAGCCCTGAAAGAAGGGTGGGATTGTTCATTTGCTTATGTTTTTTGTTCAGTGTCACGCATTCAAAGTGCAACGGCGGTGGAACAACTGTTAGGTCGGGTGCTACGAATGCCCTTTGCAGAACGACGTGAGGCAGCGGAGTTAAACCGCTCCTACGCTCATGTGTCAGAGCCAAGCTTTTCTCAGGCAGCGAATGCGCTACGCGACAAATTAGTTGCCATGGGTTTTGATGAAAACGAGGCGGCTCTTAACATCGAGCATGAGCTACGGGGCGATGACCAATTACCCCTAGAGGGGGGATTGTTCGGGCAATCAGCCAAACCCAAACCAGAATTAAGCGAGACTGTCGACACTGCACCTGACCTGAAGAGATTGTCGAAAGAGGATCAAGGGGCGGTATCGGTCAGCGAAACTACGGACGGAAAGTTTGAGGTCAAGGTTACCGGCCATGTTTCTGACGAAGCATATTCCCTGATTTCAGAGGTAGTCCCAGAACCTCGCCGCGAAGGATTTGTAAAAAAAGCAACAAAGTTTAAACAACTGGTTGCTGAGGAACTTTCTCCAGCGGCGCGTAGGGTGCCATTTACAATCCCTCGATTGGTCACCGAAATACAGGGTGAGTTGGAACTTGCCGACTTTGAGGTATTTGACGAGTATCATGACTGGTCATTGCTGGATTATCCGACCCGGTTAAGTGATAGCGACTTCAACATTCGTGAAGAGGCAAGCACATTTGAAATTGATCTGGATGGTCGCAAACTGGCAATTTCTTATGCTTCACAGGAAGAGCAGTTATCCCTTGATGTCGAAGTTACAGGCTGGACGGAAAATAATCTGGCTCTAGCTCTCGACAAGTTGATCGCCGATGTACGGTTTAGTCAATCCGAACGCCTCAAATGGTGTCTCGGCCATATCCACCACCTAGTGAGTGAGCGCGACATTCCCCTTAGCGCACTGTGGCGAGCCAAGTTTGTTCTGGGCCGCAAGCTGGTGGAGCAAATCAAAAAATTAAAAGCAAAGGAAGCTGGAAAGGCCTATCAACAATATTTGTTTGCCCCTGAGGCTAAAGCCGAAGTTTCACTTAACCAGGCCTTTGAATTCAAAGAAGGTATGTATGACGGGCAAAAGCCCTATCGCGGCAAGTTCAGATTTAAGAAGCACTTCCTCGAAATTGTACCTGAAATCGACGGTAAAGATAACGGCGAGGAAACTCAATGCGCCTTGATGATTGAAAGTTTACCGGAGGTCAAGCACTGGTTGCGTAACGTTGCCAACCACCCAGCATCCTTCCGACTACCTCTTGCCCAAGGCTGGACATATCCAGACTTTGTGGCGGA
>JAJRZC010000391.1 GCA_024275435.1 Alphaproteobacteria bacterium
CCAAATGGCTGATGGCGGGGGGCATGTTGCTGGGCCGGCTGGAACTGTTCACCATCATCGTGCTGTTCACCCGGTCGTTCTGGCGCGGGTGAAGGCGACAAAAAAGCACGAAAAGGCGGTAAAAAGCTCGATAAAGCACGGAAAGATACACGCATTTCGACCGCAACCCTTTGATTCAAAAGAAAACACCCCGTAACTCCATAGGAAAATATACTCATTTGTAGGCTTTTGTCATCTTTTTCCGGCTAAACCTTTGAAAAAAAACAAAACCAAAATGCGACACTCCAAAACGTTGCTTTTTGTTAACAGGGGCGCTTAACCCGCCGAAGTTTTCAGCCAAGGCGGGCCGACCTTCCCGCGCCCGTCGCTCTTGACAGCTCTCCATGAAACGGAACAAAATAAGAACATAGGCCGGGTGAGGGAAGGAGTCAAGGGGTTTGATCCAGGGCAATTGGGTGAACCCAATTGCCCTGGGGGGGGGGAGTGGAGTGGTATTGGGTTCGTTCTTGGTCGTAGACTATGCGTCAGGTCTTTTTTTTTGCTGACATTTCCATATATATTTAACACCGTTACGATGCTGGATTGCAGTTAGATTGTCAGAGCGCATCATGAGAGCTCAAAGCTAGGAGCACGAGCTATCGTAGGCTTACTTAGCAGTTCCGAAATGGAATATCTTGTCAATTTGGTGGAGGAAGCTGCCCGCTCTACCAAGGAAGGTGTTAAACACTTCGTAGAACCTGCGCCAGGCACATTGCGGCGTGCGACGAGCAGACGTCACCACATTATTTTTGGTAGGCGCGGTTCCGGCAAGTCTAGCCTTTTGCACAAAGCTGCGTCCGATCTTACTATCGATCGACGGCCTATAGCCCATGTCAATCTCGAAGCATTTAAAGGGCACAGTTATCCCGACGTCCTGCTGAGCGTCCTCATTTCCACATTGAAGGAGTTTAAGAGATGGATGGAATCAGCGGCGGTCTATCCACCAACACGTAAGTCTTTCTGGGAGACCCTGTTTGGAACAACGCCAACACGTCCAGCATACGCCAGGAAAGAAGCTAAAAAGCTTTCCAAAATGCTGGAAGCGGAGATCCATAAATTGGAGGAAGAACTTCACCGGACAGACAAAGCGGATCTAGTTGTCAAGTTTGCGGCTGAGGAAAGCAAGAAGGCTTCCGCAGATGCCAAAGCGGAAACAGGCATCCCAGGTTTTTCTGTCAAGGCTAAAACGCAAGCCGAATTCACCAATAAAGATACTCAAGAGATCGAAGAAACATACAAGAGGTCAAAGATAGATTTTCTGCATCGTCACATCCTGGACTATCAGAAACTTTTTCGTCAGCTCAGTGATCTCTCTGGCGGCGACGCTTATTTGTTTCTGGACGACCTATACCATATTCGCCGTGCCGACCAATCTAGCGTCGTGGACTATTTCCACCGGATTGCAAAGGACCATAATCTCTGGCTAAAAATAGGAACAATCCGCCACAGAACCAGATGGTACATCCATGGAGACCCACCCACAGGCATGAAAGTTGGGGATGACGCTGATGAAATTGACTTGGATCTCACGCTCGAAAAATACAGATTGGCAAAGGAATTTCTTGTCAAGGTTCTCACCAATTTTGCAAATGAAGCGAAGATTACACCGATATCTTCCTTTCTAACGGACGGTGCCCTAGATCGGCTCGTTCTTGCATGTGGTGGTGTCGCAAGGGATTTCCTTTCCATATTTCGCCGATCAGTGGGTATAGCACGTGAACGAGGAGGTGGGCATCGCGGAGAGAAAGTAGGTGCGGAGGACGTTAACGTTGCCGCAGGCGAGAACGACTCCTCTAAGCGCGAGGAATTTGAGAGAGATACGCTGGATGACAACATTACCCTAGAGAACGAATTTCAAAAACTCCGGGATTTTTGTTTGGACAAGAATAACACCAATTGTTTCCTTTTGAACAAGGATAGGCACGGCCCAGAGGTCGATTTGATCCATGAGTTGGTTGATCTCAAGCTCATTCACCTTGCGAGATCACGCGTGACGGTTCGTGGGCACAGTGGTCAAATTTTCGAGGCATACATGTTGGACCTGAGTCAGTATGCCGGAGCTCGCAAAAGAAGAAAGCTGAAGATAGTTGAATTCTGGAAGGAGTCTTCAAAGGGTGCCCTTCGGGGGCAATCTTTAATTTATGTCCCCAGTTGACCTTCAGATACTCAGCAGCCACTTTCGTACGATTTTGTTGAAAAACTCTTGCTTGTGATTGTCTCGCTGTCCTGATTCAATTCATTAGGATTGTTTTGGGAGTTAGGGCAATGATGGGCGAACGGCTGGTGGAACAGGAAGCTATGTTTTATGGCTTCA
>JAJRZC010000392.1 GCA_024275435.1 Alphaproteobacteria bacterium
CAAATTTTGCAGCTGAACGATTTAGGGAGAAAAGAGCCGCCTAAGGGAGGCAGCAACACCACGCCCCACATATTATAGGTTCACGAGCGCCACTGGAAAAAAAGCGGTTTGGGTCGCCAAGGACATAGCAATAACCATCAACCCCAAACGATTCCCGCTATATTATTTTTAATTCAAGGGCCTTTGTCAGGGGCAGAATTTTTGAAATGGAAAAAGCATTATTCATGTCAACGCTCTTCCATAAGCGCAAAAGTGCCTCACAGTTTTTTACGACTTTAAAGTCAGATGATGAGTTGGCCGCGACACCGCTCTATCACTTGGCAACCAAGTGATAGAGATCAGGTATCTATTTATCCACACCAGCCTTCGCCGTCGGAACAACGCCCTCAAGGTAGCGCAATAATCCTTGTTTTTCTGTGGAGCTGATTTCCGTCATCAGTTCTTCATAAGCTTCATGGGCATTGGGTGGCAGTGTATGTGCGATACCACGGTGACAATCAATACAGGTTTTTCCCGAATTCAAACCCTGCTCATGTGCCTTGGCAGCGCGGGGTTCTTGAAGGGCGTAATCCATATTCTTGAACTCATGGCAATTGCGGCATTCCCGGCTGTCAGTGGCCTTCATCCGTCGCCATTCATTCTTAGCCAATTCGATACGTTTTTTTGCAAACTTCTCAGGCGTCGAAAGCGTGCCTAGGAAATGATGAAGCAACTCGTTTGATGCTCTGATTTTTCGGATAATCTTGTGGCGCCATTCCTTGGGCACATGGCAATCGGGGCAAGAGGCCCTTACCCCGGAGCGGTTGGAGGCATGCACGGTCGAGCGGTATTCCTCATACACATTGGTTTTCATTTCGTGGCATGAAATGCAAAAACTCTCAGTGTTGGTGAGTTCCATCGACCAGTTGAAGCCGCCCCAAAAAACCACCCCGGCAATGAATCCACTCAGCAGCAGCGCGCCAAGTGAGATAACCGGCGTCGGTCTCCAAAACCAGGTCCATATGGATTTCAACCACCCAACGAACCCGCCGCCCTTATCTTCTGTTTTGTGACTGTCATTGTCTTTTTTAGTCATCTTGATCCCCTCATTCGGCGGGCGGGTTCGGTTCTAAGTGCGCAAATGGTTTTAGTGTTTGGGCTTCCATTCACTTCACTTGCGTGGAATTCAGAAAATCATTTTCGACAAGGGGTTTCGCGTCCGCCTGCGGGACGTGGCATTGCTGGCAGAAATACCGCGTGCCTGAAATCTTATCGAGACGTTTGCCCAAGCGATCGACGTAATGCGTTTCTGAAACCTTTGGCGCCTTGGCTTTGACGTGGCCCGGCCAATCATGACAGTCCATACACCTGTTATTGGCTGGAGAAATCTGGTAGCCGGTAATCTTGTGCGGGATCAGCGGCGGTTGCTGCCGGTAGGCCCGTCCAAAACCTCCATCACTAACTGACTGTCGCTCGATCTCTGGTGCGGCGTTGAGACGATCTAGAACCTCGCCACCTCCCAGCGATCTGACGCGCTCCCCAATCTCCTGGGTTATGCCGACGCTTACTACGGCCAATCCAGCAATCAAAGAAAGCACGATGAGAGCGGTGTGCGCCTTGATTGTCTTGTTCATCGTTTTCTCCCTGGGTTGAGACACGGGCATGATCACGCGGCCTCTTTTGAAATCTTGCTAACTTCTCTATCAGTGACGTATTCCGCCGAGTCCAACCTGTTGTCGAAACGATTGGTGAAACGGAAAACGAGTTCTGGGCAAACATCTATGCAGCGCCCGCATGATGTGCAGTCGCGACTTGTAATAACCGGTCCGGCACCGGATTTAGTTCCTTTAAGGGCGGGTGAAATCACATGAATTTCAGGGCACACGTCATAGCAGTCCATACAATCATCACAGCGCACGCGCCCACTTGCCGACACCCGTACAAGAGCAGTTTCGTTCAATAGTCCATAAAATGCCCCAACTGGACACACATGGCCGCACCAACCCTGGTTGGCGACAAACACATCGAATAGAAATATTGCAACAACCGACAGCAGGCCCCAGGAAACGCCAAACAATAGGCCCCGATAAACGCCTGTTATCGGATTGATGAGCTCGAAAACGATTGTCCCAGTAATGGCTGATGTCACCAAAACCGCACCGAGAACCCAGAGGCGGGCCTGGGGTTTAACGGTCCACCCTTTTTTGATGCCAAGCCTGCGCCGACACCACGCAGCAAGATCCGTCACCGGGTTTATCGGGCACACCCAAGAGCAGAATATGCGACCGCCAATCAGCAGATAGGTCAAAAGCACGATGACTGCCCCGATGATCGCGTTGGTTTCGGGAATGTGTCGCGCCAGAAGGCTCTGCAGAAAAATCAACGGATCAGTCAGCGGCAACACACCAAGCGTCATGGAGGAGGCCAACGTTCCCTTGGCAATCCAGATACCAAGCAACGGGCCTGAAGCGAACAATAAAAAGAAACCAAGCTGAGCCACCCGTCGCGAGATGAGCCAACGGTTTGCTTTCAAGAAACCATGTACTTGACGGGCTTCAGCTCCAGGAATTCTGTCTTTGCTCATTGGCCACTCTCCGGGATTTTGGAAAGCGGCGGTGTGGGTTGCCGATCAGGTAGATCAATAATCCCCGGCACCAGTTCTTTTCCGGCTTTTCGCTTTTCTTCCCAGCCAAGCCGGTAGTGGGCGCCAAGTTCCCCGGTTGCTAATTCGACGGGAAGAACCTTGATAGCTGCCACTTCAAGCACGCACGACCTTTCGCACTTGCCGCAGCCCGTACAATGCTCAGCGTGCACGAATGGCTCAAAAATGACGTGCTTTTTGGTGCGTGTATTGTGGCTACGCTCAAGCGTAATCGCCTTATCAATAACCGGGCACACCCGATAGCAGACATCACACCGCAAACCCAACATGTTCAGGCAGGTCTCGCGGCCAACCAACGACGCGATACCCATCTTGGCATCTTCTATTTTTTCCAGATCATGAGACAGAGCACCCGTTGGGCAAGCCTTCATACACGGAATATCATCACACATCTCGCATGGGATTTCACGTGCGATAAAGTAAGGAGTTCCAATAGCTGGCCCGTCACCAAATTCGGCAAGCTTCAAAATATCATACGGGCAATCGCGCACACATAAACCGCAACGCACGCATGCAGACTGAAACTCGCCTTCCCCCAAGGCGCCAGGCGGACGAAGCATTTGGGCAGGCAACGCCTTGGACTGTACTGCAAGGCCGGAAAGACCTGCTCCCACAACAGCCGCGCCAGCGCAGTATGCGGCCATTTCCGTCATAGCACGCCGCCGTGCAGGGTTCCGCGGTCCGTCACCGATTTTGCTATTTTTTGCCATTCCGGCCTCGAACGAAACTGGATGCGGGAGCACGTCCTATGGCCGCACTCCCAAGGGTTGCGCCTCAAGCTTTTTCCAGCCTGCAAGCACACTTCTTGAAGTCGGTCTCCTTTGAAATTGGACACGTCGCGTCAAGCGTCAGCTTGTTGACAAGCTGGCTCTCGTCGAAAAACGGGAAGAACACGAGTCCTTTCGGTGGCTTGTTGCGCCCCTTGGTTTCAACACGTGTGACCACTTCCCCGCGTCTTGTAACAACCTTGATGGCCTGCCCGCGCCGGAAGTCGCGCTCCTTGGCATCATCGGGGTGCATGAATAAAACCGCGTGAGGAACGGACCTATGAAGCTCCGGCACGCGTCGCGTCATGGTTCCGGAATGCCAATGCTCCAAAACACGTCCCGTGCACAGCCACAAATCGAACTCTTTGTCAGGACTCTCGGCTGGAGGCTCATACGGACAAAAGATGATACGCGCCTTCTTGTCGGGCCTGCCGTAGAAAGAAACCTCCTCGCCGGGTTTGACGTATGGGTCATACCCTTCGCGGAATCGCCATAGCGTTTCCTTTTCATCAACCACAGGCCAACGCAAGCCACGGGTTTTATGATAAAGTTCAAAAGGTGCAAGGTCATGTGCCTTGCCACGCCCGAACGTGGCATATTCCTCAAACAAGCCCTTCTGGATATAATACCCAAAAGCCTTTGCTTCATCGTTATCGAAACCCTTTTGGGTATCGTTCAGGGAATACGTATCAACCTTGCCGTTGGCATACAGAACATCATAGAGCGTCTTCCCCGCAAGTTCAGGCTTCTTGTCAATCAACTCCTTCGGCCAGACATCTTCCACCTTGAAGTACTTTGAAAACTCGACCGTCTGCCACAGATCTGAGCGCGCCTCTCCAGGAGCCTTGACCTGTTGGCGCCAAAATTGCGTGCGCCGTTCAGCATTTCCATATGCGCCTTCTTTTTCCATCCACATAGCCGTTGGAAGAATAAGATCGCCAGCCAAAGCCGTGACTGTTGGATATGGGTCCGACACCACCACAAAGGTATCCGGGTTGCGATAGCCGGGATACCCTTCCTCATTCATGTTAGGAGCGGTCTGCATGTTGTTCGTGCACTGGATCCAGTAGGCCTTGAGCTTACCGTCCTTCAACATGCGGTTTTGCAACACAGCATGGTAGCCAACCTTCGCGGGGATAGTCCCTTCTGGTAGATTCCAGATCTCTTCCGCTCTTTTACGGTGCTTCGGATTTTTAACAACCATGTCCGCGGGCAGGCGATGCGCGAAGGTTCCCACTTCACGCGCTGTCCCACAAGCTGAAGGTTGACCGGTCAGAGAAAATGGACCGTTACCGGGTTCGGAAATTTTACCCACCAGAAGATGCACGTTGTACATCAGGTTGTTGACCCACGTTCCACGGGTATGCTGGTTGAAACCCATCGTCCAGTAGGACACGATCTTCTTGTTTGGATCGGCATAAAGCTCGGCCAGGCGTTCAAGCTTGTGGGCTTCCACCCCCGAAAGCTTGACCGCATATTCAAGCGTATAAGGCTCTACCGCAGCCGCATACTCTTCAAAGGTAATCGGCTTCATACCACCGGCCTTACCCCTGTTCGTTGCGCCCTTCTCAAGAATATGCGTAGGTCTCAGCCCATAGCCAATATCCAGGTTCGTCGTGTTGAAGTTGACATGCTTGTCGACGAAGTCCTTATTTACCGTGCCAGGCTTGATAATGTGGTTCGCGATGTAGTTAAGAATTGCCAGATCGCTTTGTGGCGTGAAAATCATGCTGTTGTCCGACAGTTCAAACGAGCGGTGCTTGAAAGTCGATAAAATATGAACTTCACATCCATCGTGGGTGAGACGGCGATCTGCAAGGCGGGACCATAA
>JAJRZC010000393.1 GCA_024275435.1 Alphaproteobacteria bacterium
CCGGCAAAAGGGCCTCTATTCTTTTCCACTGATCATCCCGCAAAGCATACCGACGCATGAGCCAACTCCTTCAAAGTTGGTTCTCTATGAATCACTTAATTACTGATTTGGGAATCCCCTAAATGATGACACCGCCTAGGTCATCTCGCGCGCTTATTTACTCCGCCGCTGCGTTTGTAATTTCTGCGTCACCTTCATTCGCCCAAGAAGCTGGTGTTTTTAATGAGCAGGTGCGTCAGGCATTGCTTCGCAACCCCGAGATAATCCTTGAGGTTTTTGCCCTTCTTGAGGACCAGCAAAAAACTGACGCGGCGGTGAGTGATCAACAAATCATCGACCAATTTAAGGTGGAGCTGTTTGGAGAAGACGCGGATTCAAGTAACAGTATTCTCGTTGAGTTTGCAGATTATCAGTGTGGTTATTGCCGCCAATCAGTACCTGTTGTGGCCTCGATCATGGCTGACAATCCAGATGTGAGCTTGCGATTGATTGAACTGCCAATTCTTGGAGAGAAAAGCCGTGAATACGCGGCTAAAATGCTGGCGATCAAAGCATTGCATGGCGAGGAAACCTATCTGGAGCTTCACAGCCTGTTTCTTGGCGGGAGGGGTGGCGAGCTGCAAAACTTTGACGGGGTTATTGCCGAGCGTGGATTGAGCCCGCAGCGCGTTTATGAAGTTGCTTTAACCGAGCCCATTCAACAAACAATTGCTGCCAATCTCGCGCTTGCAAAGGGGATGGGAATAAGCGGCACACCCGGTTTTGTAACCCGTTCCAATATTATTCGCGGCTTTGTGCAAAAATCTGTTTTGCTGCAAGCGCTATCTGGCTCCTGATGGTTTTGCCGTGCGTCAGTCTATTTGAAATTTTCGTCTTCAAAGCCTGTGCTTTGGAGGAAGGGCAGGGGGCTTATATGTCCGCCGCAGAAAGCCTTCTGCCCATTCAAAACGCTTTTGGCTGCCAGTTCACTTATCGCGTAGTTTCTAAGGCGCGTAATAGTTCTTATGTTACCTATAGGAGAAAATCACAATGAAATCACTCGCCATCATGCTTGGCTTTGTCGGCATTCTTGCGGGCTGCGAAATGGATCAAACAAGCGCCACAGCTAGTGCGCCTGCGCGGCCTTTCCCAGATGCAAGCCAGCTCATGTCCATTGCCGTCAACGGCTATCAGGCTACACGTCATCAAGCGCCGACGAATTTGCGTGTTGGCAGCGTTCAGCAAGCCAATGCCTTTATTGGCCTACCGCCTGACTATTTGGTCTGTGTGACCGCGACCGAAAACACGGTATATTCTGTTTATGACAACGCCGGCAATCTAATCGCGCCCGCTGGTGTTCCTTTCCGCCAAAGCTACGTCATGCTCGTGCGTGACTATCCGCATTTGGGTGGTTGGGCTTCGGGTGTGTTTCGGCGCATCGAGGAAGGCAAAATTGGCAGCGTAAATATGTTGTCAGTGTGCCCTCCAAGTGAACGTTAATTCCTCCTTCCAAACCGCCCTTTATTCCGCTGCCGTAGGCGGTATAACGGCGGCATCAATGCTCTTGGCCATTCCGGCTGGGGGCATTTCGTCTTTGTGCTTGCTGGCAATCCTGATCATGAAGCGGCCAGTTTTGGCTTTGGCGGTCTGGGGTGCAGTTTACGTTCCGGTATCTGGTCTTTGGGTGTTTCCTGCTTTTGAAGGTCCGATTGAATATGTTCTCGGTGGTTTGGGTTTAAGCATCGCCGGTTTTGCTTTTTACGGTGGTGCGAGTCTTATCTCTTGGCTGGTGCTGCGCCGCGCCCCAGTTATTATCCTTCCGGCATCGCTTATGCTTGCCGAGGTCACAGCGGCCTCTCTGGGCCTCGTTATGGCTCCCATAGGGTTGTTTGCCGTGGATAGCGCCCTCGGAGTTACTCTGTCGCTGGTGACGGTTTACGGGGCAACAGCGTTCTTTGGGCTGGTGGCCGCAATCCTGCCTCGCTTCACCGAGCGATCATTTCCCATAACGTTTGCCTTGATGATGATCATTGGGTTGGCGCCGCCCCCGGCGCGGCCGGAATACACGGGCCCGCCGATCTACGGAATTTCACACAGGCCGGATTCCGTGTTGAAGTGGTCGTCAACGGCCTATGCTTCTGAAATGCTCGATACCCTTACTGAGCTTTCCGCTGATACAGCGGGTGCCGGCTTAACGGTCTGGCCAGAAAATTCCATCACGAGCACATTTGATCTTAATGAGGCAGTAGCGTCTCTCGATCCCGATCTATTTCCGCTTTTGTTTGGAATGACGAGGTATGCACAAGCGGGGTCTCCCGAGCTTCGCAATTCTGCTGTTTTGGTTACGGCCGAAGGTGTTCAGGTTTCCGACAAAGAGCGACTTGTGCCGATGATTGAAACGGGTATGCCGTTTCTTGATAAGTCTGATCTTGGCACGGGATCTCGCGAAATGTTGTTTCTGGATAATGGTACAAAGATATTGCCGCTGATTTGTTATGAGGCGGCCTTCTTGTTCACTGGTTTTGATTTGGCCGAGCGTCCAGACGTTATTATTATTCTTGCGGCCGAATCCGGTTTTGCCGAAGGTTTGGTTACATCCATTATGCGCCGCCACGCGAGAGCGCGGGAATTGGAAACGGGAATTAGGGTTGACCGTGTAAGCGATATTGGTTCAGGGTTTGCGTACTAAAAACTTGGAACAGCAATGAATTCAGCCTTTAAGCCCCTGTCAGACGATGACCCGCTTTTACTTTCGTCACCCCTAATGCGCGGCGTGCTAAAAACGGCAGAATACATCGAGGCCCATGGTGGCATTGGTTTAACTAAATCAGGGGCCTTCAATCGCAAATTTGTGCATTGGGCTGCTGCGGCATTTGATTGGCCAGGTTATTCCGAAGAAGAACTGTTCAGCATCAATAAGGTTCTCAATGAGTGGGATTTTCCGCCAGTCAGCGATATCCATGCTCTTTTACAGGAATTCAAACTTGCAAGGCGCTTCAAAGGGAAATTTATCCTGACCAAGGCCGGAAAAGAACTGGTTGCTCATCCTGGTCGACTGTTTCCAGTATTGGCATCCAATTATCTATTTCGCCTCGATCATGGCGCGCATTTGCGAGCAGAGGACGGAATTTTAGAAAGCTGGGATATTTTTCTTAACGTTATCAATGTTGAGGCCAACCACGGCACCAGTCAGCCTGCCCTGCGCAAAGCTCTTTATGGTGACCCGGAACCTTCCGCTTACGGTTTTGATCCCATCGCCTCAACTCTCTATATCACAGTCCTGCGCTCGCTTTGTTGGGTGGGGCTGTTGCACGAAGAGGAGGGAGATGCGGGACTTTCCGACAGGCGGTTTATAAAAACCGAGCTATGGCGGCGGGTTTTGCGCCTCGAAACAGACAGGTATTTAAAACTGCGTGCGGTCGATTGAAATGCCTTTGTCAATCGCAGAGTAAAAATGGTCCAATTCGCGGCGTAAAATTGGACCATTAAGCGACGTGTGTTTAGCTTCCGGCGGCAACTGTCGCCTTTTCCGGTAGAACTGGCTGGAGGGTGGGCTTGATCAACACGGATACTCCGCTGTTTACAACCCGGCCCATTGCTGCCTTTCACGACACAATTGAATGACGCACGACAAATCCCCTTAAGCTGCCGTTCGCATAATTGGAAAAACCAAATCGAAACGGTTAAGCCGAAGGATCAATTTCCTCAATATCGTTCGAAAATTCCAGATTTGGCTGCAGTATAAACTGCCAGATTGGCAACACTTCACTCTTGAAGCCTCTAGGTATGGCCAAACTAAAATAATCGGGATCATATTTGACGTCGAGTGAAAACACACCTGATCCATCATCAACTGTTAACTCCCGAAACGCACAGCTGATCATTGAACTTAGGCTCCCGATCATCTCAAACCCTTGTCCGTTGGTGATTTCTTAAGGGGCAGATGAGATTGAAATGGACACAAGACTATTGCCTACAACGACAGGATGAGCTTCAATATCTAACCAGTTACCGTAGCGCATAAGGTAGAAGGCTATCCGTTTTTCTTCATTGTTTGAAATCGGTTTCCCTGCACAATTCATCTTAACTTCTAGGGTCGTGAAAGTCGAAGTCCTATCAGCCGTGATGTTTGATCTATCGTCGTCGAGTTCGCCGACCATCTCAATGTGTAACGGCGGCAACGTTGCAATCGTTTTGTCGCCAACTGTCGACATTTCGTTTCGAGCCATTGCATGAGGAAGGTCGATATAAATGTGGTTATCTGCCTGCAAAAATGACTCCGGTGAAAGGAGAACCCATTCGTTTATCCGCGAAAAATAGATCGCAAACTTTAAGCTGGCCCGATTCATTTCAGTGTATGCCGAGAGCTTCTGAAGGTATGGGCGTTTGATTTTGTAGATCGATGACAGCTTTTTCATATGAAAATTCTTCACTTCCACCAGTAAAATCTCTCCATTATTCGTTATAACGCGATAGTCAGGCGTTATGAAACCATCGGAGCGCGAAAAGGCTATTCCGCTGTCTTCTTGCTTGATGTATTTGCAATTCCCTAAAGCTCCGATAGAGTTATTGTCAAATCTGGTGTTTGAGGATTGTTGGTCATGCGGCGATCTGGTCTGGGTTTGTGGTTTCAATTCCGTCTTTGAACGTGACGCCAGAGATGACTTTTGCGAGATAGTCAAAGCCGCGTAGCTTCCGCCA
>JAJRZC010000394.1 GCA_024275435.1 Alphaproteobacteria bacterium
AGCTATTACGCCGCCTTTAACGCGTTGGGCTTGTGCAAGTTCATCTCGATTGGCAGCGCATCTCTGGAAATGATCGCCAAATGGATTAGCTGCATAACCGGATGGAAGGTGGACCAGAAAGAACTCCTTACAGTGGGCAGCCGATTGACAAATGCTAAAAGAATGTATAATCTTGACCGAGGCATCACGAGTGCCGACGATATATTACCTGCCCGAGTGATGCAGCTTCGCCAGGGCAACCACCCTGATGAAGGTACCGTGCCGAATATCGAGACAATGGTTAAGGAAGTTTATCAGATGCGAGGCTGGGACGAAAAGGGTGTGCCAAAACCCAAAACACTTAAAAAACTCGGACTTACATAAGGAGGTAGCAATGCCTAAGGCCTATGATAATTATGTTGGAGGTCAATGGACAAAAAGTGTTTCCGGCTTAATTGTACTGTCCAATTTTATTTTCGTTGTTTAATCCTCAGCGGAGCCAATAGGTTATGTTGCTTGTAATGATGAAAACGAGCCAGCTCTCGACGCTTGCTTTTTTGCTGCACAAAACGCATCGGCCAGCCGGGATATCGGCGGTCGCAAGCACGACGCAACAGAATGACCAACATCATGCGTATCTGTGGAACCGTGATTGCCGGGGTATGTTTTTTCCCCCCGCTGTGCTTCTTGAATCAAGAACCATGCCGCTATAAGCGAAAGTGTTTGATGATGATACCAACCTGTCCAAGTGCGTACTTCGTAATCAGAAAGGCCGGCTTCGCTTTTGGCTCGCTTGATACAATCCTCTATGCGATGTTCGGCTTTGACTACACGGGCCAATTCCTTCAACGGTGTATCAGGGTGTGCGTTGGAAAGATGATAGTCGTACTTTATCTTGCCATTGTCATCCGGCGAACGCGTAACCACCAAAAGCTCTTCTCCTACATCTCGGCAACTCCGTTCGGTTCGGGCCAACACACGCCTTTTGACCATCTCCAATACCAGCGGCCCCTTCTCGCCATCGCGGACATTGATTCGCGTCCAGGCACTTTTGTTCAACGAGTTACTCCAGGCATCGACACGTTGAAAAGGTTGCTTAGGAAATCGACCGCGCCCGCTGTATACAGGCGGTTCAACTTCAAGGTCACGGATGTTGGTGTTCGAAGGGATATCCAGAAGATATTGTTCGTCCAAAGCCCGCAAATCCCGCCGAAAACGGCTCGAACGACCCATTTCATCATCTCCGGCTATCCATCTATGGGGCAGATTCTTGCCATTGGTTGCCAGCATTTCCAGGGCCAATTCATGGCGGGTTCGATAGCGAATCTCTTTGGGAACACCACACTTCTTTCGGCGAGCTTTATCTTTAGCCCACTCTTTGGGAAGAAACAAACGCACATCCACCAAGGCGTGTTCTTTCCTCGAAGCGTATCCCATGTAGATGCCCACCTGGCCGTTGTCTATTTTGCCGAGTCGGCCCAGCCATTGTCGCTGCACGCCCACCGAATCGTTGCCGCACTTTTTGTGAGCCGAAGGATCAAACACAATCACGCCGTCGGCTTCGCTCAATTGCTCACCAACTTGACAGGCCAGTTCCTCCAGCAGCGGCGGATGAGGCCAGGGCGCCTCACCAATAAATCGTTGCAATCCTCGGCGATCCTGATCGTGCCGGTAAGCGATCGACTCGACATTTTTTCTCTCCAGATCCGACAACAACCCGGAGATATAGACCCGAGCGTTTTGCCTGGCTTCCCGTCGGCCCAAAGAAGCCACAAAAGGCTCGGCAAATTGTTCCAAACGTTTCAACATGCCATTGACCACTTCCGGTTTGATTTCTGCTTCGTCAAGAATTCCCTGCTTCCGTGCTTCATATCGTCGATCCATGACTTATCCTTTCCATGGGGACTATTCCCCTGGAAAGCTAATCGTATAAAGAACTTAGAATCCTTTAATAAAAATTGGACAGTACAA
>JAJRZC010000028.1 GCA_024275435.1 Alphaproteobacteria bacterium
AGGCAGACAAAATTGATGACCACAAAATGCACGCGGAATGGGGAACCATATCCCCGCAGACCGCTGCATTTTTAACAGACGCCAGAAAGCAGGGACGGCGCCTGATCGCCGTGGGTACAACCTCACTACGACTATTAGAAACCGCAGCACAAGAAGATGGATCCATAAGGCCCTTCGAAGGAGAAACCTCCATATTCATTTCACCTGGATATCGCTTCAAAGCCGTCGATGGTTTGATAACAAACTTCCATTTACCACGTTCAACCTTGTTTATGTTGGTCGCCGCTTTCTCAGGCCTTGAAAACATGAAACAAGCCTATGCCCATGCCATAGCCAATGAGTACCGTTTCTATTCATATGGAGACGCCAACTTGTTGTTTCGCAATGAGTGAGGCCATGCACCATCGTCAGGAGCTTGTAAGGGCATGAACGAGCAGGATGTGAACAAATCAGTATTAGCTGACGGGGAAGCCAGCAGGGCGCAACCGGAATTCTCATTTCATCTTCAAGCTACCGACGGATCCGCGCGCAAAGGTACAATCAAAACGCCGCGCGGGGAGATTGCCACCCCCGCATTCATGCCGGTGGGCACGGCCGCAACCGTAAAGGCCCTATACCCAGAGCAGGTCGCAGACACCGGTGCTGATATCATATTGGGAAATGTCTATCATCTGATGTTGCGCCCCACTGCAGAACGCATCGCAAAACTTGGCGGTCTGCACGCCTTCATGCGCTGGAACGGTCCAATTCTCACAGATAGCGGGGGGTTCCAGGTCATGAGCCTGGCAGGCTTGCGTAAATTGACCGAGCAAGGCGTTACATTCCGCTCCCACATAGACGGCAGCAAACATGAACTATCGCCAGAGCGTTCCATAGAAATCCAGTGTCTTCTGGGCGCCGACATTCAAATGCAATTTGACGAATGTATTAGTTTGCCAAATCCAAGAGAAGAGGTGGAGCGCGCGATGCAGTTGTCACTGCGCTGGGCCGAGCGTTCCCAAACCGCTTTTGCAAAACTCAGCAAGCCCGGCCAGGCCCTGTTTGCCATCGTCCAAGGCGGCACTGATGAAACCTTGCGCCGTCAATCAGCGCAAGCCTTGGCGGATATGAATTTTCAAGGTTTTGCTGTAGGCGGCTTGGCTGTCGGAGAAGGCCAGGAAGCAATGTTGAAAACCCTTGATGCGACGCTGATATATCTACCAACTGATAAGCCGCGCTATCTCATGGGTGTAGGCACGCCCCTCGATATCATCGAAGCCGTCTCGCGAGGCATTGATATGTTCGATTGTGTCATGCCCACGCGAAACGGCCGACACGGCGTTGCCTTTACCTGGGAAGGCCGACTTAATTTGAAAAATGCAAAATTTGCCGAGGACACGCGCCCCCTCATAGAAACAAGTAGTTGCCCCGCAGCCCGCGATTATTCACGCGCTTACCTGCATCACCTGATAAAATCTGGTGAGTATCTAGGCGCAATGCTCATATCTTGGGCCAACGTCGCTTTCTATCAAGATCTCATGCGGCAGATGCGTGAAGCCATCTCCAATGGAACCTTCGCCGATTGGAAATCAAGAACCGTTCGTCGCCTCAAAGCAAACGGTTCAGATCTGGCTTAAACTTTTGCTTTTTCCACGATGGCTTTCCGTTTCAGGTGCTCGCGGTGATATAGATAGAGCCCTGACGACACCACGATGAGAGAACCAATCACTGTAAATCCATCGGGCAGATTTCCAAAAACAAGATATCCAAGTCCCACCATGCCGATAATTTGTGCGTATAAAAAAGGTGACAGGTAAGATGCCGGTGCGCGCTCATAGGCAAGAATGAAAAAATAGTGACCAAGTCCACCAAACAATCCCATGGCCAGCAGCAGGCACCATGTGAAAACATCCTGTGGCCAGACACCATAGAGCCAAGCATAAGGCGTTCCCACAACCACGCCCACCATCAGCGAATAAAAAAGCGTTACCAGGGCAGGGTCACGCATGGCCAGAAGGCGCGTCAGCAAGATAAAGACAGATAAGGCGATCATTGAAGAGAATGATGATACAGCCCCGCCCAAATGCAAAAAGCCCAGGCCGGGGCGCACGACAATGACGATTCCTACAAATCCGACGAGAATTGCAATGAATCGGCGCCACCCAACCCATTCCCCCAACAAAGGTCCCGCAACAAGCGCAACGGTCAAAGGCGCCAGAAACATGATGGATATTGTCTGGTCCAACTGCAGGTATATAAAAGCTACAAAGTTAAAAATGGTGGTCAGGGCCAAAAATATGGATCGTGTTATCTGGAGCCATAGCGCGTTCGTTGTAAAAAGGGCTCGTAATGACAAAATACCAAGCGCGGGAATCAGGAAGGCCATTCCCAGAAACTGAGCCAAAAACCTTGCCCAGACAATCTGACCCACGGGCAGATTACTGTAATTTACGAGATATTTTGCCGTCGCATCGAGGCAGGAAAACAAGCAAGTCGCCAGCACAACAAGACCAATTGCCGCGATACGGTCACCTTCATCAGGTGAAGGATTGGCGGTAGTTGTTGTCTTACGGCCTCTTAGTCCACGCAACATGACCATTTATCCCGTATTGATGTGGTTAAGAGGCCAGATGTGCTCTTGCTCAGCCCGCGCAAGCGCGCTAGACAAGGCGGCCTTGAGGCATAAACCACGTGCTTCAGACCACGATTCGCGTCGAGGTCTATTGGATATTTCGGTTTGGACAGGTAGCTCAGTGGTAGAGCATTCGACTTTTAATCGAACGGTCGTGGGTTCGATCCCCACCCTGTCTACCAAAACCACCAATCGGCAGAATGAAAGACGAGGCCTTGCCCAGGTGTCTAATCCTTAGGGCTCGCTCAGCCCCCTCGTAGTCTGTAAAAAATAAGTATATGCGGTTCCTAGAAGAACTCTTCTAAAGCCGGCCCCTTATTGGTCACTCTTATTGTGCCTTTAGCCCCCTCTTATAAGCTGTCGGTTATCCCCCAACACAGATAATCTGTCGCTTCCCATAGAAATCCCAAAAAACATGCGTTCTTTGTGTTTTTTTGTGATCATGAGATCTAAGGCTGAATATGCAGGTCTAAGTAAGCTTACCCGGCACCATCGTGGCAAAGGTATTTTGTTTGTACCCCAATTGACCAAACTTCATATGTTTTTTTATCCAAACAGCGCCCTGAACAAGATTGCTTCCGTTCATTGGAGTTCATTTTTTAGATGTCTTCACCAATAAATCCCAATTGAAAATATCTATAGCTTTCCTAAGTTTCCCGTTGGCGTGCCCTCGCAAACAATGTGCCGCAACTCAAACCAAAGTCTGCCCATAGCCCCAAGCGTGTTAAGATGCAACCAGCCAACGCACCAAAATGACACGAGAACATAGGAACTCATTTGATGATGTGTTAGAGACCGTTCACAAAGGTTTGAGGTCCAAAGGAACGTGGCTCTGGGCAGGTGTCGCGGCAGCAAGCACCGCAACATAAGCAAAATCTGGTTGGGACTTAGACGAAGAAGATGCGCGAACTTACATATGTTCTACCCAACGACCCGCTGCACAAGCGTTTAATCGTCTCTCTTGTCGAAGATATCGCAGGGCGGCGAAAGTTTCTTCCCCTTTACAAGCAATGGCAACAACATGCGTCTCGTAGTCCAGAAACCATGATGGCCGAGATGATCCGTCTCATCGACGTTCAGCTGGATACAAGCTCAAGCCCCCATTGGCCGGCAAAAGTCCCAGACGATGAGCCTGTTGTTTTGATAGCCAACCATCCATATGGAATTGCAGACGGTATTGCCGCTCTGGTTTTGGCTGAGCAACTCAACCGCCCCTACAGGGTTTTGATCAACAAGGATCTGCTAAACGTCCCAGAAATAAAAGCGCGCGCTCTGCCTATTGATTTTTCACAAACCAAACAGGCTCTTGAGATGAACTTAAAGTCTCGTGCCCAGGCGCGTGACTTATTAAAGCAGGGAGTGACGATAGTTGTGTTTCCTGCTGGAGGCGTCGCCACGGCGCCAAACCCATTTGGTCGCGCTGAAGAACTGCCCTGGGGAACCTTCCCGGCACGCTTGATTCAACAAGCTAAAGCCACGGTGTTGCCAGTTTATTTCGAAGGCCAGCCGGGCCCTCTTTTCCACACAGTCAGCCGATTCAGCCAATTCTTACGCATGATGTTGATGGTCATTGAGTTTCGGAAATTTCCTGGCAAGCCCTTTAAGGCTCATATAGGTCAGCTCACGCCCTTCGAGGATCTTAACGGTAATGGCAACCGCCAAAGCTTGACAGACGAACTCTACCTAATGGTCCAACGCCTAGCTCCCCACGCCCGGGGTCTTTCCGATGAAGCCCTAAAACCAACTCCTCTGGATCAACGTCCCAATTACCCCTGGGATACGGGAGGGTTTTATTAGCTTCGCCCAGTCCTGCCTTTTGTTTTTCAGCAAGCCTTACCCACCCGTTGCAACAGGCAACCCACGGTCAGGGTCACCCCATTCAGCCCAGCTACCATCATACACCGGCACCGTTTCATTGCCGATGACAGCAAGCGCTAAAGCTAAAACCGCAGCTGAGACCCCTGAGCCGCAAGTGGTGGTTACATTTTTATTTGGATCAATCCCACATTTCTTGAATATCTCTATGAGTTCTTCTTTAGATTTCATGGTGCCATCTTCATTCAAGACACTGCTGTAGGGAATATTCTTCGACCCAGGAATATGACCGAGCTGCAGGCCCGGCCTGGGTTCAGCTACCTTCCCGCAAAAGCGCTCATAGGGACGCGCATCAACGATTTGTCCGCCTCCATTTTGGGCTTTTTCCGACAGAGATTTCATATCATCGAGACCAGCTACAAGCACGTTTTGCAAGCATGGCGTAAAATGATTGCGAGGGCGCTGGGCAGGTATATCGTCAGTAACTTCGTATCCGTCAGCTTTCCACTTCTTCATACCGCCGTTTAGAACACTTACATCCCTGTGCCCCATCACGCGCAACATCCACCAGACACGAGCAGCGGCAAAAATACCTTCCGCATCGTAACAAACCACATGCACGCCATCGCCCACACCATGCTTTTTCATGAAGCTGGCAAACTTTACAGTTGAGGGTAACATATGCGGCAGATCACTCGTGTCATCGCAGATCTCATTGATATCGAGAAACTGTGCCCCGGGAATATGTTCTTTGAGATATTCTTGATGTCCATTCCGGCCAGCGGTCGGTAAGTACCAGGAGACATCGAAGATGATGACATCAGGGGCGGTCAAATGATCGGCGAGCCAAGCGGTATCGACGATAGGCTGGGTATCAGAATCAGTCACAACGGATCTCCAACTAAGCCATCAACTAGGCAACCTTAAACGGATAGGGAGAATTTCCCTCATGAACAATTTAATAATTATCGCTCAAAAACAACGTTTCGCAGGTGCGCAAACAAAGCTTTTCGCAGATGCGTATCCAAATTCATCTCATAGATGGGAATAGCAAACCCTATTGTCGATACTTTTAATCACAATTTGTGGAATTAAAATGAGGGTCACTTGCTGATGTCATGTTTGCAAATTGCTTAAGAGCCCGCATCAGCATCCACAAAGACCTTCGGCGGTGCGACAGGCGGGTTGGAAAGCCAGCTTGGGACGGGCAGGTCTTTTGATGCAAGAAATTCAGGATTAAAAAGCTTGGATTGGTAACGGGTGCCATAATCACAAAGAACAGTCACAATGGTGTGGCCAGGACCGAGATCTTTTGCCAACCGCTTAGCGCCACTCACATTGACCCCAGAAGATGGCCCCACACAAAGTCCCTCATCGCGCAGCAATGTAAAAGTTGTCGCCACAGATTCAGCATCAGGAATTCGGTAAGCCTTGTCCACTTTCAAGCCCTCAAGGTTCGCAGTGATACGCCCTTGACCAATCCCTTCCGTAATTGAAGAGCCCTCGGCCTTCAGTTCGCCAGTGGTATAATAACTGTAAAGCGCAGCACCCGGTGGATCCGCTAGGGCGATTGTTACACTGGCCTTTCTTGCTCGCAGGCCAGAGGCCACGCCAGCAAGTGTGCCACCTGATCCAACGGCAGCAACAAAACCATCGACTTTGCCTTCCGTGTCCGCCCAGATTTCAACAGCGGTCGTTTCTTCATGCGCTTTTTTATTGGCCACATTGTCAAATTGATTAGCCCATATGGCGCCCCCCGGTTCGCTTGAAGCAAGTTTTTCGGCCAGGCGTCTGGAATAATGAACGTAGTTGTTTGGGTTGCGATAGGGAGCAGCAGGAACCTCAACCACTTGAGCGCCCAAAAGTCTAAGCGCGTCCTTCTTCTCAATGCTCTGCGTTTCAGGAATGACGATAACGGTCCGAAAACCCATCGCATTGGCAAGAATTGTGAGCCCTATTCCTGTGTTGCCTGCGGTACCCTCAACAATGGTCCCACCAGGGCGCAAAATACCCCGCTCAACCGCATCCATGATGATAAACAGCGCAGCCCGGTCTTTCACAGATTGACCGGGGTTCATGAATTCTGCTTTGCCGAGTATTAGGCATCCAGTTTCGCGAGAGGCCTCTACAAGCTTGATCAGAGGGGTGTTTCCGATGGCCCCAACCACGTCATTCTTGAAATTCAATAGCGAGTCTCCGCTTAAAATATCCCTACACGGCTAAATTTCAGCAAAACAGCACGTTAGCGGGCCTTCCAGCCAACCCGCAAGTTTTAATCTGACCCTGTGCACCGTGCAACAGGATCCCTCTCAAAGCTACTTTTGCTCAAAATGAAACACCCTTTAACCCTCGTTTAACCAGCTCAGAGTAATCATGTCAGTCGAAATGCAAAAAAGTCACGGGCCACTTTCCAATTTAGCCCGTTTCAAGCAACTCGGATTTTAGGGCCGGCTATTCATGGTCCGGTTTAAGAGGGTAAGACATGTACACCAAACTGATCGTCGGGATAACCTCGGCAGCTATCATGACCGCCGGTCTTCTTCCAACCACTGTTGCGGCGGCTGATTTAGGTGGGTCCTTGAAAGATTCCTACGTTGCTCCCATGCCGATCATAACGCGTTCGGGCGCCGGTCCTTGCTACTTCCGCGCTGACGTTGGTGGCTCAATTTCAAGCGGACCTGATACAAAATGGCCGGTCTACAATGAGACATACGGCGGCTTTGATGACGGCAACGGTGTTATTGATGCTGACGAAGTAAACTACGTTTTCGCTGGTCAAGACCTCAACAGCGTCAGCATGGACAATACCTGGATGGTTGATGTCGGTGCCGGCTGTGGCTCCGGATCACGAGGTTTTCGTGGTGAAATCGCTTTTGGTTTCCGCGGCAACAGAGACTTGGTCGGAGTTCCAGCGGACTATCTCGGCACCATAATTGGTGACCCTGTCGCCAACCCGACCCCAGATCCCGTTGACGATCCACTCCACACAAGCATCCAATCCTATACGATGATGTTCAACGCTTACTATGACATCGGAAGATACGGTAGCTTCGTACCTTACGTTGGTGCCGGTATTGGTGCCGCTTACCACATCGTCGATGAAGTATATTTCACCCAAAATCCAAACCTCATTAACCGCATTGAGGGCAACCGTGACCTCTCCTTTGCCTGGTCGGTCATGGCAGGTGTCGGTTATCAGGTCTCAGATCGAGCAATTCTGGATTTCGGCTATCGTTATATCGACATGGGTAAAGCCACATCCGGGCGCGTCGATAACGCTGGATTCGTCAATCCACGTGTGAAATTCGATAATATTGCGGCCCACGAATTCAAGCTCGGTCTTCGTTATCACTTCGGCGGTGCAAGCACCCCAAGCTATGCATCTCTAAAGTAGCTTGTCCCTAATCAAGCAACGCAAGAGAAAAAACCGGCCCTGATAAAATGGGCCGGTTTTTTTGTTTTCTGTTCGCTGAAGGGTAAGATCCTTGATATGGCCGCCAAACTTTAGTGCGTGCCATTTGAAAAAAGGCATGCTATGCAGTCCCGCCTTGGCTATAACCGGGATTAAAACACCGGTCTTTCTCCTATAAATCGGTTCATATCATCAAAGATGTGCTGTAGAGAATTGACAGCCAGGATCGCGCGCGCGGGCGTGGTGGAATTGGTAGACACGCCAGATTTAGGTTCTGGTGGCCTTGGCCGTGGGGGTTCAAGTCCCTCCGCCCGCACCAATGGGCGCCGAATGCCTTACTAAGGTTCTCGGCTCTCGTATGATCAAGTGCCTGACGGGCACAGCGTCATATTAAGCGAAGCGATGGAGTTCGATTGAGTAAAGCGATAATAAGTGCCAAAGCGTGACAAAGGCCAGTTAGCGCCCAATCACCTGCTAAGCCATCAGCTGAGTGCTGATAAATAGCGATGACAATGACCCGCGGTAAGTGCCGCAACGGTTGGATATAACGAACAAATACAGGTTTAAAAGCGATGCAAGTTACGGAAGCGAATACAGACGGTCTAAAACGCACGTTGCAGGTTGTCGTTGACGCGTCCGAACTCAACGAGCGTTTCACCGCCCGTCTCCATGAGATGAAAAATCAAGTGCAGTTGAAAGGTTTTCGAAAAGGCCACGTTCCTGAATCTCACATTAAAAAACTCTACGGCAAATCCGTCATGGCTGAAATCGTACAGCAGGCTGTGCAGGAATCTTCCACCAAAGCCATCAAGGAAAGAAATGAACGTCCCGCATTTCAGCCTGATATTGTCCTGCCGGAAGATACCGCTGAAATTGAACGCATCATGGATGGCAAGTCTGATCTTACCTACAAGATGTCTTTTGAGATCATCCCCGAGATCGAACTTGCTGACATGAGCAAGCTCAAGCTTGAGCGATTAAATGTGGAAGTGGATGATAAGGCGATCAACGATGCACTCAACGGCCTGGCAGAGCACAACGTAACCTTTGATGCGGAGAAAGATCACGCTGCCGAAAAAGGCGATCAGATAACAATGGACTTTGTAGGCAAGATCGACGGCGAAGCTTTTGAAGGTGGATCTGGCGAAGACGTCAAACTTGTTCTCGGCTCCAACAGCTTCATCCCAGGTTTCGAAGACGGCTTGATGGGCGCCAAAGCCGATGAAGAACGCATCATCGACGTTAAGTTCCCCGATGATTATCAGGCAGAACAACTGGCCGGCAAACCAGCAAAGTTCGAAATCAAGATTAAAGAGGTTGGCGTGCCTCTCAAACCCGAAATATCAGACGCATTCGCCGTCTCTTTGGGTGTCGAGGACCTGGAAAAGCTCAAGGAACTTCTGAAAGAGCGCATTGCGCAAGATTACGCCCAACATACGCGCCTAGTGTTGAAGCGACAGCTTTTGGATGAACTTGAAAAGAATCATGACTTTGAACTTCCCCCATCCCTCATCGACAAAGAGTTTGAGCAGATCTGGGCCCAACTCCAAAGTTCCATGGCTGAATCGAAAAAGACCTTTGAAGATGAGGGTAAAAGTGAAGAAGAAACGCGTGAGGAATATCGCACCATTGCAGAACGTCGCGTACGCCTCGGCTTGGTGATTTCTGAAATCGGTGAAAAGAATAAAATCGAAGTGTCGCAAGAAGAATTGCGCAACTCGATGATTGAGCGGGCGCGTAGCTACCCTGGTCAAGAAAAGATCGTGTTTGAATTTTTTGAAAAGAACCCTTCAGCGGTTGCAGAGTTAAGAGCACCGATCTTTGAAGATAAAGTCGTGGATTTTATTCTTGAACTTGCCAAACCCGCAGTGAAAAACGTTACCAAGGAAGAACTCGACAAAATCGTTGAGAACGTAGAAGAGGGCGGAAGCGCGGACTCATAAAACGCTTACGGGCACGTCCCAGGTATGACAAGAAACGCGCACGCCTCACTTGAGCGATCAAATTTAGCGGACCGCAACCCTTAGCGGTGAGCAGGAGAATATAGTTACATGAGCGATCCAGTCCCCCCAACGACAAATACGTTCTGGCCCATGGTTGTTGAGCAGACCAATCGCGGTGAACGTGGATACGATCTGCCATCAAGGCTATTGAAGGAACGGATCATCTTTGTAACCGGCCCCATTGAAGATCAAATGGCAGCCTCCATTTGCATGCAGCTTCTCTATTGCGAATCGGAAAACCCGAGCAAAGAAATATCCATGTATATCAACTCGCCGGGAGGTGTCGTGACGGCTGGCATGGCTATTTATGACACCATGCAGTTCATCAAACCGCCCGTTGCAACTTTGTGCGTTGGCCAAGCGGCTTCAATGGGCTCTCTGTTGCTGTGTGCCGGTGCCAAGGACATGCGTTACGCGCTTCCCAACGCGCGCATCATGGTGCACCAGCCCTCCGGTGGCTTTTCCGGTCAGGCTTCCGACATCGAACGCCACGCCGAAGATATTATCAAAATGAAGCGTCGCTTGAACGAGACCTACGTCAAGCATACCGGACAACCTTATGAAACCGTTGAGCGCACCTTGGATCGTGATTACTTCATGACCGCTGACCAGGCTCGCGACTTTGGTATCATCGACAAAGTGCTGACGGACCGAGGGCAGATCGAAGCTTCTCTACCTGGTGGCGATACTCCCAGTTGAGAAACTTTTGATTTTTCTCGCCCAGTGATAAAGGCCCATTCAGCCTTTACGCTCATATCTCAGCAGTCCCGCCTTCTACCCGAAATAGAAGGAAGGTAAGTTGGACTTTTCCTAATGGATTATTCATAGGAAAAATGTAATATTGCGCAATATTTCGTGAACTATCACACTTAGACCCAATATGAGCCCCACTGCAGCCCCTTTACCTATTCAGCATAGCCGCACGTGGACTAAGATAGAACAATTAAAGAACAAAAGGGGTTTTCTTTGTCACGAAACTGTGGCAAACGGGACGCCCTAGTCAATCAGGAATCGGACAGTTAGCATCAACTGTTAATCCAATCTTGATCTAGACGAGGCTAGCGTGTTCTGATCGTATAAATCTGGTTCGCGCGTCCTTCCTCAGGTTGCTGGTTTAATCAGTCGAAGGTTCCAAGAGTCCGTTGAGGACTTTGCCAACAAACATCGAGAAGCTCATAATTGAGTATTCTTCGACTACGGGTGAAATTGAATGTCTAACGAGAAGAACACCCTGTACTGCTCATTCTGCGGCAAAAGCCAGCACGAAGTACGCAAGCTCATCGCAGGCCCAACAGTCTTCATATGTGACGAGTGCGTCGAGCTATGCATGGATATCATTCGTGAGGAAAACAAGAATACACTCGTCAAATCGAAAGACGGCGTTCCCAGCCCACAAGAAATCGCCGACGTTCTTGATTCTTACGTGATCGGTCAGTCTCATGCCAAACGGGTGCTCTCCGTTGCAGTTCACAATCACTACAAGCGCTTAAACCACGCTTCAAAAAACAACGACGTCGAGCTGGCAAAATCCAATATCCTTCTCATTGGTCCCACCGGTTGCGGTAAAACGCTTCTGGCTCAGACCTTGGCGCGCATTCTCGATGTCCCGTTCACAATGGCCGATGCAACCACATTGACCGAAGCGGGTTACGTCGGAGAGGACGTTGAAAACATCATTCTGAAGCTGCTTCAAAGCGCGGACTACAACGTCGAGCGCGCGCAACGGGGCATCGTCTATATCGATGAAGTAGACAAGATTTCTCGCAAGTCTGATAACCCGTCCATAACCCGTGATGTCTCGGGCGAGGGCGTTCAGCAGGCTCTTTTGAAAATCATGGAGGGAACAGTTGCCTCTGTACCTCCACAAGGAGGAAGAAAGCATCCACAGCAGGAGTTCCTTCAAGTTGATACCACCAACATCCTGTTTATCTGTGGCGGTGCTTTTGCCGGTCTCGAAAAAATAATTTCCAATCGCGGCAAAGGGTCATCCATCGGCTTTTCTGCCGATGTGCGTAACCCGGAAGATCGACTCACCGGAGAAGTTCTACGTGAGGTGGAACCAGAAGACTTGATGAAATTCGGCCTTATTCCAGAATTCATTGGTCGTATGCCGGTCCTTGCGACATTGGAAGACCTTAGCGAAAGCGCTTTGGTTGAAATTCTTTCCGAGCCGAAAAACGCTCTGATTAAGCAATACAGCCGCCTCTTTGAGATGGAAGATGTCAAGCTCACCATCACGCCTGATGCTCTCAATGCCATTGCTCGAAAAGCAATCAACCGTAAAACCGGAGCCCGCGGCCTGCGTTCAATCATGGAAGCCATCCTGCTTGACACCATGTTTGATCTTCCTAGCCTGAAGGGTGTTGAAGAAATCGTCATCGGTCCGGAAGTGGTTGAAGGCGGTGCGCGTCCATTGCGGATCTATGCAGACGTTGCAGAAGAACCCACCGCTTCATGATAAAAAGTCACAGGTTCAATGCACACATGTTGTTAAGCCTGGGCCGAAGCATCAATTCTGCCCAGCACAACTCTATGTTTTTACGGTCATAGGTTGGGTTGGATATTTTGCACTATGAAACATAGCCGCGACGAACTTTAGCTATCTTGAGGGTCTCCCTGCCCAGTAATCCAGGGCTGTTTGATATATTCTGATATCTGAAGACCAATCATCAAAGATTCAATTGGGTTCATCCATCCCAACGAACCCTTTTTTGTTGTCCTCACGACGCCACGATTATCGCTATAGTCTTTCGTTCATCTCAATTGAAGATTTTCTGCTTCGCAAGCTCCTCAAGGCATAAATTTACATTCCAAGGCAATTGAACGTTCTCTAACGTTTCCTATGTTAACAACCCGCCCCTAAGAAGGCATAGACAACCCTTATATGACGTGGTTCAAGCTTATCAATATAAGTCAATAACCAGAGCGATCTTTGAAAGCTGACATCTAAGTGACGTAATGGTGGATTTCCTTCTTTCACCCCAGTTGAGATGAAGACTTTGCCGCGCCAACATGAGACAAACTAGAGAATCGGCCATTGAGTTGAATCGAAAAGGAGATGTGTTTGCTGCTATAAAGAGCAAACTATGTCTTGCTTCTTAAGTCGGCTCCAAAACCGATGAATTCGGCCACTGCCGATATTTTTTAAAGACCCTAGAACGATCGGGTAAGACCATGAGCGAAGAAAAAAAGACCAAATCAAAAGCCGCAGATAAGGAGCTGTATCCAGTCCTTCCGTTGCGCGACATCGTGGTGTTTCCCCACATGATCGTTCCGCTATTTGTTGGTCGTGAGAAGTCCATTAACGCGCTTGAAGAAGTCATGAGCTCCGATCAATTGATATTGTTGGCAGCTCAAAAGAACGCCGGGGATGATGATCCATCGCCAGACGCGATCTATGAGATGGGAACCCTCGCCTCAGTTCTTCAATTGCTCAAATTGCCCGATGGTACCGTGAAGGTCCTTGTCGAAGGTGTTTCACGCGCCAAAGTCAAAAGCTACACGGAAAACGAAGATTATTTCGAAGCCACAGCAGAACGAGTGCAAGAGGAGATAGGCGCAGAAGACGAGATCGAGGCCCTTGCGCGTTCAGCCGTAGCTCAGTTTGAACATTATGTGAAACTCAATAAAAAGATTTCGCCAGAGGTTCTTGGAAACATCGCCCAGATCGAGGACTACTCGAAACTGTCTGATACCATTGCCTCGCATCTGGCTATTAAAATCTCAGAGAAGCAGAATATTCTTGAAACGACTGTTCTTTCCGATCGTCTTGAAAGCGTCTACACGCTGATGGAAAGCGAGATTTCGGTTCTCCAAGTGGAAAAGAAAATCCGCTCCCGCGTCAAACGTCAAATGGAAAAGACGCAGCGCGAGTACTACTTGAATGAGCAAATGAAAGCCATTCAAAGAGAGCTTGGCGATTCAGACGATGGCCGTGAGGACATCGCCGAGCTGGAAGAAAAAATTGCCGCCACCAAGCTTACTAAGGAAGCGCGCGACAAGGCCCAAGCTGAATTAAAAAAGCTGAAGCACATGAGCCCCATGTCGGCTGAAGCAACTGTTGTGCGCAACTACCTCGATTGGTTGCTGTCTATTCCCTGGGGTGTTCGAGGCAAGGTCAAGAAAGATCTGGCCGAGGCCGAGCGCGTTCTGGATGTAGAGCACTATGGCCTCGAGAAGGTGAAAGAACGGATCATCGAGTATCTTGCCGTTCAGAACCGAACAAATAAATTAAAGGGCCCCATCCTGTGCCTGGTGGGACCTCCTGGTGTGGGTAAGACGTCCCTAGGCAAATCCATCGCAAATGCCACGGGCCGAGAGTTTGTTCGCATGAGTTTGGGTGGTGTTCGTGACGAAGCGGAGATTCGCGGACATCGGCGCACATACATCGGCTCGATGCCAGGTAAAGTCATCCAGTCCATGCGAAAAGCCAAAAAAACCAATCCATTGTTCTTGCTCGACGAGATTGACAAGATGGGTGCCGATTTCCGCGGAGACCCTTCCTCGGCCCTGCTTGAGGTTTTGGATCCTGAACAGAATGCCACCTTCAACGATCACTACCTGGAAGTGGATTACGATCTTTCAAACGTAATGTTCATCACGACGGCAAACACGCTCAATATTCCACCACCCTTGTTGGACAGGATGGAATTGATTCGTATCGCCGGGTATACGGAAGATGAAAAGTTCGAGATCGCCAAGCGTCACCTCATCCCTGCGCAAGCCAAGGGACATGGCCTTGAAGATGACGAATGGTCACTCAACGATGAGGCGTTGCAGCTTATCGTGCGGCGTTACACACGAGAAGCCGGTGTTCGAAATCTTGAGCGTGAACTGGCAAAGCTCGCGCGCAAGATCGTCAAGAAGATCCTGACCTCATCGGAAAATCACATCGATATCACGGCGGAGAATCTTGAAGAATACTTAGGTGTTCCCAAGTACCGGTTTGGCGAAGCAGAGCTTGAAGACCAAATCGGTGTTGTCACAGGCTTGGCCTGGACAGAAATGGGAGGTGAACTTCTCACCATTGAAGGCATCAAGATGCCCGGCAAGGGCAAGATGTCCGTAACGGGCAACCTTCGCGATGTGATGAAGGAATCCATACAGGCAGCAAACGCTTATGTTCGAGCCCGCTCACTTGAATACGGCATCTTACCTTCGATGTTTGAAAAGCACGACATCCATGTCCACGTCCCCGAAGGTGCAACGCCCAAAGACGGCCCTTCTGCAGGGATTGCCATGGCCACAGCAATCGTTTCCGTTCTGACCCAGATTCCAGTCAGAAAAGACGTCGCTATGACCGGTGAAATTACGCTTCGTGGTCACGTCTTGCCCATCGGAGGACTAAAGGAAAAGATGCTCGCCGCCCTGCGCGGAGGAATTAAAACCATTGTGATCCCCGAGGAAAACGTCAAGGACCTCGTCGATATCCCCGACAATGTGAAATCCAAGCTGGAAATCATTCCGGTTTCTCGTGTTGGAGAAGTCCTTAAAGTTGCACTTGTCAGGATGCCGGAACCAGTTGAATGGGATGAAGAGGCGCAGGCCGCTTCCGTGTCAGAAGGCACGAAAAACCCAGATCAACGCCCCATAGCACACTGAAAAGGGGCCTATCGGCGGTTCCTCTAAAAAGTCAAAATTGAGCTCCGCGAGGCCTCCTCGCGGAGTTTCTTGGTCATCCGTCCACGGTAATATGCAGTTATCCCAATGTTTTCGGGCTTTTTGACCCTTTTTGCCTCTTGACGCCTCCATGAAATGCGCGCTTGTGTGGCCCCTCGGTAGTAAATAACAACCGCATGAATGAACAGCGAGCGGGCCGACAGAGCCCTGACCCCAGCGGGGATCATCGCGTATACATAAGGAAATCAAGATATGAGCAAGAAGGATTTGATCGACAGTGTTGCAAAGTCCTGCGATCTAACCAAGGAAAAAGCTGGTTCAATCGTGGACGCTGCTCTGGACCATATCAAGTCAACTCTCAATGGTGGAGGAGAGGTTCGCCTGCCAGATTTTGGTACCTTTAAGGTTGTTGATCGTAAGGCTCGCGAAGGTCGCAACCCGCTGACCGGCAAAACAATTCAGATCAAGGCTTCAAGAGCACCTAAGTTCACACCTGCCAAGGGCTTTAAGGAACTTCTGAATAAGTAGGCCCAGTGGGAAATCCTTCGCCCTGATCAAAAAAGATTGTAGGCTCCAGGTTCCCGCAACAAGATGGAAAGAGTTTCAGGTAGTTTGGCTTTCAAAGCAACACCGAGGCTCAAAAAGATAAAAAATCCCACTGTGGCAATCGGGCCCGCTTTACTCCAGACCCGATTGCCACTAAGTCATTCCTTCCCGGGCGGCTAGCTCAGTGGTAGAGCGCCTCGTTTACACCGAGGATGTCGGGAGTTCGACCCTCTCGCCGCCCACCATCACTTCATGTGACCCCACCGTCGCTTCATGTGATATGACAAACAAACCGGCCTATCATTTTGGGATATGCACAGGTCATGTTTGGCGCCACAACCCACCGCCCCCACAAAAAACCAACGATCGGCTTCTTCCGCTCAGATGTTTTGCATCCTTGCACAAAGAAACCTGTGCCAAAGTTCCAAAATGACAGCCCTTTTTCCCCTTCAAGTCTCACCTAGCCCCGCAAAGCACTAGTAATCCCAAAAACACACTCACAAGTTAGCCAATGTTTCTCGCTTGACCTTGTGGGTATGAGGCCTCACAGCAAGACCCACGAGATAAAACTGATAAGGGTATATCGCTCAGCAAATCACCAGAATTGAAATTCATTGGCTATGCGGCGTGATTTGAACGCCAACAAGTCTATCTGATCAGGTTACCACAATGCATCTGTCCCGTTATTTCATGCCGATCTTGCGCGAACCCCCCAAAGAGGCTGAGATCGTATCCCATCAGCTCATGCTCAGAGCCGGGATGATTCGCCAATCAGCAGCTGGTATCTATTCCTGGCTTCCGCTCGGCTATCGCGTTTTGCGCAAAATAGAACAGATTGTTCGCCAGGAGCAGGATCGTGCCGGTGCTATCGAACTCTTGATGCCCACAATTCAGTCAGCCGATATGTGGCGTGAAAGCGGTCGCTATGACGATTACGGCAAAGAAATGCTCCGTATTACCGACCGGCACAAACGCGACCTTTTATTTGGTCCCACGGCGGAGGAGGTCATCACCTCCATCTTCCGTGACGGGATCAAGAGCTACAAGGAACTGCCCCGAAACCTTTACAATATCCAGTGGAAATTCCGCGATGAGATCCGGCCAAGATTTGGTGTCATGCGCGGACGCGAATTCCTGATGAAAGACGCCTATTCCTTTGATCTTTCCAAAGAGGCATCCAGGCTGTCCTACGCTCGTATGTTTGCAGCTTACCTGCGCACTTTTGCCAGAATGGGTTTAAAGGCAATTCCTATGGCAGCCGACACAGGACCCATCGGCGGCGACCTGTCTCATGAATTTATTGTTTTGGCCAAGACAGGGGAAAGTCAGGTTTTCTGTCACTCAGATCTTCTTGAGATAGAAGTTCCAGCAGCAAATACGAACTTTCAAGGTGATCTGACAGAAGTCATGGAGCAATGGATCGGAGCCTACGCGGCAACCGAAGAGATGCACGATGCCAAGAGGTTTGAAGCGGAAGTCCCAAAAGACAAACGCGTTGAAGCACGCGGTATCGAAGTTGGTCACATTTTCCACTTCGGGACAAAGTACTCAGAAGCAATGGGTGCGCGTGTGCAGGGGCCGGACGGAAACTTGATCAATCTTGAAATGGGTTCCTATGGGGTCGGGATCTCACGCCTCGTAGGTGCAATTATTGAAGCAGGGCACGATGATTCAGGGATTATCTGGCCCGTTTCAGTGGCACCGTTCGAGGTTGGCTTGATCAATTTGCGTGTCGGTGACGGCGCGACAGATAGCGTGTGCGCAGACATTTACGCAAAGCTGACCGGGGCCGGAATAGAGGTATTGTATGATGATACGGATGAACGAGCCGGCGCCAAGTTTTCAACTATGGACCTCATTGGCCTTCCTTACCAGGTTGTCGTCGGGCCCAAAGGAGTGAAAGACCGCCAGGTGGAGTTAAAGGATCGCAAAAGCGGCGAAAAACAAACCATGAGCTTCGAAGGCGTTATCTCTCGTGTCATAGAAGATGTTCAACGCAACCGAATACTTGTGTAAATGAGAGACTCGATCACTTTGTTTTAGGCGCAATGGAACCTGGAATTCGAAAATCTTTTTAGATCATGAAAAACAAGATCAGACGATCAAAATCAAAACACCTTAAGGATGGATCGCGATGGCAGTAAGCCAGAATTTAGGAAAAGATACGCGGCCCTTCGCACCATTCGAATGGATGTTGGCGGGTCGTTATCTGCGCGCACGCCGCGAAGAGGGTTTTATTTCGGTTATCGCGGCGTTTTCTTTTCTAGGCATTATGCTTGGTGTTGCCACCTTGATTATCGTCATGGCCGTGATGAACGGTTTTCGCAACGACCTGTTCAAGAAAATACTGGGCTTGAACGGGCATGTCATCGTCCACAAAATCGGTTTGCCATTCGACGACTATAAAGAGGTGACACGAAAAATTTCAAAAGTGCCAGGCGTGAAGGTCGCCATTCCGCTCGTTGAAGGCCAAGTGATGGTCTCAACCCCGGCACAGGCGGCAGGTGCACTTGTTCGAGGCGTAGACGAAGTATCAATTAAATCACTGCCATTGATAGCCGATAATGTGCTTGAAGGTTCATTCGACAATTTCGATGAAGCGCGCACAATTGCTATTGGCACGCGCATGGCACAATCACTTGGCGTTGGCTATGGAGATAACATCACCCTCGTCTCTCCACGCGGCGCAACAACACCCTTTGGCACTGCGCCACGGACCCGTGCCTATAAGGTCAGCGTCATCTTCGAGATGGGTATGGCCGAATACGACCGAACCATGATCTTCATGCCGCTTAAGGAAGCTCAGCGCTATTTTTCGCGCGCTGGAGTCGTCGATGTCTTGGAAGTTGTGGTTGATGATCCGCAACAAATGGATGCAATGAAGGCCAGTATACAACAAGCCGTTGGGAACGGGCTTCAGCTTACCGATTGGCGGCAACGCAATGAAACATTTTTTACAGTCCTCAACGTTGAACGCAATGTCATGTTCATCATCCTCTCCTTGATCATCCTTGTTGCGGCCTTGAATATTGTTTCGGGAATGACGATGCTGGTGAAGGACAAGTCCCGTGACATTGCCATTTTACGAACCATGGGAGCAACGCGCTCCTCGATGATGCGGGTGTTTCTCATCACAGGTGCCTCCATCGGTATTGTCGGCACCATAGCCGGACTAATTCTGGGGGTCGTTTTTTGTTGGAATATCGAGGCGATCCGCCAAGTTGTCTCATGGCTAACAGGCACAACGTTGTTTGACCCCAGCATCTATTATCTCAACAAACTGCCAGCTGAAATCAATCCCATGGAGACCGCCGGCATAGTCGCCATGGCTATGATACTTTCGGTCCTGGCAACTCTTTACCCATCCTGGCGCGCCGCTGCGCTCGATCCTGTCGAAGCGTTACGCTATGAGTGAGCTTTAAGAAATGATGCAAGAACAGCAACAACGTCCATCGGCAAATGTCGTGCTGCAACTTGAAAACGTCGTGCGTGTTTACCACCAGGGTTCCCGTAAAGTGGTTGTCTTGAACGGCGCCCATGCCGTTATTCACCCAGGCGAATCGGTGGCATTGGTCGGTCCATCAGGAGCCGGCAAATCGACGTTCCTGCACATAGCCGGTTTGCTTGAAACCCCCGACCAAGGACGCATTATCATAAGTGGCAGAGACTGCACCGGTTTGAGTGATGGCGAACGAACCGGCATAAGACGCCGAGAACTTGGGTTTATCTATCAGTTTCATCAATTGCTGCCAGAGTTTTCCGCGCAAGAAAACGTAGCCATACCTTTAATGGTTGCTGGTGTGAAAAGAAGCAAAGCGTTGGAGCGTGCGCGCGAGCTGCTTGTGTACATGGGGCTGGAACAGCGCTTAACACACAGGCCCGCGGAACTTTCAGGCGGCGAGCAACAACGCACGGCCATTTGCAGGGCGCTCGCCAATTCCCCACGCCTCATTCTGGCAGATGAGCCAACAGGCAATCTAGATCCCAAAACGTCCGCGCGCGTTTTCGATGCTTTCGTGGACCTGATCCGTCAAACAGGTGTCTCCGCTTTGATTGCCACTCACGACATGATTCTGGCCTCTCGGATGGACAGGGTGTTGCGAATGGAGGACGGCCTGCTTATCGAAACGGCTCCAGGTGATCTGCTGAACCACTGAAACCTTAAGTGGAACGAATGAGTTCAATTGCAGCTTTTTGAAAGAATTCTGGGGTCTGAGGAGGTTGTCGCTCACAACAGTCTCAGGAATTGATTATAACTCGAGACATGTCGCAAGAGAATCAAAAGAAACAAAAAACTGAAAACCTAACCCAGGGTGGGGGGCAGACCTCACCCCAGTTCATTCACCTGCGTGTTCACTCATCCTATTCCCTCCTTGAGGGTGCCCTTCCCATTTCCAAGCTTGCGCAGTTGGCACAGACTCAAACCTTTCCAGCTCTCGCAATAACCGACACCAACAATATGTTTGGCGCGTTGGAGTTCTCAGAGAAAATGGCAGGTGCCGGCGTACAACCGATCATTGGGCTCACTGTTGCCGTAGATTTTGAAGAAGGCGACGAGAAAAACGCCATATATGCAGGCAATGGCAAAGGTCTTTCAAGCTCTCAGAACTCAAGAGGTGACGCCCGTGATGGCTACCTTGCGCTCTTGGCCAGCAATGAGGTTGGGTACAAAAATTTAATGAAAGTGGTTTCCATCGCCCATCTTGGTGTTGATGATGGCGACCCACCACATGTCAAAGTGAAAACCTTATACGAGCACGCAGCAGGGCTCATCGTTTTAACTGGCGGACCACGCGGCCCTATAGATTATGAATTGCGTGAAGGTCGTTTA
>JAJRZC010000395.1 GCA_024275435.1 Alphaproteobacteria bacterium
AATTCAGTGATGCGCTGGCGTATTTGTTTGCGCACGTCGTTGATCTCGCCCTGTTTGCGGGTGATGCGGATTTTCTTGTCGGCCTCGAGCGCCACCTCGTCGGCCTTGCGTTTCATGTCGCTGAAGAGACTGCTCATAACCAAACCTTCTCCTGTGGGAACAAGTTATTTAGTGTTGTCAACTGAAATAGATCTTGATGATGGCTGACCAACAAAATGCTTGACGATTGGAAACTTTGGAAAAAGACGTATTCAAGCTGTTAAGTTTCGCCAAAGAATGATGCTCCTTGTCTTTGGGGCTGTATGACGAAACGCTTAACCTCGCATACTGTTAATGATGTCCGGCCCCTGCTCTGAAATAGCCTTGCTGATCTCCAGCGAGCGTCCGAGTACAGGGATATCCTGTAACAAAATGACACCGATATTGGCTGACAACTTAAGGATTTGGTTCCAGGGGATATTGGACATCTGGAATTCTGTCGAAGCAAGATTGGTCCAATGGCTACGATTGAGGGCATCCAGTTCTTCCAATTTACGCTCCAGGGGATTACCTCTTTCGTCTAGCTTCTCGAATTGAAAAACGAAAAGTGGTCGGAAATAAAGGTCGATTTTCTCGACCCGTAGTCCCCACTCGTGAATAGTGGATGCGTCGATAGAGACCATCACTTTGCGTAGGGTGCGTTTCACAACCATATCGGCCGTCTCCAGCGGTGGTACGACAATCGTTTCCACCCCATCCACGAACAGAGGTTGACCATCGAGCGACAGATGTTTGACAAATGACTCGAGATCATAGACCTGTCGGGGATTTTGCTTGGCGCTTTCTTCCATCCGTCTTTGCTCTTTCAGCGCCTCGGCCAGGGGAAGTTCGCCTCGCTGCACGTAGGAGTCGATCCATTCCGTCAGATCTCGATTGGTGTTACAGCGTTCGACACCGGTGAAGGTCACTCTTCCCTCTGAACGCCCTGTTTGATCGACCCGGAAATTGATCGTCTGTCCCTTCGATCCCTGGATAGTTATCTGTACTGCGTCAGGATCGTGCGCATTGATCTGATAATCATTCAAGCGGCTGTAGTCGAAATGCGATGAGCAGCGCACGTGCCAAAAGGGAACAAGACGGCGCTGGAGAAGTTTGGCGTCCACGCTGGTCTTGCGCTGCCCCACAAAGCGTAAAAGCTTGTCAACGCCAAAACCAAACACCTTGCCTTTTTGCTCGCCCGCTTGCGTCAATGCTTGGGCGTGGTTGATGATCGGTTCCAGGACAAAACAGCGGGGTTCACAGAAATCGGTGGGGATAGAGAGGTTGGTGTCTGTCATGGTGGTTTTCTCCAGGATTTTGCCTTTACCTAAACCTCGAATTGTTCCAACAACCAGGCAACATACGCGTCGACGAAGCGTTGTTGGTCGTCATAGCTCAAGCCCATTTCCTGGGCCGCGTCCTGCGCAGCCGCCTGCACTATCTCGCGCAAAGATGCTTCGTCTACGGGAGAAAGAGCGGTGGCGTTTTCTCTAAGCGTCTGATTGGCGCGATAGACGGCGGCCAAAACGCGCTGAGAAGGCAGCACCTCACCTGCGCCAAAGCCCAAAGCGCGAGCAGCGTCAGGTTGGAGTATGAAGTTGTTTCCTAACTTGTCGATTTGTTTGAAAAAGATGCGCGTAGTGATTTCCAACTCCCCTCTCAAGTCCGGCCACTCAATCGCCACTATCTGCTCTGCCGCTCGCCTGGTTGCCACCTGCACATCCTTTAGCAGTTCGGCCAGTCTGCTAGGCGCTGGTGGCAGGAACGACAAATTTGGCCGGGGAACCGCCATCGGTTCGGGCTCATCGACAAAATCCGCCAACATCGCTACGTGCAGTTCCGCGCATTGTCTGCAATGTAAGAGGTGGCGATGCAACTGCGGATAATGCCGCCCCACGTTGCGCCCCAGTAGCTCATCTGACACGTAAGCGGGAAGCTCTTGCTCGGCTTGAGCGTGGGTGTAGGATTCGTCTGGCGCGAACACTTCCTCCAGTCGTTGATATAGATTATCCTCTGGATCTACTTCTCTATTTTCCTGCGATTCTTGTTCTGCGCTCATCAACCTGAACCCCTGATAGATAAGAACGACAAATTAGGAGCGGGCAGTCGATATTTGGCATCTTCGTCCCTTTCAGACAGCAAGTGCCAAATTTCAGCAATCTGTTGAAGGCATGGGGGATTACACCGTAGGTGGTTTGTAAACTCGGGGGAGGAGGGATGGCCAGAGATAAAGGCGTCCATCACCCAGGCATAGATTTCCCCCTCTAGCAAGTCGTGGTCATTGTAACATATCTTCTCATCATTCATGAATTATCTCCACTGTATATTTGATGTCTCGAAGGCATAGCGGTCAGGACTAGGCGATTGATCAATTCAGGGCAGTTGTCGAGCAGGTTTTGTTTTGCGCGATGAAGGCTACTGTAGATGCCATTGGGCGTGGTTTTCAGCATATCAGCCACTTCCAATACGCTGCGTTGCCGAAATACCATTGCCACAAAAACGAACTTTTGTTTCCAGGCTCGTTTAGAAAAACAATTATCGATAATCGTTCGCAATTCTTGTTCTGCGGCCGCCAGTTCGAGCTCACTAAACACTGACTTTTCATCAACCAACGCTTTGATCTGGCCAGTTTCTTCCCCCTTATCGTTTTCATAGATCAATGGCGTCTCATGCTCTGCCTCTCGTCTATTTCTCTGATAATACCGCCTGATCTGGTTACGGATAAAGGCGCTGACATACGCTAGAAATCCTCGGGGATTGGAGACGTTGTCAAGTTTTCGGTAAAGCGCTTCCAGCGTTTCTTGGGCAACGTCTTGTGCATCGTTTGGATCACCGATTTTCCCCTGAATGCGTAGAAATATCCAACGGTGCAGTTCGGTAA
>JAJRZC010000396.1 GCA_024275435.1 Alphaproteobacteria bacterium
AGTCTTTCCCACACTTCGATATTCGACATTCCTTGTTCGATATTCATTATTCCAAGCCAATGCTAGCAAAACGATGACGTCTCTACGCAAGTCGTTACCACTCAAACCTATACGACTAATTCAACGGTATTGCCGCTAAGCCCCTCTGCCGTCGCCCTCACATCAGCCCTTCGCCCTGTCGTTGAAGGCTGTGAAGTGGCCCAGACTTTGACGGGTCGGTTGGGAGCGTTGAACAGAAAACCTTCTTGCTCAGCCAATCGGACTTTGAATTCGGTGCTCTCGTAAAGCTTCAAACCGACGCGTCGCAAGCCTCTTGCATCGAGCATCTCCTCAGGCGTGTCTAGTCGCTCACCACGCACACGTGTTTGGCCACGTTGGCCCGGTTGACGCTTGGGAGCCGGGGCGTGAATTCGCGAGTTGTAGAAAATGCGTCCTGTCACGGCAATTGCCTTGGGCATCTTCTTCAGCATCGGACTCGAAGTGAAGGCGGAATCACCTAGCCATTTTTCTTGAAAAGACGGGGGCAGGCTTTGCTCAAGGTCGTGCGCATGAACAAGCTTGAGCATGTCGAGCATCAATTCGGGTTGGGTGCGATAAACGCGGCCCCATTTTTCGGCGGATTTTTGTTGAGATACAAGCGTGCCAGAATCGGCAACGCCAAGTAGCGTCCGGGGGTTCGAGGCCCTTTTATCAAACATAATCAGCCGATGACCACGCACAGCACGACCCAACAATGCCCCCAGCGAACCACGGTAAAACCGCGACTTGATAGCAGTGGGTCGCGATGCCCTTTTTCCCCACTGGACGGGGCGTACCAAACATTTTAGGCCACGCCGGTTGAGCTGGGTATCATCACCGCAGGCGAACTGCAAAGTCAGCATCCAGACGAATTTTTCTTCCCTTTCGATAAAAAGGATAACTGAAGTGGACACTGAGTAACCCAGAGAAAACTTGGAAAACAGGATTTTCCTCTGTGCTACCCGGCGTCCTCTGTGGTGATATTTGCATGGGATTGTTGTGGAAGACGACTTTGCAGTTCGCCTGTATCATCCCCGCAGGGCCTTTCATTTTTCCACAATAGGTTGCGACCAAAATCCTGGATATCGCCGTAAGTCCTTTGTTTGCTTACGCGGCTACCTTCAAGAGAGGTTGTCTCAATTACCCCAGTTTGAAAAAAGGAAAAGCCCTGATCATCCCCGGCCAAGACTTGCAATAAATCGGAAAAAGAGCTAACCATATCCATGGTCGCGTTCCTTTCGGTGATGCGCCGGTTACCCATCACTCAATATTGGAAGAACGCGATCTTTTTTTCACTACCTTGATCACATCACTGCCGGTGCTAGCTGCAAAAGTCGAACTAAAGGGCAGTGATAAGAAATGAACATTCTGGAGCAAATCAGATGAAAAAAGTGCTAATTGTCATCGGCGACGGAGCAGAAGTCATCGACACGATGGTGCCGTTGTACCGCCTGGGGGAAGATTACGAAGTCGTCAAGGCGGCGCCAGAAGTACGTACTTACAACCTCGTGCAGCACCACCATGATTCTAGTTGGGACGTTACCATCGAAACGCCTGGGTACAAGCTTGACTCTGATATTGCTTTTCGTGATGTCAACCCAGAGGAGTATCTTGCGTTGGTGCTACCTGGTGGGCGGGCCCCTGAGTTTTTACGGTACGATGAGGAACTGTTAAGCATCATTCGACATTTCTTTGTGAAGAAAAAACCGGTCGCCTCGATCTGTCACGGCATAGAAATCCTCGCTGCGGCCGATGTAGTTCGAGGGCGAAAAGTAACAACCATTCCGCGCTGTCGGTTAGATGCCGAATTCGCGGGCGCAACCTACGTGGCCGAACCGCTGGTCGTGGACGGCAATTTGTATTGTTGTCGATACAAGCGTGAATGCTCGGGTTGGATGAAGGCGTTTGTGGAAGCTTGTGAAAGGCAAAAAGCGAAATGATGGGGCCGCACCTGCCCACGTTGCCTCTTGCAATACTCATTTCGCAAGATCCGCTTTGCATTCACAGATCCTAGCTAGTGTCTGTCCGGAAATGCTCTGAGGGCGTTTTTTTTGTGTCGATATCGACGGGCGCTGTTTGAAGATAGTCAATTTGAAGCGTCCAGGAAATCATTCGGCTTCACGCGCTAGGTCGCCGGAATCGTTTTTTGACGGAACCGCG
>JAJRZC010000397.1 GCA_024275435.1 Alphaproteobacteria bacterium
AAAAGTTTCCCCCTCGTTCCTTGGGAGACAGCCAGGGCCCGAGGGTTCTCCTAGATTGGTTTTCAAGAGAGGCGAACACGCCAACCCCAAAACCCAGGAGAGATCCAATGACCCGCACATCAACAGCCCGCACAATCCTCGCAGCAGCCATCGTCACAGCGGCCATGGGCTTCCAGGTTTCATCGGCTTCGGCCTACTCAGCAGCGGTAACGCGGGCTTGCACCGGTGATTATCTCTCCTATTGCTCACACACAATGCCCGGCAGCTCCAAGCTCACCCAGTGTATGCGCAAGGCCGGTCCCCGCCTGTCTCGCGGTTGTGTCGGTGCTCTTGTTAAGGCCGGTCTGGTGTCAAAATCAGAAGTTAACCGTCGCGCTGCAGCTGCCAGGTAAGTGAGATTTGAGAAATCCACCCTCAATAAAACAGCAGGATTATCATGAAAAAAGCCCTGGCCCACTTTCTCATCGCCCACTTTCTAGCCCTCAGCAGCATTCTTTTTCTATCGCAAAAAACCGTTGGTTTCTGACCTAGGACTTGGCTAGGTGATCTTTCACCAAAGGGCCTTGGTGGCCTCGACTCTCTCCCTCTCCTAACTTCCCGCTAGAAAACGATCGAGCAGGCGTGTTGAAAGAAACCGACGGGCCATATCTGCTGAATAGGTGGGTATTGTCACGAAATAACGTGGATTCGGGCGTGAACTTTCAACCGCATGGACAAGTTTTCTCGCAACCGACTCAGGCTCAAGTTTAAAGGTCTGCTTGCCACCTGCCTCCATCTGCTCAATGCGGGCTTTATAGATATCCCGGTGAGCAGAATTTTCCATATCAATTGTATTTTTAAGTGTTGCCAGTGCAGTAGCCACGAAATTGGTACGGATCGGACCTGGCTCAATAAGAGATACCCGAATGCCAGTATTGGCCAGCTCCAGCCGCATGGCGTCGGAGAGAGCTTCAAGTGCATACTTTGAAGCGCAATAGGCTCCGCGGTACGAAGCGGACACAAAGCCCAAAACAGATGAACATTGCACAATGCGCCCGGCGTTTTGTTGACGCATATGCGGCAGTATCAAACAGGTAAGCTCGTGCGTGGCGAAAAGATTGACTTCCATCTGGTACCGCAGCAGATCACTGGAGAGGTCTTCAACAGCACCGAGTTGACCAAAGGCAGCATTATTGAACAGCGCAAAGAGTTTGCCGTTCGTTGCCTCAATAACGTGCTGCGCGCACGCCTTCACAGAACTCGGGTCGGAAAGCTCCAACTCCACCGCCTCGACACCTTCCATATCGCGAAGCCGTTTCAGATCTTCAGGCTTACGGGCTGTCGCAAAAACCCGCCAACCACGCTCCTTCATCATGCGTGCGCTGGCAAGTCCGATGCCCGATGAGCATCCGGTAATCAGGATTGATTTTTGATCCACGAAGCATCCCCCTGTTTTGCCTTTCATGACGTCAGCAGTGGACCACCGTGACGCCTATCCTTTGTCTTCGAGAAGACGGCGGGCAATGACATGGGCCTGAATTTCTCCGGCACCTTCAAAGATGTTGAGAATACGCGCGTCTTGCAGGACGCGGCTGATAGGATACTCCAGTGCAAAGCCATTGCCACCATGGATTTGCAGCGCATTGTCAGCTGCCGCCCATGCAACGCGAGCACCCAAAAGCTTGGCCATACCGGCTTCCAGGTCGCAACGCTTGCCTTCGTCTTTCTGACGGGCAGAGAAATACGCGAGCTGACGGCAAATCATAATCTCGACAGCCATGGAAACGATCTTGTTGGCCACCCGTGGAAACTTGTAGATCGGTTTGCCGAACTGGATGCGCTCCAACGCATATTTCAAGCCGATATCCATGGCACACTGAGCCACACCGATGGCGCGCGCCGCTGTTTGGATGCGAGCACCCTCGAAAGTATTCATCAGCTGCTTGAAGCCCTGACCCTCGACGCCACCGAGAAGTTGGCCCTCGGGTACCTTGAATCCATCAAATGAGATTTCGAATTCCTTCATCCCACGATAGCCGAGCACTTCGATTTCACTGCCTGACATACCTTCAGCAGGGAATGGATCCTCATCCGTTCCCCGTGGTTTTTCCACAAGTAACATCGACAGCCCGCGATAACCTTTCTCATCCGGGTTTGTACGAACAAGCAAAGTCATCAGGTCAGCGCGAACAGGATGCGTGATCCAGGTTTTCTGTCCAGTTACCGTATAAGTATCACCGTCCTTAACCGCGCGTGTCGATAGCGAGGCCAGATCGGAGCCCGTATTGGGTTCAGTAAATACAGCCGTTGGAAGGATTTCACCCGATGCAATTTTGGGAAGATACTTTTCCTTCTGTTCGTCTGTTCCATTGTGAAGGATCAATTCGCCGGCAATTTCCGAGCGGGTTCCAAGTGATCCAACGCCGATATAACCTCGTGACAGCTCTTCGGAGACAACACACATGGTATCTTTGCCAAGACCAAGCCCGCCCAGCTCCTCAGGGATAGTCAGACCGAAAACACCCAGCTCAGCAATCTTGTTGACAAGTTCCAAGGGAATGTATTCGTTTTTCAGATGCCACTCGTGAGCATGGGGCACAACTTCAGCCTCCGAGAAACGGAACATCTGCTCGCGCATTTCCGTAAGCATTTCATCAAGGCCGGTGTTGCCAAAGGTCGTCACATTAGGTTGTTCGGCAATCAAGTCGGCAATGCGGGCTTTCACAAGATCATGAGAACCGTCCGCAATCAAATCGGCAACGGCATCTTCATAGGCGCGTATGTCTCTGGTCTTGATACCCAGTGCACTTGGACGAATGATCTCACACTGGGTCATGGGGATTCCGCCGGAGATCTGAGCAAGATATTCCCCGAACGCTGCCGCAAGCAGTAGTTGCTCGAAGGTTCCAAAGATATCTTCTTCCGAGAGCCTGTTGGCCCAGGTTTGCATCTGCCGAAGACCTTCAACTGTGGTGGCCAGCCACGCAAGACCATGAGCGGAATGCTGTACGGCATCGAAACTGCTAGCCTCTGCCACTTTCTCGCGCACACCGGCCTTGCCAAGTTCCAGGATTTTTTCTGCTTCCTTGAGGGCAAAGGCCGTGCGTTCAATGAGCTTTTGGGGGCCCTGCTCCAAGACCACAGGGTTCTGTGTACTTTGGTTCTCTGTGCTCATTTATGGTCGTCCTTTCGTGTTCACGATACTGGCGGCATTGATCGCCAGGCAGCTAAATTCGTTTTTTGGATTCGGGCTAAAATAGTCGCATCTGGTTTCAAGGCAATCGAGGATTGCGGCAGCAGCGGCCGTATCCCAGCGCCAAATAGTCCCAGAGGGGAAAAAGCTAGTCACCCAGGATGATCTGGGCTCACACAATCAACATCAAAGTCACCAAGCGCATCTGTGGCATTGATTGGACCAGTTGTCACTTCTTGTTCAATGACTTGAATGTTGTGAATGTCTCACAACCCGTGACAATGACTTCCTTCCAAAGAGCTTGTGAAGCGAATTTCACCGCTACGCAGCAATTGCCCCCAAGCTCTTCTGCTCAACTCCTAATACCCCTTGAGGAACGCTTGCCTCTTTTAGAATGAGGACGCGAGGAAGCCCTAGCATTTTTTTTCGAAGGTGGATTGTTTGCGATAATTGAGACACTCGCCTCAGAAATGAGCTCGCTATAGCCCGCATAACTGTCAGCATCAAAAACTTCTTCAGATTGGGACAGTTGATCGTTCTCGACAAGATTGTAATGCGTGATCTGTTCTGAAGCCGTCTTTGAAACGATCGAGTCCTCAAGAAGATCAGACACAATCTGAACGATTTCGATTTCAGCATCCTCAAAAACAATACTGTCTTGTGAATGCACCTCCGGCTCACTATGGTCTGTGCCGCCAATTTCACCTTGTTCAGGAGCCCTTAAAGTCTCCTCAAGACCTTCCGCATCATCATTTTCGAAAGGAACGTGGGGTGGGGGCGTTAGCTCTGATGTAGAGGCGTGGTTGACTTGCTTTATTTCAACAACCGCCGCCTCGTCAATGAGGTCGAATTCTGAGGTTTCAATGCCTGATGCTTCATTCTCTTTTCCGGAGCTATCCAATGCCAAGCTATCTTGGTTAAGATCCAGGTCGTTACTGTAGCTCGTTAGGTTATCATTTTCCGCCTCACCAAGACCTGTCTGTCGGTTGTTGTTAGACTCAGCAAGAGAAGCTTCTAAGTGTTCAGCTTCAAGGGTGTCTGTAACCAGATTATTGTTGTCTGGTTTTTGAGAAAGAATGCTTTCTTGCTCGCTGGATACAGGCGTCGGCTTACTTTGTGACAAAACCTCTGTCTGAGTCGCCTCCACCGGCAAACTTTCATCCAAGTGTAAATTTACTGAAGATGTTCTTGAACTCAAATTATCGTCATTCAACTTGGCGATTATCCTTGCCGCAACATCCGCCACAG
>JAJRZC010000398.1 GCA_024275435.1 Alphaproteobacteria bacterium
ACCTTCAACGGACAACCGTTCATGCTCTGCTTGCAACCCGATTTCTTCAAGCTTCGATAAAGACCGCAAACGAAGATTCAAAATTGCGTCAGCTTGAACCTTGGACAGCTTGAACGCACTCATCAGCTTTTGCTTGGGCTCGTCCTCATAACGAACAATCCGAATAACCTCGTCGAGATTCAAAAAAGCAATCAGATAGCCATCAAGCACCTCAAGCCGGTGCTCAATCTTTTTCAATCGAAACTGCGAACGCCGCACGAGCACTTCAACTCTGTGCTCAAGCCATTGCTTCAAGACATCTTTTAATGACAAGACATTTGGAACCTGCCCGGCCGAGAGCACGTTCATATTGAGCGAAAACCGTGTTTCAAGATCCGTAAGCTTGAACAGGCTTTCCATCATAATCACCGGATCGACACTGCGGCTCTTTGGCTCAATAACCAACCTGATATCTTCAGCAGATTCGTCACGAATATCTCCAAGCAGAGGGAGTTTCCGTTCGCTCATCAACTCGGCTATTTTTTCGATCAGTTTTGATTTTTGAACCTGATAGGGAATTTCAGTAATGACAAGTTGATAACTACCGCGGTCCAAATCCTCACGGAACCACCGAGCCCGAACACGAAAACCACCACGTCCCGTACGATAAGCCTCAAGTATCTGCTCGCGAGGCTCGACAATCAGCCCACCAGTGGGAAAGTCCGGTCCCGGCACAAGCTCGACAATCTTTTCAATTCGCGCATCCGGATGCTTCACCAGGTGCAATAAGGCAGCGCATAACTCATCAACATTATGAGGAGGAATACTCGTCGCCATACCAACGGCGATGCCGGTCGAGCCATTTGCCAGCAGGTTTGGAAAACCCGCCGGCATAACAATCGGTTCGAGGTTCGTCTCGTCATATGTGGGGCGGAAATCGACCGTGTCTTGGTCAATCCCTTCCATCAATGCCATGGCCGTATCGGTCAGCCGGCTTTCCGTATAGCGCATGGCCGCAGCATTATCACCGTCGATATTGCCGAAGTTGCCCTGACCATCGACCATCGGATAGCGAACCGCGAAAGTCTGGGCTAAGCGCACCAGTGCATCATAGATCGACTGGTCACCATGGGGGTGATAGTTACCCATCACCTCACCAACGATTTTCGCGCATTTTTTATAGCCCGACGCTGGATCGAGCTTTAACTCGCGCATGGCAAACAGAATCCGCCGATGAACTGGCTTTAATCCATCTCGCACATCAGGAAGCGCGCGACCCATAATGGTCGATAACGCATAGGCCAAGTATCGCTCCTCAAGGGCATCCTTGAGGTTCACGTTTTCAATAGGGCCTTCGCCCGGAAGAATCGGTTTATCACTCATAGCTTATCCGGTAACGCCGCTAGCCTGCCTACTCAAGAGCTCCATCAGCAACAAGTATAGATATACCCGTTTCTTTCGCAGCAAAATCCCCAAAAACATGAAAAGCCCAGAGAAAAGACACTTTGAACCAGCCAAAGGCATAATGTCACAAACGTGCAATTTCCGACACCAGGCGCAGCCGCGGCTCTGGCAATTGTTGCTCCCGAGCACGATAAACTCGCGATTCGAGAAAATACCCCGTTAGCGCCAATCCATCTAAAACATCCCCCTCGCCAACCGTGGATTTGCGCTCAATTTGTGAACCAGGTCCCTGCGTGCAAGGCAAGCCGGCCACCAGGAAACCAGGCAATGCAAACAAACGATCCTTATAAGGCTCACCTGCTGCAGCACTGACCGCACGCCCCGACTTTGGCGAAACATAAACAAGGTCCTTGTCGGAACCGGTGGCTGCACAAACACTTAAATCGAGCCCAAACCCCAACTCTTCCAGCAAGGCAAGTTCCCAGCGAACCAGTAATGCCGGCCATACGCGATCTTCATCAATAAACCCCAGCACAAAAAGTGAAATCTCAAACAAGCTGGGATGTGGATCTCTCTCAGGCAACAGCCGGAGCAACGCGCACATTGAAGAAAGTGCTGCAAGACGCGCAGGAGAGTCCATCGCCGAGGCCGCATACCCCTTTCGCAGTTCTAAGGAATAATGCCCTAACTGTTCGGAAATGCGTGCGCGCCACGACGCATCCAAGTGATTCCCGATTTGTAAAACCGGCCTCAGCCTGCGTGAACGCCCACCATGAACAAGTCCCATGTGCCTGCCATTCACACGCGTAAATAACTCAGCCACCGCGGCAGTTTCACCATGCGGGCGCACCGAAAGCACGATTCCTTCGTCAGACCATTCCATGTGCTAAAATCCGGCTGTTTACCCCACCGCACCAAAACTCTGCCGCCACCTATTTTTTGGGGAAATCAAGCCCCATTTCACGGTATCGTTCAGGGTCCCTCTGCCAACCTTCACGCACTTTGACAAACAAAAACAGGTGCACCGGCCCCGGAAGTATCTTGGCAAGATCTTCACGCGCCTCCGATGATATCTGCTTGATCATCGCACCGCCCTTGCCAAGCACGATAGATTTCTGGCTATCACGCTCCACAAAAATGGTTTGCTCAATACGCACGGCCTTTTTTCGCAACTTCTTCCAAGACGTTGTCTCAACCGTAATGGCATATGGCAACTCATTGTGCAGCCACTTGTATATTTTCTCACGCGTTATTTCTGACGCCACCACGCGCATCGGGGCATCTGAGATATCATCTTCAGGATAATGCCATGGTCCTTCGGGAACGCTACGCGCGAGATAGTCTTTCATTTCATCCAGACCATCTTTGCTTAATGCCGATATCATGAACACCTGATCAAAGGTAAGTTTGCTTGAAAGAGTTTGAGCCAACCCCAGTAGCTCCCCCTTGTCTTTCACCCTGTCGCTCTTGTTTAAAACAAGAATTGTCTTTCCTCGCGCCCCGACAAGCTTTTCAACGATGCGCTCAAGGTCCTCATCAACACCCTTTGCAGCGTCAACAATGAGCGCATTCACATCAGCATCGCCAACCCCACCCCACGCCGAGGCAACCATGGCCTTGTCAAGCTGACGCTTGGGTGTGAAAATACCCGGCGTATCGATGAATATGATCTGACTGGTCCCAAAGATTGCAATCCCGCGCAACGGGGCGCGTGTCGTCTGAACCTTGTGAGAGACAATTGAAACCTTTGCTCCAACAAGAGCGTTGACCAGAGTCGATTTTCCCGCGTTCGTCGGCCCGATAACCGCAACAAATCCACAGCGGCGGTTTTCATGGCTCTGCTTATTGTCAGAAACATTTTGGTCAGCCTTCAAGGCACCATCACCAGCCTTAACAAAAGCTTCTATTTTATCTTTCTTCTCTTCCTCACTCATGACTTAGCGCGTGCCTTCCCATATGCTCTCTTGGACGAGCATTGCTTTCGCCGCCGCCTGCTCGGAAGCCCGCTTTGAGTTCCCCTCACCCCGCGCTGTTTTACCATTGGCCAACCGGACCTCTGTTTTAAAGACAGGCTCATGATCAGGCCCTGAACGTTCAACCACTTCGTAGGAAGGCAAAGCAAGGCCACGTCCCTGGGCCCACTCCTGCAATGCAGATTTGGCGTCAACCACAGTCGACGACAAGTCTTGATCCTCAAGTTGTCCCCATAGCGTTACAACCAAGCGCTTGGCCTTTTCATAACCGCCATCCAGAAATACAGCCGCCAATAAAGCCTCGACCGCATCAGCAACGATCGTCGTTTTTGCACGCCCACCGCTTTTTTCCTCTGCTTCTGATAAAAACAGGTGGGCACCAAGCCCAAGCAGTTCTCCTATCCGTGCGCACGTCTCCCGGCGCACCAGACGGTTAAACCGTCGCGCCAACTCGCCTTCATCTGCATTTGGAAAAAGCTCGGCAAGATATTCGGCAATAACAAGTCCCAGAACACGGTCCCCGACAAACTCCAGTCTCTCATTATCCGTAGCGTTACGTTTGCCGTTGTTTGCACTCGAATGCGTTAGAGCACGTCGAAGCAGATCCTGATTTTTGAAACGATACCCAAGAGCCTTCTCAAGCACATGAAATTCACGTTTCCTCAGCATCGCAGAACCATCACACTGCTCCAGCAAGAAATCATCTCACAAACCTGAAAAAGCGGCTCCAGCGAATGCTACCGGGCCATTCCCATGGCGCCCACCATCGAAAAGCATCCTCTTCATCAACAGCACCAGAAAAGAAGATGATCTGGGCCTTGCCGATAAGGTTTTGATACGGCACATAACCCACCCCCCATAGCGCCCTGCTATCGGTGGAGTTATCCCGGTTATCTCCCATCATGAAATAGTGTCCTTTGGGGACTTTATAAGGCCCGACATTATCAAACGGGCCATCTGTTTCCGCATCCAGTACCGAGTAAGTTACTCCGTTTGGCAGTGTCTCTTTATACTTCGCTATGCGACGCGGCGCCCCCTTCAGGCCGGTATCAACGAACACCCCATCCCGCACCCGTTTCACTTCTTCACCGTTGATGAACAAAATCCCGCCACGCACGATAATCTCGTCACCAGGAAGACCAATAACGCGCTTGATGTAATCTGTTTCATTATCTCGCGGCAGCTTGAAGACAACCACATCTCCCCGTTTTGGCTCGGCGCCAAAAAGCCGCCCGTCAAATAAGTTCGGTGCCCAGGGAAACGAATACCTGCTGTAGCCGTAGGATAGTTTAGAAACAAACAAATAGTCGCCAACCAGCAACGTCGATTTCATTGAGCCCGATGGAATATTAAACGGCTGGAAAAAGAACACACGAACAACAAGCGCAATAACCAAAGCTTGTAGGATGATCTTGATGCTTTCACTTATCCCGCTCTGGCGTGCACTTTTTCCTGAACCAGCAACCATATTAAATTCCTTCGAGAGCCATGCGGGTCATTCCAACTCAAATAGTTTTTGAGAAATTGCATAAGATTAAACCGAACCCAGCCTGACTAACGAGTTCAACTCAAACCAGCAAAAACCATAAAGCCGATGAGATCTTATCGCTCAAGGCGACCGACACGCTATAAACCATTGTCGAACGCTCTGGCAACCAATCTACACCTTATTGGTAACTTCCAAGCGTGCTTCACTCATGAGCCGTCTCATACGACTCACGGCTTCATTCAGGCCAGTGAAAATAGCCTCGCCAATAAGAAAATGACCGATATTCAATTCTACAATCTGCGGCATCCTGGCCACAGCAGCAACAGTGTTGTAGGTCAGTCCATGACCTGCATGAACCTCCAGACCACACTCATGGGCAAGTCTGACGGCCGATCCCAGTCGCTCAAGCTCACTTGCCACCCCGTCAACATCATCAGCCAAAGCCAGATTCGCATAAGCACCTGTATGAAATTCCACAATATCGGCACCAATTTGCTTTGAGGCTTTAACGACATCAGGATCAGGCTCGATAAATAACGAAACACGGATGCCAGCGCCCTTCAAGCGCGCAACGGCTTCCGAAAGACCAACTCCGCCACCAATAACGTCAAGACCGCCTTCAGTCGTGCGTTCCTCACGCCGTTCTGGTACCAGACAACAAGCGTTCGGAACATGCCGCAAAGCAATGGCAACCATTTCCTCCGTAGCCGCCATTTCAAAATTCAAAGGACGTGTGAGTTCTGCCTTGAGCCGGGCCATATCAGTGTCGCTAATGTGACGCCGGTCTTCACGAAGGTGCGCCGTAATACCATCAGCACCGGCAGCCACCGCCATATGAGCCGCCCGCAGTGGATCAGGATGTCGCCCTCCCCGTGCATTTCTAATTGTTGCAACGTGATCGATATTGACCCCGAGGCGAAGCTCTCTGACTCTTGCCAGCATTCTAGACTCCGTGCCGCTTGCAAAGGAGGAAAAAAAGTCAATCCTCTTGACCGAAACAAGCAATTTAGGGCGTCAACTCATAAGTGTCTATAAAGCCACCAAAAAAACTCAAAGCCAATAAAGCACAAGAGTTTACCATGAAGATTGACCAGTAATTCTGGACCGGAAAAGACACCGCAATCAGCGCCTCGCCTGCTGTCCGCCGATACCATTCCAACAGACGGTCACCGCATTCATCTTCGGCGGAAAAACCAGCTCTCAGCTCAGGATTTGAAAGAGTTCAAATCGTAAACTTAGTGCGCAGGATCATAGGTCCCTAAAAACTCTCCCAGTGGAGCGCCATTCCCAAATGGAGACAGTGGTCGCCTTCTTTCCCTATGTGCAATAGCGGCACGCTTACACATCACATAAAAGAAGCCAGACACAATCAATCCAATGGGGATGACACCCACCATCATCGGCTTGAAGAAAGGCCACACCAACGCGCCGGCCGTCCAGATCATGCTGGGAGAAAAGTTGCTAACCGCAACAGAAAAGGCTGCCAGTTCATCTTTCAAAACAGCATCGCCCAGCGCTCCAGGTATTCCAAGCATGAAACACCCAACCCAATAGGTGATCGGCCAGAATATTGCCCAGATCAAAGGATTGCCGAAGAAGGTACCGAGCATCGCCGCAGCGAAACTAGCACGCAGCATGAGCGCAAGCACTCCAGCTAGGATCATCTGCAATCCCACAAGCGGAGTCAAAGAGGCGAAAACGCCAATAGCACAACCAAGCGCCAACTGATGCGGCGTCTCTCGAACGCGCATCAACCGATACTTGACGTACTTGAACGAGCGTTCCCAGCTCCGCCGCGGCCAAAGTAAAACCCGAACTTGCTCCCACAGCGTCGCCGGTTCGCGTCGCTTAAACAGCATGGAGTATGCGTCTCCTGTATTTCCCTCAGAACCTATTCTAGTGGCCCTGGAATCGTGAGTCTATCAATCGAATACGCGTTGGGCACTTGAAACAACACTTTTTGCATTCAACCCTTTAATGATGTGGTTGAGATGTGACAGGTCCCAAACCTCTATTTCGATACGCATTTCCGTAAAATCAACCCCCCGCCGGATCATGCGCAAATGATCTATATTGCCATCCTCTTCACCTATCAATTTGGCGATCTGAGCCAATGTTCCTGGTTCGTTTAGAGCAACAACATTGATTGCCGCCATAAACCGTTCCGGATTGTTCTCATCAATATCCCAGGTAACATCGATCCAATCCGCATGCTCATAATCCTTCAAACGAGGAGAATGGACTTGAAATATCCGTATACCCTCATCCGGCACCATGACGCCCACAATCCTATCTCCAGGAACTGCCCCCACAGCGTCAAACACCACCGGTAAATCATAATTGAGGCCACGAATGGGAAGCCCAACACCAGATGCGTCCCTTTTTTGCCTTTCATCATGACCGGCCCCAGCGCCCAAACGAAACTGTAATCCCATAACTTTGGATAAATTGAACCAACCTTCGCCGTTGGCCCGGCGCCCCCAACGCGACCTTGAAAAACGCCGCCGTTTCTTTCTTCTTTCCTGCTTATCCCCTTCGGGAAAGTTCACATCCGGCAGACATGCCTTCATAACATTCCTGGTTGAAATTTCATTGCGCCCAACACTGGCAAGAAGATCCTCCACAGTCTTCTGTCCACCACCTAACCGAGGCAGAGCTTCCTTGAGAAGTTCTTCATTGTAGGTTTGAGAATGGGCCTCAAAAGTGCGCACAAGCAACCGCCGACCAAGCCCACTATATTGTTTACGCACAGCTTCACGCGCGGCACGACGCACCGCACTGCGCGCACGCCCCGTCACCGCAAACCCTTCCCAAGCTGCAGGGTGTGTATGGGCCTTTGAAGTCAAAATCTCCACTTCATCCCCATTTCGCAACTGTGTATCTATGGGCATATGTCGGCCATTCACAGTTGCGCCTACGGCACAATTTCCAACATCGGAATGAACAGCATAAGCAAAATCAAGCGGTGTCGCCCCCTGTGGCAGGGCGATCAAGCGGCCCTTTGGCGTAAAGCAAAACACTTGGTCACGAAATAATTCCAGCTTGGTATGCTCAAGAAACTCCTCGGAATTTGCACCCTCCAGTAATGTTTCAACCAGCCTCCGCAACCATGTATAAGGGCTGCTATCGTGATCCAGAGAAACAGCTGCGACTTCCCCCGCCGAGGCGGCACTCGAAGAAGACTGAAACTTATAATAAACGTGCGAGGCCACACCATACTCAGCAACATTATGCATGGCATGAGTACGTATTTGCAGCTCTACGCGTTGGTATCGTGGTCCCACAACCGTCGTATGAATAGACTGGTAACCATTGGGCTTAGGAGTGGAAATATAGTCCTTAAACAAACCCGGCACCGCACTCCAGGAAGCGTGTACGAGACCAAGCACTTTGTAACAATCAGACACCTCTTCAACACAGACCCGAAATCCATAAATATCAGATAGCTGCTCTAGGCTGATCTGCTTGTTGCCCATTTTTCGCCAAATGGAATAGGGTTTTTTTTCTCGCCCCGTAACATTGCCCTCGATCCCAGCCTCAGCCAACTTGGTGACCAGGGCACTTCGAATTTCCTCAACGAGTCCCTTGTTTTTCTCTCGAAGTTTTACAAGCTTTTCATTGACCGTTTGAAACGCTTCCGGATGCAGCCAGCGGAACGAAAGGTTTTCAAGCTCCTCGCGCAGAGCCTGCATGCCCATCCGGCCTGCAAGTGGCGCATAAATATCCAACGTCTCTTCCGAGATACGCTTTCGCCCACCAACACTCATATGCTCCAGCGTACGCATGTTGTGAAGCCTATCGGCAAGCTTCACAAGCAACACCCGAATGTCGCTGGAAATTGCGATCAAAAGCTTACGAAAATTCTCAGCCTGTTGCGTCTTCTTGGAAACGAGATCAAGACGCCGGATTTTTGTAAGCCCATCAACCAGCGCACCGATCTCAGAACCAAAGAGCTGATCAATTTCAGCGCGAGTTGCCTCGGTATCTTCAATAACGTCGTGCAACAACGCAGTCACAATCGTAGCTGCATCGAGCTTCAAATCCGTCAAAATAGCCGCAACTTCCAACGGATGAGAAAAATACGGATCGCCCGATTTCCGTTTTTGATGACCGTGCGCTTTCATCGCGTAAACATAAGCACGATTCAAAAGCGCCTCATCGGCATCCGGGTCATAGCTTTGAACGAGCTCAACCAATTCGTATTGGCGCATCATGAGTGTGTTCGTTTCCCATTGAAAAACTAGATTTTCGAAGGATCGGAATTCACAGGTCGTGTTGTCAACTACCCATTGCAACCCAGCAAATCTTTTTGCCAAAAAACGAAATAAAAAAGGCGGAGCATAGCCCCGCCTCAATCGCGAAAACGAACAAGGACTAACGTCCCCGCTCGCGACCACCAGCACCAATTGCTGAAGGCTCTGAAGGCGTCAAGGTTTCAAGACCGCGAAGCAACTGCTCCTCGGTCAAGACATCAACGACAGTGTCGTTTGAAAAGTCATCTCGACCCAGAATTGGACCACGGCGCTCGACTTCAAGCACGGGCGCAGCGCCTTCTTCAGGTTCATCCACCTCAACATTCTTCTGTAGGGAATGAATCAGCCCTTCACGCATATCCTCGACAGGTATCGTCTCCCCGGCAATTTCACGAAGGGCTATCACCGGATTTTTGTCATTGTCTGGATCAATCGTAAGAGCACCGCCACCGGCAATAGAACGCGCGCGATGGGCTGCGAGCAAGACCAGTTCAAATCTATTTGGAACTTTCTCGACGCAATCCTCAACCGTCACACGAGCCATATTGGTACCCTCTAATGTTCAAGTATGGTGATCAATCACCGGAAGTCATGATCCGATAAATACCGTAAGGAACCCAATTGATTGTAGAGACAATTGAGAAGCCACGAATAACCATGATGATTTGCCCAGCAAAACGCAACCCGACAGCGTGAGCCCGAGCCAAAGTCTAAGTGGCATGATCTTCTGAGTTTGGCAAGACCTTAGGACTCTTTTGATCTTAGAAACAAAATAACCTTGCTTTTTTGCCGAAATATCAATTCCACACATCAACACAACGAAGTCCTTGGAACTCATTGCAAACCAAGTTGCCTAAAACTTACGTAAGACAAATTCACCGAAATATTTCCGATATATAACGCGAGGAGCTAATCAAAAGTGTCGCACACCCGCAACCTTGACGCTCGACTTATCAAGCACCTAGTAACACCCTGAATAAACAACCTTAAAACAGAAATGGCGAAATATTGTTTCATTTTTGCCCTCGCCAAAAATCTGTTATGCACAAGCAGCAGATAACAGGAAGCGAAACTCCAAGGCATACTGAATTTTAGTGAATCTAAAAATGACACATCACAAACAATCACTCATCCATGAGTAATATTTCAGCAAGTAATAAAACTTAAATCAAACCACCTAATGCAATTTCAAGAAACAACAAATGCCATATCAGTTATAGTATAGCGTTTATGGATATAATTTGAAGGATAACTTCATGCACTTTTACCCGTCCGAACGAGTGGCACTGTTTATAGATGGCGCAAATCTTTATGCGACTTCGAAGTCCCTCGGTTTTGACATAGATTACAAGCGACTTCTTTCCCACTTCCGCGGAAAATGTAAATTAATAAGAGCTCTTTACTACACAGCTCTAATCGAAGATCAGGAATATTCTTCCATCCGTCCACTAATTGATTGGCTTGATTACAATGGTTACTCCATGATTACCAAGCCTACAAAAGAGTTCACGGATTCGGCCGGACGCCGAAAAATCAAAGGCAACATGGATATCGAACTCACAGTTGATGCGATGCTGCTATCCGATCAGCTGGACCACATCGTCCTGTTCTCTGGAGACGGCGATTTCCGCAGCTTGGTTGCCGCACTTCAGCAAAAGGGCAAACGCGTCAGTGTTATTTCAACACTACAGACACAACCCCCCATGATCGCCGATGAACTGCGCCGCCAAGCTGATCAGTTTGTGGATATGGCTGACCTCGAAGCACTTGTCGGGCGTGATCAAGATACACGAGGCGGTCGTGGTGACGGCCCTCCAGACAATTTCAGTGATGGTCCCATTGGCGGGTATAGCGCAGCGCCGCCAAAAAAGCCCACGACAGAAAGTCAAAAAAATGAATCTGCCCGTTATGAAGAAGACATGGAAGACATTTGAATAAGCAAGTGATCCCAATCGCCGAACCGCCCAGGAACTGCGATCTTTGTCCAAGGCTTGTCCAATTCAGAGACCAAAATCTATTAAAACAACCCAATTGGTTTAACGGTGCTGTTCCCTCTTTCGGCGACAACAACCCCAGGTTCTTAATTGTCGGACTGGCCCCCGGGCTGAATGGCGCCAACGCCACGGGCCGACCCTTTACCGGCGACTATGCCGGTGACCTCCTTTACGCAACGCTTTTGAAATTCCGCTTTGCATCTGGCACATACAAAGCAAGCCCCGACGATGGCTTGAAGCTTAAAGACTGTATGATCACCAACGCTGTTCGTTGCGTGCCCCCCGCCAACAAACCCCAAACCGATGAAATCAAAAACTGCCGGCCATTCCTCAAACAGCGCATCAAGAGCCTGCCCAAGTTAAATGCGATTTTAGCACTGGGTCTCATTGCTCATAATCAGGTATTGAGCGCACTGGACTTAAAACGCAGCCAATATAAATTTGTCCACGGTGCGCATCATGAAATTTTAGAAAATCTGGTTCTTTTCGATAGCTACCATTGCTCTCGCTACAACACCAACACACGACGCCTGACAACAGAAATGTTTGAATCCGTTTTTGTTGACATCCAAAATCACCTGCAAGCCAACTAACCGTTTATTTTACGAGCCATTTCCCACGCCCATCTTTCTCAACAACGCTTTATCCAATCAAGAACACGCTGCGGATGCTCATCTGGCGGATGGATTGGATAAAATGTTTTCAGAACTTGTCCATCTTCAAGCACCAACGTCAGCCGTTTCAAATAGCGCGTATTCCCAGCACAAAACGTAGGTAAATCAAGTGCAGCTTGAAACGCAAACCCACAATCGCTCAACAACAAGAACGGCAATTCAAGGCGTTCAATCAATTCCAGATGGTGAGGGCGCTCTTGCGAAGACACCCCAAACACACTCACACCTTTGGTCTGGAATTCCTCATACAGACGAGAAAAATTCTCGATTTCAGGCGTCGACCCATGCGCTCCGGGAATGTCATCCCAACCGGGTGGATCACTTAAACCCGGTCGCCCCGTATATGGATAGATAAATAAGACGCAAAGACCCCTGAAACACCAAGGCGCCAAATATTCACCATTACTTGCTGGCAATTCCAATTCTGGAAGCCGAACACCCGCCTGCAAATGATCCGCTGCACCGTCATCAAGAGGCTTTGGAAACGGCCATTCACCACTCACAACAAGTCATCCTCTGTCACGCAAAATCCGCGCCTTCTCCCGGTTCCAATCTCGTTTTTTAACATCAGCCCGCTTGTCATGAAGCTTCTTGCCTTTCGCCGCAGCGAGCTGCAATTTCGCAATCCCACGATCATTGAAATAGAGCTTCAGCGGCACGATTGTCATACCCTGACGCTCGCTCGCCTGCCACATCTTGGAAATTTCCCTGGCATGCATCAGAAGCTTGCGTTTGCGTCTTGGTTCATGTTGAAAAAAACGTCCCGCCCCGGGGTACTCCGGAATATAGGCATTGATCAGCCACAAGCCACCATCTTCTATGGATGCGTAGCTTTCAACGATGTTTGCAAGGCCCTTGCGCAAGGACTTAACCTCGGTCCCCGTCAATACGATACCGGCTTCGTGCGTTTCTTCAATGAGATACTCGTGTCGGGCCTTGCGGTTCTCAGCAATGAGCTTTCGGTCGGCCTTTTTCTTGGCCGCCATGGCCTTTCCTTTTTATAAAATCAATACTGATGCTGTCACAAACCGTGACCTCGTCCCAGCAAACAAACCTACGCAGAAGCTGTTTCCAAAAGTCCGACCTTCTCAAGGGCATCATCAACAAGTTTCTTTGTTTCATCAGTAACGGGAATCAAGGGCAACCTTGTGTCAGGCGAACAGCGCCCAAGCCTTTCCAAGGCATACTTGGCAGGCCCCGGATTGGTTTCAACAAACAAGCAATCATGAAGTGGCATCAACCGGTCCTGCAACTCAAGCGCCTTGGCATAATCACCCGCAAGGCAGGCATTCTGGAATTGGGCACAAAGCTTGGGAGCAACATTCGAGGCAACAGAAATACAACCATGCCCACCATGTGCCATGAACCCCAGCGCCGTCGCATCCTCTCCCGAAAACTGAATAAAGTCCGGCCCCATCGCGGCACGCTGCTGGGAAACACGCGCAAGATCGGCCGTCGCGTCTTTCACGCCAACAACATTTTTCAGCTCATAGCATCTCGCCATCGTCTCAACGTTCATATCTATGACCGAGCGACCAGGTATGTTGTAGATAATGATCGGAATATCAACAGCATCGTTAATGGCTTTGTAGTGTGCATAAAGCCCGCCCTGGGTTGGCTTGTTGTAATAAGGCGTAACCACAAGCACACCATCAGCACCAGCATCTCGTGCATGACGCACAAAATCAACCGCCTCTGCTGTCGCATTGGATCCAGCCCCTGCGATCACCGGCACACGCCCGGCAACAGTCTTGATGGTAAGCTCCACAACCCGCTTGTGTTCCTCGTGGCTCAAAGTGGGACTCTCACCCGTTGTGCCCACTGGCACAAGACCGTGTGTTCCCTCAGCAATCTGCCATTCGATGAGGTCAATAAAGGTCGCTTCATCAACAACACCCGCCTTAAACGGCGTAACCATAGCCGTATATGAGCCTTTAAACATAGCTTACGTATTCTCCAAAACTTTCTGCTTTCGTGACCAAATCAGGCCCTTGAGCACATTTCTGCCAAGTCTATCACCATCAAGTCTATCGTAATGTTGAACGCCCAGCGCACCACTGATAGCGTTCAATAAAATGATCACCTCGGCACCCGGCACATTAGGCGCTCGCCCCTAGCGCCGCAAGATGATCCTTAAGTCAAAACAGAATTCGAGATTCAATTGATTAATCGGCTTTTAGACATATCAACAGACAAAACTGCGGCCATCTCAGCCTCAAGACCTTTCACAAACGGACTCCCAAGCACACAACATACAGATCCCCAAGACGTTCTGCCTCAAACCCCACACCCCAGAAAGACCCGCTATCTCAAATCCATGCAATACCTCTGTGCGTTTCTTCTAGCCTCATTTGCACTTGTTCTACTAACGCAAAAAGCAGGTCTCGCAAATATTTCAAACTCCGCAGCACAAACAACAAACTTCGCCCAAGAACAAATCTCTGAACAAAAGCACCCATCCGCAAAACCCGTTTATCTCCAAAGCGAGAAACTAAGTCCTTACGCAAAACCCACCGTCTTAGCCCAACGCAAAACAACAACTTCAAATAAAGGTACCATCAAACGCAATGAGTTTTCTCCCAAAGAAGCTGCTCATCGCTCAAAAATGGACAAGGCTATCTCACCCTTAGTCAATCTGCCCCTATCCAACGCCGACGCCAAAAATCTGCTCACAGCAATTCGAGCACTACGCAAGAAAAACAGCGCCGACGCTCTTGTTGCTCAAAGCGTGATTGCCAACCCAGTAGCCAAAAAACTTATCACCTGGTACCGCTTGCGCACTGGCCAAGGATCCATCCCAGACTATAGCAAGTTCATCGACGCCAATCCCAATTGGCCGAACATCTGGCTGCTCACCAAAAATATGGAACGCCAATTATTCAAAGCAAACAATCCTGCTTTGACACGCAAATACATTGGCAAGTCCCCTCAAACCCCGGCAGGGTTTGCAGCCCTTGCCGCAGCACATCTGGCCCTTGGAGATAAATCCAGCGCCAAAAAAGTCGCCGCCAATACGTGGCGCAATATGGATATTCCCAGCGATCTGGAAGGTCCGTTTTTAAAACGCCTTGGATCGCTTCTTACACCCCAGGACCATAAATGGCGCCTGGACCGTTTGATGATCGCCGACATTCGCTGGACCAAATCACGCAACGCGCGCGCAAAACGAATCCGGCGCCAGATCTCCAGGTTGTCAAAAGCTGAGCGACGCAAAGCAAATGCCAGACTTGCTGTTTTTTCAAGAAAGAAAAACGCCCGGGCCCTCATGGCAAAGCTACCTCCATCAAAACAAACCGACTGGGGCGTTGTGTTTCAACGCATTGAATTACTTCGCCGCTCAGGAAAAATAACCGAAAGCTCAAAGCTGATGCTTGGAGCCGTCACCGAAAAAGCAAAAATTGTTAATCCCGACGCCTGGTGGGGTGAGCGCCGTCGCTTGGCTTACGAGGCATTGCAAGCCAAGAACCCCAAACTCGCATATGCTTTGGTGCGAGACGCCGGCGACCTCTCCGTCAACCCACTCAAAAAACAACACTTCCTGGCAGGCTGGATTGCATTGCGTTACCTGCATGACACCAAAGCCGCAATTCATCATTTCAAAACCATGAGTGACCACGCCGACGGCCCGCTATCAATTTCCAAGTCAGCCTATTGGTTAGGCCGCGCCTATGAAACCGCTGGCGACGGACTTACCGCCACCCACTACTACAAGCAGGCCACCGCCCGGCAAATCGATACATTTCACGCTTTACTGTCTCGTCTCAAGATATCTCCCAAAGACCGGACCATCCCCATAGTAACGCCGGCCCTGCCAACCACTGCCCAGATCCAAAGTTTCAACAACTCCGATGTTGCCAAAGCCGCTGTCATCGCAAAGCGTGCAAAACTTGGCCGCACAATCATGCGACAGTTCACCGTCCGCCTGTCGCAAACAAAATCCACAGAAGCCGAAGTCGCCATGGCTGCCCATCTCAGCCAAGCTCTTGGCGACATTCAGCAAAGCCTTCGCATCGGAAAAAAAGCCATCGCACGAGGCATGAACCTGATCATCTATGCCTACCCGCTACATGCTTTTCCAGAATACAAACCCCTACGCAAGCCGCCTGAAACAGCGTTCCTCCTGGCCATCGCGCGCCAGGAAAGTGAGTTTAATACCGACACTCTATCCGGCGCGGGTGCACGTGGCATCCTTCAGGTCATGCCCATCACAGCCAAACATGTATGCCGTGACTACAAAATCAAATGTCATATTAAACGTCTCATGACCGATGAGGCATACAATATCAAAATCGCTTCAGCTTATATTGCCGACCGTATGGGTGAATTCGGCGGGTCCTACGTCATGGGATTATCGGGCTACAATGCCGGCCCGGGCCGAACCCGACAATGGGTCAGACAGTTTGGAGATCCTCGTGACGGAAAAATCGACCCCATTGACTGGATAGAACGCCTGCCGTTCAACGAAACCAGAAGTTATGTTGCCAAGGTCCTTTCCAACATACAAATCTATCGCGCGCGCCTCGGCCAAGGTTCCAACGCCCTAAGACTGGATAAGGACCTCATTCGTGCACAAAAACCTGTCCCTTCAAACAGAAAGCTCAAAGCCCCCGGTACATAACCTTAAAATTCAGCTTTTTCAGACGAAACGCGCTTCAATCATATATACCAGCAATAGCAATCTCCTATTGCGCAGACGAACTGTGACATTCCAGCTATTCTCAACGGCAGTATAACCTTCAAACAGGTGCAAAATAGAATAAAACAGCCAGATACCTTTTGTCATTTTCCGCCCAACCGCCATACTAGTTCACTGAACAAGGCGGAGATATTTTCAAGAACAGACCTGTATAATTCCCAAGGGACGCCACCATGTCATCAACCCGACCAGCAATCGAAGACATCTATTTCCGGGTTCGCGACGGGCTAAAACTGCATGTAAAAAGCTATAAAGCGGCCCAACCAACTGGCAGACCAGTGCTTTGCCTCCCAGGATTAACTCGTAACGGTCGTGATTTTCACGATCTTGCTCTCCATCTCTCAACAAACACATCTCATTCCCGTGATGTTTTCACCTTCGATTACCGAGGCCGCGGTCTTTCGCAATGGGATAGTGACTGGAAAAATTATAACGTAATTACCGAAACGCTGGATGTTCTCGACTTCATGACCAGCATCGGATTGCATGACGCCGCAATCATCGGCACATCGCGGGGCGGATTGATTTCCATGTTTATGGCAGCCCTGCAACCAACTTCCATCGGAAGCATCATCTTAAATGACATTGGCCCCGTTGTTGAAACAGACGGCATCATGAGAATTGCCGGTTATGTTGGCCTCATTCCTCTGCCACGTGATTGGACCGAGGCTGTCACGATTATTAAACAGGGAAACCGGCGTAATTTCCCCAACATCAAAGACGAAGAGTGGGCCATCGTTGCACGCCAATGGTACAATGAAAAAAATGACCGCCCATCATGCGGCTACGACCCAAAATTGAAAAATACGTTGTCCGTACTTGACGGTCCCATGCCAGAACTTTGGCCCCAGTTTGAAGCTCTCAAACGTGTACCCTTGCTGGTTCTGCGCGGCGAAAACAGTGACATCCTATCAAATGCAACCGTAGAAGAAATGCACCGCCACCACCCAGCCATAAGGTCACGACTTATCGCCAAACAGGGTCACGCCCCCCTACTTCGAGATAAAGACACAATGGAAGACATTGCTCAGTTTCTACTAGAAACTGATAATGGCGGTAAATTGAGAGTTGAAGCTGCGACCTCGGACGCCAGCAGCGTGGCAACAGTCGAAAAACCAAAGCCGCAAGCAGCAAATGATGACCGACGACCATCAGTCGTCAAAACCATCCTCTCAGGAACAACTGGAGGCTAAAGGCAGGAGCTAGGGGCAGGTGTAACGACGTAAACACCAATCCTCTCGCTCCTCACTCAAATGCCACCCCATTATGATTTGTTGGTTCAAAGCCCATTGCAAGTAAGCAAATTTTTCATCGAAACAATCAAACTCTAGTCCATCTTACGATCCATCCGACGGGAAAACTCGGTCGCGCCACCAGAGGAAAGAATGCGGGCTTGTTCAACCCAGTTCTCACGCTGAATCCGACCCTTGAATTCAAGCTGCTGTGAAATCCGTTCAATGTCCTCATTGGTCCAATTGGCAACATGTTGGTAGGAAGTAACACCGAGAGAATTCAATTTCTTTTCAATTAGAATTCCAACACCGCGGATACGTTTCAAATCATCGTAATCATTACCAAGCACTGCACCAACGCCACCGCGTAATGCTGCTGAGCGAACAGAACGAAATCCCGAAAGGTTTGCTGCATCGTCTTCACTGACATCATCCGCACCTGGCTGCATCTCCCGATCCGCAGGAGGCTCCGAGGTGACCGGCGGTGCAACCTCCTCCGGTTCAGCTGATTCACTTGGAACTGAAGACGATGACATAGCACTGGTGGCAGTTGCTGCAGCCATGGTGGCAGCCGTCGCAGTTGCAGTGGCAGCCGCAGCAGCAACCGCAGCCACACTCGTGCTGTTTGCCGACGCTGTCGTTTTCAGTTCTGACCCATCCCCAGACGTATCACTTGCATCACTTCCCGATACATCTTGGGATGACGCGTCACCGGCAGAATCCGAAGGCGTATCAGATAAATCCATACTTTCAGATGATGTATCGGGGCTGGAAGCAGGACTTTCCCATTGACCCGGGCTACCACCTGAGTCACTGCCACCTCCAGAACCATCCCCACCCCCAGCATCGCGCTCACGCGCAAACTCCGTCAAACCGCCAGAAGAGAGAATTTGGGCCTGCTCAATCCAGTTTTCCCGTGATACGCGTCCCGGACTCCCAAGAAGGGATTCAACTTGGCTAACATCATCGGCAGTCCATGCCGCAATATGCTCATAGCGCCCAACCTCAACCTCGTATAATTGGCGCTCAAGGTCACGATCAATGCCTTTGATACGCGTGAGATCTTGTTGATCATCGGACATAACCATTGCAGATGTCTCAGCAGTAGGTGCCGGAGCGACATCAGGTTCTGGAACGGTTTTTTCATGAGCCTGCCCAGCGCGCGCAGCGATAGCGGCAGCAGCAGCTGCCGCAGCCACAGAGACAGATGAGAACGGTTCACCCTCATCAACCTTATCGGCTGGCTCAGTCTTTGTTTGTGAAGTTTCAACCGGTGAAGGGCTCACGTCCTGTGCATCTGAAGAAGGTGCAGACGATGAAGCCGCGTCATCCTGTGTACTCGGTTCTTCACGCGACGGACTGGGGTCTGCAACCGGCGTAAACGAAGGCGTATCCAGCTGAACTGTCTCCGTCGGTGACGACTGAGCTTCTACCCCTGAAGGACTTGGCTGTGCTCCACCAGTTTGGCTGGCCTCCGGTCCTTGTGAGAGCGCCCTTTCAAACCGGGACTGCTTGCCTCCCGCTTCAGCATCTGGATTTGATACTTCAATAACCGGCGCTACGCCAGCAGCAGCAAGACGATCGGTTTTTACGGTATCATCATTTCCAAAAAGGTAATCCTGAAGTCGCCGCCCCACACAACCGATCAGCGCCCCCAAAAGATACGCACCAAGCAACAGCAATGCGATTTGAACCAGCAAGTACGTCATACGCTCACTCCCCAGCCAGTGTCTTTAGCGTTCATTTCAGTTACTTGCTCCCATCTTCCACAGGACCACAAGAGATCCACCCCACAAACAGACCAACCACAAATGCGACGACTAGATACCAAAAAAGCTTCAATACAAGGTATTCCATAAAACGACCCTCTCCAAGATCCCTTTTACGCCTGCCCGGCGCTTACATCGTGTGACTCTATTCGTCTTTACTATTTGACATCAAATTCTATTCGTCTGTTCTTCGCACGATTCAATTCGTTATTATTGGGAGCTATAGGTCGGCTCTCCCCATAACCTATCCCTTCAAGCCTTGATTTTTCCACACCCACTTGAACCAGGTAATCAACCACAGACTGAGCCCTTTTTTGAGAAAGAGACATATTGCGGCGCTTGGTTCCCACAGAATCCGTGTGGCCAGAAACCACGATACGAAAAGATGAGCAAGCTTCAGCTTGTTTGGCAATCTCATCAAGGGTTGCATGGCTCTTCTGATCAAGCTCAGAACTCGCAAACTTGAAACGTATCACCCCCGATTGAGCAATTTTCTTCATTGCCAAGCCACACGCATCAGCTTCTTTCTTTCTCGTGGCCTCTCGTTTGGCGTCTAACTCGGCCTCCTTCGTACGGGAAATCTTTTGGGAACGCCGAATTTCCTCAGCCTCCGCCTCAACCTTCCGACGGGCCATTTCCTGAGATTTCCTTAGCAACTCTTCTTGGGCTCGTTGCTGGGCTACCTTTAAAGCCTCTTGCTTGGCTGCCTCTCTAGCACGATTGAGAGCTTCTTGCTCTTTTCTCAATCGTTCCGCTTCACGTTTCTCCGCCTCGCGTTGTTCCGCCTCACGCTCAGCCTGTCTGTTCGCAGCCAGCGCAGCCGCAGCATCTGCAGCAGCTTTCCGCTTTGCTTCATCCTCAGCCCAAATCATCGAGTCCGAACGAACAGTCAATTCTCCGCGCCCAGAATAGCCGCGTACAGACAATTTCTTCAGTTGGCCTTTAACGGCAGAAGCAACAGCAGTATCCTTGGCCTCACCTGAAACAACCAACTCCTGCCCCGATAAGGTTGCACGGCCTTTACGTAGCTTGGACAAAAGTGAAATTCCAGTTTGAGCCACCCTATTCCAGTTTTTTGCAAAGCTCTGCACAACAACCATCTGATCACGCACTTCCGCTTTAGGAAACAACCTCTTCGATGCTGCCATCAAATCGCTGCGCGTCTGGCTGTTGGGCACTTCGCCCTCAAGCGTAATTCTTCCCTCGCCATCAGCTTCAACACTCCAGTTGAGGTGCGGTTCGGGAGGCAAATTGAGCTTGACCTGGACGCGACTTGAACAGGCTCGATTGGCTGCCGCCCGCACATCCCCTTCAAGATTTGCAGCCAGTTTTTCATCCATTGTCTCACCAACAACCGACACCGACTGGCCAACAAGATTAACAACACCCGCCCCTAGTTTTTTCACACCCATAAGACCAGCGGCAAGACATGCGCGCCAACTCTGAGGCTCACCCGAACCAAGCTTCAGGTCATCGACAATTGTCCTGTCTGGAAACCTGTCACCAACGATCTGGATTAACTTGGCTCGCTCTTCATCATTGGGAACATAACCGTACAAGCGGACTCGAGATTTTTGCGCATCAATAGACGTCACAAAAGGATTGATTCTAGGAGGTTTTGGTTTTGGAAATGTAAGATCCGTCGTCATTGTAAACGAATCTGGTACATCCTCACTTGCAACATTGGAAATTTGATCAGCAATATCCTTGCTTGGCGCCCGGCCGGTCAGACCCAGCGCGTCATCCTTCATGTGCGCTTCACCCTCTTCCAACAGCGCAAGTTGATCGATGAGTACGCCTGTTGCCTGGACCCAACCCGGCACAGCCCCCGCCGCAGTTTCCATCCGGTCAATGATCGCCAGTTTTGGAAACCGTTTTTTAGAATATTCAAACAATTGTAAACGCGAAGACTCGCTGGGAACATACCCCGATATGACAAGTTGAGAAGCGGTCCGCTTGGCACGCCACGTATAGGGGCTAACAGAAGGCGGTGACACATCTTGTTTGGCAAGCTGCACGCCAGAGGGTGCCCCTTTGGAAAGCGCAGAGCATACGTCCTTGTAAACCGCATAACTTGGCGCCAGGCCCTCAAGCGAAAATTTCATATTTATGAACTCAAGCCTGCCCCGCTCAAGGCCGGAAAGTTGCTTAAGTCCGAATGAAACACCCTCAAGCCAAGGCTTGATCTCGATCCCCCCCCTGGCAAGTTTCAGACGATCCAGGATATCCACATCGGGAAAACGGCTTTTCACTGCCTTGAGAACAGAAACACGAACCTGCTCATTGGGAACAAATCCACTTAGAATAAGTTGATTTTTGGAATAGTCCGCGGACCACACAAAACGATCCATGGCCTTAAGCAGCGTCACTTGATTGGTGACAACCCGAACACCGTGCACACCGCGCACAATGGCAGCCGCTTCCTCCCGATCTTCTGAAGAAGGTGCACGCCCATTCAAGACACCATCGCGACCATCAAAACGAGCATGTGCCCAACCCTGCCCTGCCTGCTCCAAAGCATTTTGCGCACGCAGCGCAAGATCAGATTCAATAGGTGCACGTTCACTAACAAACGTGATCCAAAACCACATAGCAAGTAGCGGTATGCCCCATAACCACCGCCAAGGATTGCATTTCATCTAGTCACAAACTCCAACGGTAAGTAAAATCCCCATTCGAGAACACTTCTCGGCCCAAAACCACCAACACCTGAAAGGCGGACAAATTCACACGGGCACGAATGATATATTGATAAACACGCCCTATCGCACCTAAGCCAAATAAGGCTTTAGCGCTCCCCAGTTCGCACTATACTGGCCCAACATCTTGTTGCAAGGCATCATCAAGAAAATCGATATAATTCAACATTCCCGGACCAACGCTTAGGCTCCCTGGAAGGAAGACTTCTCCACGATTTATCTATCCGACAACCCAAACAAGCGCCCAAACGAATACAAACACGACCTGTCAAAATTTAGATCAAGCCCTACCAGAACCATAGGAAAGGACCTTCAGCTCAAAACACGCAACAAAAGAGAGCATTAACTGACGGCAAACACATGCATTTCGACACAAAACTTTAACAATCCAGACAGATCAGCAGGAATTGCAATCATTAAAAACAGCGTTAGCAGACCCATCTCTTATACCTGTAGTTGAACCAGCAAACTTGATCGTACCTATAACCTTGTCACAGTCCGGTCACGCTGCCACAACTTCTCCAGATACACCCTTTGAAATAAGGACACCGATGTCTTTCTCGCAAACGGGTTTACTGAACAAATACCCTTGCACTTCATCACACCCAAGCCTGATGACTTCGTGAAGCTGAGAAGAAGTCTCAACCCCTTCCGCCACTGTACGAATTTCTAATTTTTGAGCCAATATAACAATCGCAGCGACAATTGCCGCGTGCTGATGCCGGTCAATCATGTCTCGAACAAACATCTGATCGATCTTGATTTTATCAAATGGAAACGCCAACAAATAGCTGAGAGATGCATAACCTGTCCCAAAGTCATCAAGTGAAAAATTCACACCAATTGAACGAAGCGCGTGCATTGTTGCAATTGTTTCAGGATCATCCTTCAAAAGCAGGCTTTCGGTGACCTCCAACTCCAGCCTGTTAGCAGCAAGCCCAGCATCTTCAAGAGCTGATCTTGTGACTTCAACAAGATCAGAGGTTTGAAACTGCAAGGGCGACAGATTGACAGAAACTTTTACATCATCAGGCCATGTGCTTGCCTCAAGGCAGGCTTTGCGCAAAGCCCACTCCCCCAGATAACCAATAAGGCCAAGACCTTCGGCAACCGGTATAAAGTCACAAGGCGCTACCCAACCGCGCAAAGGGTCCTTCCATCGCATAAGAGCTTCACAACTGACGATTCGAGAACCATCAACTCCCACAATGGGTTGATAAAAAAGTTCAAGTTGTCCATCTCGAATAGCTTGACGAAGGTCCAACTCCAACGCGCGCCGTGTACGTATGGAAGTCTTAAGTTCCTGACGGAATAAAACCGCCACACCTCGCCCCTCGTCTTTGGCTCTGTAAAGAGCGATATCAGCCCTCTTGATGACTTCGTCACACGAATTGAAATTGCACGCCCCCGTAACAACACCGATGCTTGCACCAATCAAAATACTCTGTCCCTGGATATGAAATGGAGAGCTTAATATTTCGATGAGGCGGTTGGCCGCCGCCAAAGCATTTGTCTCACTCTCCACCCCCATCTTCCCAATACCTGTCTGAATAACAGCAAACTCATCGCCACCAAGACGGGCAACAAAATCACCCTTGCGCATGGATTTCTTGATCCGGGCAGCTGCAAGCCTCAGCAAAACATCACCAACAGCATGACCCAAGGTGTCATTGACGTCTTTAAAATGGTCAAGATCAATAAGGTGTACAGCAAACCCCTCTCCTTGCGCACAAAGCTCAATTTGACGGTCGAGTTGTTCACAAAAACAATAACGGTTGGCGACACCCGTCAAGGAATCCCTGCGTGCGAGTCGATTGATCTTCTCGTCTTTTCGTCTCTTATCTGTAATATCTTCGTGAATCGCAACACATCCACCATCCGACATTGGCTCATAAGTAATCAATATCATACGCCCGTTACTCATTAAAAATTCGAGTTCCGCACGTTTGCGTCGGCCCATCATATCACTATGAACCGCAAACCATTTCGCCACATACTTATCACGTTCCTCAGGAGATAAATTCTCGCGAGAAGCCCGTTCAACAAGCAGATCGTGTAGTGAAACTCCCGCATAACAATTGTCTTTCGAAAGGTCATAAATTTTTCGGAACTGCTCATTGCAAACAACAAGATTCTTATCCGCATCAAACATCGTAAGACCGCGCACCATATTATTAAGCGCCGCCTCAAAACGAAGGTTCAGCTGCTCGATAAGTTCCTGCTGTCCGAGCAATGACACCGCATTCGCTTTGAAAACTTGAAGAGCACGAGACAAATCTCCCAGTTCATCCTCGTCATGTAAATGAGTTATTTGAACATCAACATCATTGCGCGAAATACGCAGCATCTTGTCAGTGATATCCTCAAGGCGCACTGCAAACCTTCGCACCACCACGACGGCTAAGGGACATAAAAGAAGAAGGGCAACACCCCCAGCAACAAAGCAAATAATCCAAAGACTCGAAGCATCAATAAGAAGTTGACGCCCCATAACCCCTTCCGTTATCGCACGCGAAACATCTCCAGAAAAACGTTGGGTGGTGAGGGCAAGAGAAAGCAACAAGGTTGTAAGTGCGCCAACGATAATCAAAAGCTGAGTTGAGACACTAAGTCCGAAAGACGAAACAGAACGAAGCATTGCTTACCTGCAAAAAATCAACAGACCACAACAAACACAGCTCAAAAGCTCGAAGCAGCCAGCAACAAGGACGCCAAGGCCCCAACAACAAATCAGCAAGCTCTAGCCATCAAGCCGACAAACTGAAAATCCTTCAAAGCCGTCATCTCAAAGTGAAGACGGCCTGCCTTAAAGAGGGAAACAAAGGCAATAGCACAACCATAGCGTGCATTGATTAGCAATAGATTGAGAACCCAGATAAATTTGAAATAATTCCATATCGCCACCAAAATCAGACCCGCATCAAATTTAAAAAAGCCCCGAGGTAGGATCAAGAAAACCCAAGCCTCGAGGCTTTTTTTAATTTGAAAGTTATTTCCAGACACCCAAACGAAACAACCAGTACCTGGTTCACCAACGCGACATCTAGGCAGACGAAACGTCCTTATGATCTTTCCCTAAGGTGTAAAGATTGTTCAAAAGTGCTTCCAGGCCACCACCTTCACCAGCGTGAAGGTCAATTCGTCCAACCTTCTCAACAAGTCGCTCCAAAGATTCCAATTCCTTCAGGCGCAGCAACAGTGGATTGTCCTCCATCAGCTTAGCTGTATTCAACAAAGAACGCGTCGCGGCGGTTTCTTCCTGACGTCGAATGAGGTTTGCTTTTGCCACCCTTTCCGCCTCAACGACCTTGTTGAGAAGTTCGCGCACATCACCTGGCAGGATGACATCTTTAACGCCGATCTCACCCACTTCGATACCAAGTTTTTCCGCCCGTGTTGTGACAAAGGAACGAACTTCCTGATCAATCTTGTCACGCGCTGCCAAGATATCATCAAGCGTACGCTTAGCCACAGCTTCACGAATGGCAAACTGAATGTACCGGTAGATTGTATTGGACACATCCCTTGCACCAAGCACCGCTGTTTCAGGATCAACAACCTTGGTAAACGCTGTCAATGTCACCCGAATCCCAACACGGTCCTTTGTAAGGATTTCTTGAGCCGTAACTTCGAGCGGCTGCGGACGCAGGTCAACCTTCGCAACACGAACGTTGCGCGCCACTGCCCAAAACGCATGACGGCCGGGATTCAACAATTCCTGAAACTGACCATCGACAATCAGCAACCCAGCCTCATGGGCCTCAACAATCTCGTTCGTGACAACTGAGATGTTCGTCAAATCGAGCATGTCGAGATGTTGCTTCTTTACGCGCAGGTCAACACTCGTATTAATGCGCTCTACATCCACACGCGTCACTGTTTTCCAAAACGCGCGCGTCGAATTGGGTCGCAGCAAATGCTGAGGCTCACCATCAAAGGAGACGATAGCCACCTCATTCGCCTCGGTCTGTACAATTTCAAAATTATTTTCCGTCATTTGCGGCATGGTTTTTTTAAACAACAATGCCTGTTCGGTCGAAATTTCCGCACGAACAACCTTGACGACAATGGCATTCAAATTCCCATTAGGATCAAACACGCGAAACCGGCCCGGCTCCAGCAAGCGCACGAACCGGCCATTGCGATACAGAAATCCGCGCTCGTCATCTCGAACAATCACCTTGAAAAAGCCAATTGATCGCGACACCCCGAAACGGGCCATGATACACTCCAACAAAAAAATCTCGTACACAACGAGACGAACAATCAAAATCAAGGCCACCGGTCGCCAACCCACACGAACCACACGGGCCAACGCTTAAGTCGAGCGCCTCACACCTTACACCATCGCCTAAAGCGCCCTCCACCCCGAGGAGTTTCAAACACGAGAAGCGATAGCTCCAGTACAAGCACGCCAGACGGTATCCGCGCTGGCGCAAAGTGCGAACCGTGCTGCCTTCAAATCTTCCACCTTTGGCCGAGGGCCGCTGGTTTCCAATTCTCCAGCAGGATCGAACGACCGGCTCCCTGTGATCTTAGAGTCGGTCCAAAACCGATTGTGCTTAAAAGGCACTGCAAACGACGCGGGAGTTGAACCCACGACCGCAGGATTATAAGTCCTGTGCTCTACCAACTGAGCTAGTCGTTATGGAGGAGCTAAAGGGAATCGAACCCCCCACCTGCCGGTTAAACCGGCCGCTCTACCACTGAGCTATAACCCCGGGTATCCCTAAAGATGCGGAACACGACAAAAACCGCAAAGCGGCACGCGCCAGCCGGAACTCAAAGAATCCGCACACAAGGCATCATAAAGGATGAGCGCAACAAGCTTAGAAATCCGGCCAAATTGAGGAAACAGTACCCAAGTCTTCGCTCTCATCTGGACTTTGGAATGAACCTCTTTCACCCAACTGTGTCCCAAAGAAATAGCAAACTGTTTTGCTCAACAAACCAACTCAACAGGTAACAATAAGGTCGAGAAAGACCCTGACCTATCAACGCTAGTTTTCAATCCGAACCGCCATTCATCATGTTGCCTCCAGGAGAAAAAGCGGAAGGGCGGAGCCAAAAAATGAAAGAGAAAGAAAGGGGCAAGAAGAGAGGGAGAGTGAACAGGTAAGGGACAGGAATTCAAAGCCTGTCGAACCTAAAGCAAAAAACAGCTGCCAAGAAATAGTAAAAACAAAAATTTCCTTGCACTTGGCATCAAATATGAGCAAGACCCTGAATTATGGTAGCGGTTCAAGCCATTGAGAAAACCACCTGAACGCACTAAACTGACTCGCACCAACCAACATCAAAGGCCCCGTAGCTCAGCAGGATAGAGCATCAGATTCCTAATCTGAGGGTCACGCGTTCGAATCGCGTCGGGGTCACCAATGATTTCAAGGGGTTATGAATTATAATCAGTATTCTCTTTATTAACTTTCTACCAACTTTCTACCAAAATGCAGGGGGCTTTCAGGCGCATCAGTGAGACGCAGTGAGCAGTTGCCCCAAGTTTATACCAATCCCCTCCATGCTCTGCGTATCGCTCTGGCGGCCTATCCCATGCGGCAATTCGATATTCCTGACCGCTTCAGGCCATGTCCTTGAAACGCCACCCCCTCGCTTTCCCCTGGAAATGCCCCTGACATTCAGAAAGGTAGGGGCAAAGGTAAGGGCGCATGTTTGGAACTGGCGGAAAACTTACGTTATTTGAGCCGCCCCGCGTCGGGCTTGACGCCCGACTTCGACCCTAAATGGGTCTATTGATTGCCGGTTCTCATCTTAAAGAGAACCGACCACTGCGGCCGCCCCCAAGAGCGTGTGCTCTTACGAGCTCTGGCGGCCTTGCCCTCTTAGATAAAATGTCCTTGAAAGAAAAAGTCGGTCCTCTCGTCTTTAATCAAGAAACCCAATCGGGTTTCGGGTCGAAGTCGGCCGGCTGCGCGCGTCCGACGCGGGGCGGCGTTCTTGTAATTCCTTTCGATGAGCTTGCGAACAATCGCGTGTTTGAGCGCGGGAGAAAATTCGTGCCTGTGAAGTCTGCTAGAATGGATTAGGCTCGGGAACATTTTTGTCGTGAGCCACAAATTCTCGCGAGCAGAAGCGAGCCTCGGTAAGCGGGCGGGACGGATGAACGGGAAAAGAGTTCTCGGCAGAAGCTCAATGTCCTGCCCGATCCCGCCGCGAAGATCAGCACATCTTCGCCCGCCATTTAGCCAGTGCAGCCGAATGCAGCGATGCCGTGGCTCGCTTTCAACCATGAGCAAACTTGATCTTCAAAAAGTCCTGTATCTCGGCATGCGCCAAGACGAACCTGTTGGTATCTCCCCCCCTGATCGCGCCCGCCATCTTTACGTCATCGGCCAGACTGGCACCGGCAAATCAACACTTCTTGAAAACCTGATTGCGCAGGACCTGGCTTTGGGCCGCGGTTGCGCGCTTCTCGATCCGCACGGCGATCTGTCGGAGGCGGCCGCCTCAATGCTGCCCACGCATCGTGGCGATCACCTCGTCTATTTCGACCCCTCGGACCTCGCTCGCCCCATTGGTTTTAATCTTCTCTCACATGTTCCCGAAGACGACCGGCCGTTGATTGCCGATGGTGTGGTGGCGGCCTTCCGTGCCATCTGGCCGGAATTTTGGGGGCCTCGGCTTGAGCACATTTTCGCCCATGCCGTTAGAACATTGATGGACGTGCCAAATGCCACGCTTCTTTCCCTCCCCCGCCTGTTGCAAGATGAAGCCTATCGGGCGGAGTGCGTGCGTTTCGTCCGCGACGCGATCGTGCGCGCCTTCTGGACGCACGAATTCGCCGCCTACCCGCCGAAGTTCCGCGAGGAAGCGATAGCGCCTGTTTTGAACAAGGTCGGGCGCGTTCTGATGACGCCGGCCATTCGCAATATTATCGCGCAACCCAAAAGCACGATCGATCTGCGCTTCATGATGGATAATAGCCGCGTGCTGATTGCAAACCTGTCCAAAGGCGCGCTTGGCGAAGGCCCCGCCCATCTTCTCGGCGCGCTTCTTGTCACTGCCCTTGCCCAGGCGGCGTTATCGCGACGGGATATGCCGAAGCACGAACGCCACCCGTTTCATCTCTATGTGGACGAGTTCCAGAGCTTTGCCACCACTGGCTTTTCGCTCATCTTG
>JAJRZC010000399.1 GCA_024275435.1 Alphaproteobacteria bacterium
TCTGTGAAGGCCGAACGCCCATGCAGACCCTGCTGGACGGCAAAGAAATCTGGAAGGAAAAGTTTGTAGACCAAACATAACCTGACAGAGACCGCATCAAAACCGGCAACTGTCAGAACGGGTCTGAATTACTACACTTTACCGACCAGCCGCGTTGGGACGACATGCACAGCATGAAGCGCATCGCGATCACGCATGAAGAGTTTCTTCGGGAGGGCCTGCCCGCCGCGCTGCACGTCAATGCGCGAACCGAGCGCGACTGGGACCGATGGGCAAGATACATTCGGTTGCGCAGCGAAGTGACGCATGTGGCGTTCGAGTTCCAAACCGGCGCGGGTTGGGCCGGGCGGATTGACTGGCAGGCCGCCCAGCTTGTCCATCTGGCGAAAGACGCGGGCCGCCCCCTTCATCTCGTGGCGCGCGCGGCAGGATCGGATATCCTGCCAGGGCTTGTCGCCGCCTTCGGCGAAACGACGGTGTTCGACACCACGTCGTTCATGAAAGCGGTCTACCGCCAGCGTGGTATCGAAACGGCTAACGGCAAGATCGACTGGGAAACGACCCTGACGGCCCCGAATGCGCCGGTGGACGAGTTGCTGACGCATAACTGGTCGCTGGTGAGCCGAAGTTACAATCCCGTCTTCGCCACGGCCCCCGTCATGCACGCTGCTGAATGAGAGCGGTGCAAAAACAGCTCCTGTTCGGCGATGTAGATGGGCTGGCCTTCGCGGTAGCGCGCGGGAAGCTTGACGAAGCAAATCTGCCGACAACCTATACGCCGCAACAGCTCGGCCCCCTCCTTGAACTCTTGCAGCTATCCGCAGGCGGACGAATCCCGCGTCAGGGAAACTGGCTTGTGCTGAACAGCGCAGCGCCTTTGGTCGCCGCGCTCGAACAGGCAACGGAAAGCTGGGTTTCCCCGGTGAAACAACATGTGGGATTTATCCGCGCTGCCCGGCTAGGCCCTGACGCTGACAGCCGATTGACCGGTTTCCTGATGACGGCAAAGCGAGCTGGACGGGAGATTTCAGGACTGCCCGCAGCGGTCTCCGGCCAATTGGTTGCTGCGATGGAAGAACTCGAAAACAATATTCATGAACATGCGGATGCGCCTGAAACGGGGGTTCTTGCCTACAAAGCCGAGCCCGGCGCGTTCGAATTCGTCGTCGCCGATCGTGGCGTCGGCATCCTGCAAAGCCTGCGCCGCTACAAAGCGTATGCCGCGCTGCCCGATGAGGGCAAGGCCCTGGAAGCCGCGCTTACGGACGGCATTTCACGCCACGGTCCGAACAGCAACCACGGTCACGGCTTCCGGCCGATCTTCACCGGCCTCGTCAATCTACACGGTGAACTCAGGTTTCGGTCGGGCGATCACGCCCTCATGCTGTCCCATGAGTGCTGACGCCGGACACCGCGATCACGAGTTGATACCTGCCAATTCGACTTGAATTTTATTCCATAAGGCGGATCGAAATAGATGCACTGGACTTTGCCACGCAGGCCTTCACGTTCGGCCAGACTGGCCATCACCTGCAAACTGTCGCCCAGGATCATTCGGTTCGACCAGTTCTGGTCGTGCTGGTAAAACTCGGTCTTGGCTTCTGCATCAATGCCGTTGAAGTCGCCGAATAGATCAGGCATATCAGCCTGCTCGTCCTGCCGTTCCTTCGTCTGCCTTTTCAGATCATCAATGATCGCTTTGGGGTGGATTTTTTCCTGAATGTAAAGCGGCGGCGCCTGCACCACCAGATCAGACCAGTCCTGCTGATCTTTTCCGCGCCAGACGAGTTGCGCATCACCAATTTCCAGCTTGCCGGTCTCGGTCAGTTGCGCGATCTGTTCCGGGCTCAGCCGCAGGGTTGCGCCTTTCCAGATGATCTGCGGGTCCAAATCCTCATCGCGGGGGCGGAACGCGCCCTCGGGCAACGGGTTTTCACGGCTGTACGTCACCGGCTCAAACGGATTGATCTCCTCCGCCCGCTGCGCCGCTGATTGCAGCTCCGCCGTCGGAATATTTTTCCGCTTCGCCTCATCATGGGTCAGGGTTTCAACCTGTTTTGTTTTCTTCGGTTTGCGTGCCATTAGAGGTTCCTCAATTTTCCTTATGCTGCCTCATCGCTATCTTGAGCCAATGTAAGCGAAGCATTATTCGGAATAAACGCAATTGAGGCTGTGTAACCGCGCATATTGCGTATTCTGCCAAAAATGTTGTTTAGGTTTATTTTGCTGAAAAGCGGTAGTTCCTTGGTTTCCGGCTTGGCGATAATACCAAAGACGATCTCATATTCAGCTCCGTCTCCTTCAAATGAATAGTCGTCATTGCTGATTTCTTTTATTTTTTCTTCGACTTTTGATTTGAAGCCTGCATCATCAAGCAGCAATTGGGCAGATACAAACCCTTGTGCAAACAAGTGGCTTAAGACGCTGGACCCTGAATATTTTTTGATGTGGATAATTTTTCTATTATCCCTGTCAAAAATATCGCAAAACTCGATTTTGCTATACCCACCACCGTGATTGATATTTTTGGCATCCATGCAAACCGCATTTGCGATTTGTAATGTCATGTTCGTGTTGTAACCATTCTCATTGACGTCTGCGGTTTGATAATCTTTGAAATTTATGCTGGATGAGTGGTTCTCAATGATGTTTTGGTACTTGTTATTTGTTTCTGTAATGAAGTCATCTTTGAGTCGGTACCATTCTGAATTGATCAGTATGTATGCTGTATTGTCCAATGACACTTCCGCATATAGACACTGGTAGGCGCTCCAGCTATATGCAATTTTTTCACCATTTGCATGAAGTGCATTTACGTCTACAGACTGGAGTTTTTGAACATTAATTCCATCCGTAACAATTTCTTTGAAAGCATCAAAGGTCACATCTTCAAATAGAGTGTCCTTGCCGTTGCCGAAATAGAACCCCTTTATGTCTTGCCACTCGACCAGTTCTGGAACCGCTAACCAAATCTTATAATTGGTTGCGCTGCCAGTCAGGCATTCATCAAGTTTTGCAATGAGCTGTGAGTGTTTTAACGTTTTTTTCTTTACCAAATCTATTTTATCAATCCATGCAAAGCCCTTATCTTCATATCGCTTGGTCTTGAAAGCAATATATGAAGCCTTGAGCAACCGATCGATATTATTGGCATCATACTTCGCATTTATACTCAAATTGGCTTTGCTTGAAAGGGTTGTTCCAAAGAGTTTTCTAAGTCGTGCTTCTTTCTTTATTTTCTTGTCGAGCGTTCCTGTTGCGCCTAGTAAAATATCAAGCTCGACGTCAAGACCAAAGTCCATTTGGCCGCCTTTTTTTGATAGCTGCTCGGCTGTGAATTTAGGAGTGCCTGATATGTCATGCTTATCTATTTTTCTTAAACTATTTTCGCTCACAATGTTCAGCACAGAAACCAAACCAAACCTTGGTTCATAGGCATCTTTTTTTAGCATGTGATAGCCTGTGCCAAAGCATATAGCGAAAGTCACATCGATGTTGTTTAGGGTGACCGTTCTAAGTAATACAACTTGAGAAGACGCTGCATTGAAAACGTGGCGATCATCTTTCTTGATCTCGGTATTGAAAAAATCTTTTACCCAAGGGGCAGTGATCACAACTTTGGGGTTGTAATATAAGACGTTCTCTTCTGGCACGGTTAGTGTTTCAAGCTCTTCAACTGGCGTCTTAAAAATTTCTTTCCGTGCCATTCCGTCTTTGATTAAATAGAAATTTATTCTGTTAGTTTTGGCTGCCATTAGTCAGACTCCCCGTTTAAAACCCGATCAATCAGCGCCTTAAACTCCCTGTCCATCTCATAAACGTCACTGAATTCCTCAAACGCCCAACGCCCGAAAACCCTGAGGTTATTGACGCCCGGCGCCCACTGGGTGCGCATCGTTTCGGATTTGAGTTTCACATTCTCACGCCGGTAGCCCTTGACTTCGACAATCAAATTGAGCGGATCGTCGGCGCCGTGGCCGTCGTCGATCTGGACGATGAAATCGGGCACGTAAGTGCGCGCCGTCGAGCCGTCCTTATAGGGAATTTCCAATCCCAATCCCTGGTTTTTCACATAGGAAATAACATTGGGGTGCTGTTCTGCGACGCGCGCGAATTCCGCCTCCCAGTCGCTGTCCAAGACAACATAGTTGATGTGGCACTTGGCCGGCGCCGTGGTCCACAAATCCTTGGTCGTCGAAAAACCCACATGGGCGGTGGAGGATTTGGGATTATAGGGATCAAGGACGGCTTTCACCTTGCGCTGGTCACCGATGGAATTGACGATAGCGTTATAGATGCGCTCAGAGGCCTGATTGGCGACATTCAGATATTCCAGCATCCATCTGCCGGTATCGCCCTTGCAGACCAGATAGCCTTCATCGATCCATTGACGGGCAATGCGTTTGATTTGCCCGAAAAGGTATAGTTTGGGCTCACCGTCTTCATCCTTGAAATATTTGTAAAGGAGGTGCTTGGCGAGGTCGAAAGCAATGGTGCTGGGCCGCTTGGCCTGCGCCTCGGCGGCGGAGATCATCACGCCCTCGCCGACGATACCTTCCATCAGGGTTTGACCAGGGCCGACCATCTCTGGAGTCAGAACAAAGGTCGAGTCTTCTGTGAAACTCGCGGTGAGCCTCTCTTCCGGCAAATCAACGCGATAACCGGTTACACGCGGGAACGTGATTTCCAGCGCGGCGCGCTCTTTGACGGCGGCAACGCGCGTGGTCTTCTTGGGTGGCTTGACCGGTGCGACTTGCGGCTTGGCCGTGAAGTCAAAGGGAATGCCCATGATGTCGGCATATTCGACGTTGAACAGGTCTTCGCTGTTCAAATCGTAGGAATAGCGGCGCAAACCCCGACCGACTACCTGCTCGCAAAGAAGCTGGGTGCCGAAGGCCCGGATGCCGAGGATATGAGTAACAGTATTGGTGTCCCAGCCTTCCGTCAGCATGGAAACGGAGACAACGCAACGGATCTGTTCTCCCAGCCGGTCTTTCTTGCCGATAGTATTCATCACTTCACGCAGAAGTTCCGCGTCGGAAATTTCGCCTACGTCGCCCGCACCAGAGCGTTGTTTCATTTCTCGTTTGAACTGCTCGATCTCCAACGCGGCCATTGCGCGGAAGTTTTTGTCCAATGCTTCGCCAGATTCTATCTGGTGGCTATCGATCAGGATCGTATTGGGGCGTGGGAAGCTGTTGCCGTGCTCGTCAAAATTGCGAAACAGTTTCAGATGGCCGTTATGTTCAAAGATTTCCTCGCCATCCTCGTTCGGCCTTCGCCAACCGGAAATCCACTCATGGACAAGCCTTGATGTAGACGTGTTGTTACAAACAACGATGAAGACGGGCGGCGTTTCGATCCCGGCGCGCTCCCATTCCTCAAAGGTTTCTTCATAGTGCTTATAGAGCGCGTGCAGCGCCGTTTTGAGTTTGTCGGGAATTGCCAGAGGATCGCCAACCAATTTTCCTTTTTTCGGCATATCCTTGCCGATATGCTTCCACAAATCGCGAAAGATTGGCATATCTGCGCCGGGAATATTATCGGCCACCGGCACGCGCGGCAGCTTGACGATGCCGCATTCGATGGCGTCTATCAGGGAGAAATCGCTGACCGTCCAGGGAAAGAGCGTACCCTCAGCCCAGCCCGATCCACTCAGGAAAAACGGTGTCGCCGATAAATCATAAACGGCGCGCACGCCCAGCTTGCGCTTGAAGGCTTCCAGCCCGTTGATCCAGAGACGGGCGGCTTTGTTCTCTTTTTCGGCCTCCTTTTTATCGTCACCCTTCAACTCAGCAATGTCTTCGTTATCGGGTTTTTCGCGGTAACAGTGATGAGCTTCGTCATTGATAACGACAATATTCTTAAACCCCATCAGCTCTTCGGCGACGCGGCGGACCATCTGACCTTCGGTTTCCTGGGTCTTGAGCGCCTCACCACGACCTTGCAGCAGAGACTTGCCAACCTTGTTTGTGTCCATCGTCTCGCGAAGCTGAAACGCGTGATAGTTGGTGATGACAATTTTTGCCTTGTTGATGTCCTCCAACATATCGGCAGGAACAAGTTCATGGGACTTGTAGTAGCTGTTCGGGTCATTGGGCTGAAGAACGCGCAACCGATCCTTGATCGTGATGCCAGGCGATACAATGAGAAATCCGCGTGTGAATAGTTTGCTCGTGGGAGAGCGAACTGCATTCACCACCTGCCAAGCCATCAGCATGGCCATGACCGTGGTCTTGCCCGCGCCGGTCGCCATCTTCATGGCAAGCCGAATTAGCTCTGGGTTGGCCTGCTCATTCGCGCCGTGAATGTGCTCCCAAAAACGCTTGTACTGCTTTTGCGTCCGGGCGACCTCGGTAAGCCAAATGATTGTCTCTACCGCTTCGATCTGACAAAAAAATGGGCGGATGTCCTGGAAATCATGATGCCGCCAATGGTGCAACAGACGGGCGGTCGCGGGCGTAACGCCCCAATCGGCTTGGCCGGGCAACCTGCGCCAAGCTGCCACGCGGGAGCGAATTTCATTGATAATCGGGGTCGGGTTATATTCTTGGCTTTCCGATGAGATGCCGTCACCGGAATGCAAGTCCATTTTTACCTGTTTTGGATCGGCTTTCTTTCGGCGCTTTCTTGGTTTGGGGACAGGAGAGATTAACTTCGAGCTTCGGCGACCGGCAATCGGGGGATTGTCAGTGGGCATGCCTTCTTCATCTAACGCATGGTGCAGCGCCGGTTCCTCGTAAGGCGAATTCAGAATTGGTTGTTCGTAAAATGTCCCGGTCACTATTTCCGTGTCTTTCTATTCAATCCTAATTCGCCCATCAGCTATTGTTTTCATTAACGTTCTGAGGCGATCTTTCCTTATTGGTCGCAGAACGGCTCAACAGGCGTTCATATTCCTCGGTAGAAAGAACCACAACAACGGGCCGGCCATGCTTCTCGATCGTCACGGGCTCCGCCCGGGCGGTATCCAAGAGCAGGCCGAAGCCGTTCTTGGCTTCCTTCGCAGACATTGATTTCATGACGAATCCTAAAGAGCCATTTGGTCTACTTTGGCCAATACAGCCTGCTTGCGCAAGAGTTGATTCTCCAACGCACCCCTCGCGTCAGTTTAGCGGCGAGCTCTTGTCCCAGAGTTCTGGAGGAGTGCTATGCGTCCGCGCTTGCCACCGCGAGGATGTCTCCCGGATGCTTTTGGCAACAGAGGTTGCTTCTCGAAGCTGACCTGAACATTATTCCGAGTGGTACCCCGCGTGGAGCCCATCGCCAAACGGTTATGTCATGATTCCGGGGAATCGATTATCGTCCGTTTACTGCAAAATCCGTCCAACAACGCGCCTATTTGGGAGTCAAACCGCGTATGAATTTTGGTGAGTTGGTAGAGGTGTTGGTATAGAAAAATTTCTCAAGCTAATTATTTTTTATTTTCAATATGTTATGTAAATTATCGATTCCGCCCCTGGCACCAATACACCTCCCCATAGACGAACATAACAGAACAAAAACATCGTATTTTCAATAAGTTGGCGGGCATCTTCTGCGCATAGCTGAACATGCCAAACCCTTGTTTCTCGAATAATTGGGGGTATTGATAGGGGGTATCTTGAAAATTAACGGAAGATCATACCCCCAAAATGGCTTTACCAGAATTTGCCGCTCGCGCTGCCAAACCGCACGAAAAACCATATAGCTAAGCGATAGCGGTGGGCTCTACCTTTTCATTCAACCAAGCGGCTCGAAATTATGGCGGCTCAAATTCCGCTTTGGCGGCAAGGAAAAAGTGCTTTCGTTCAGCCCCTACCCGTTAATTTCAATCGCCGAAGCACGCACCAAACGGGACGATGCCAAAAAACATATCGTTAGTGGTGCGGTCCCGTCGGCACTAAACATCGGGATGGACCAATTCATTGGGGGAGGGTCAGTTCATTCAGACAGGAGAACGCAAAGTAATTTTCTACCTTGTGAAGCCTCTCAGCGACCAAATGATGCGGGCGTTCAGGGAACAGTAGTCGGCGCTATTTGTTTGCGATGCATCGGATTGAAGTCCTGTACATGCGTGTCAACTTGCATGGGTCAAAGGTTTAAACCGCAGGCATCAATGGCTTAGAATTTGGTCTAGGAATAGCTGGGTTCGGTCTGTTTTCGGGTTGCGGAAAAATTCATCAGGCAAGTTTTCTTCAACGATTTCACCAAAATCCATGAACACCACCCGGTCGGCAACCGACTTGGCAAAACCCATTTCATGGGTGACGCAGATCATCGTCATGCCCTCATCGGCCAGCTCCGACATCACATCGAGAACTTCCTTTTTCATTTCCGGGTCAAGGGCCGAGGTCGGCTCGTCGAACAGCATGACCTTGGGCGCCATGCATAAGGACCGGGCGATGGCGGCCCGCTGTTGCTGGCCGCCGGACATCTGGCCGGGGAATTTGTTACGCTGATCTGCGATGCCGACACGCTCAAGGTATGACATTGCCAGCTCGACAGCCTTTTTACGCGGCATTTCCCGCACCCAGATCGGCGCCAGGATGAGGTTGTCCAGTATGGTCATGTGGGAGAAAAGGTTGAACTGTTGAAAACACATACCGACCTCAGAGCGCACCGCACGGACATTCTTCATCTCATCATTCAGTTCAACCCCATCAACGACAATTCTGCCGCGCTGGTGTTTCTCCAGCCGGTTGATGCAGCGGATCATGGTGGATTTTCCCGAACCAGACGGCCCGCAAACAATGATGCGTTCGCCTTTTTTCACCGTCAGATTGATGTTCTTGAGCACGTGAAAATGCCCGAACCATTTGTGGACCCCAACCAGATCAATCATGGTCCCCAGGGGCTGCTGCGCCGGCGTGGTGGACTGAAGGGTTTTGCTAGTGTTTTTTGGCTTCACCGATTTTTTCCAAACTTCGTCCATAACGGCTGAGCCCAAAACACATCACCCAGAACACCGCGGCGGTGAACACAAAGGCCTCTGCCTCA